>CAZTXI010000117.1:0-2957 GCA_964617265.1 uncultured Carnobacteriaceae bacterium | reverse complement strand
GCACAATTCAAAAGTATGATTGATGCTATTAAACAAGCATGGGCAAATGATATGTCTACCACAAACGAGTTTAAATTAGCTTTGTGGTTTTCCATTACGAAAAAGCGAATCGGTTTAAAAAAGAAAAAATTTAAAACGTTAAACCAGTTGATGACCGTTTATCAGAATCATCGCTTTTTCCAACAAGTCCGCCAACAAATGTTGCGCTATCTGAGTCGCTATGCGTTAGAAGTTGAAGAAGAAGAAATTATGTGCCAGTTCATATTCATTACAACGATGTCGATATTGTCACCACATGTTATGGAACGAAAATTAGGTTACGGAGGACCAGTTAGTGATGCAACAACAAGAGGTCTTCGTATCATTCGCTCAATCGTACCGAGTGGAGAAAATCTAAATGAACAAGGGTTATACACATTGAATCAAGTATTGGGGCAACTCTATTTCTTTGAAGGAGCGTTGATTGACCGAGCTTATCGTTTAGCTGAGGACTTAGTCATTATTCGTAACAGTATGGCATTAGAGCATGCCGATTTGGCGGAAGAAATGATTCGAGAAGTCGCTGAAGATGTATATGGGTATGATATGAGTAAGTATGGAGATTTATTTGTAAAAACACGTTGGCGAATTGTAGAAGTCTTATCCTTTGTTATCTACCAAACACCGCAAAAAATATTAGTGGGTGTTGATTTAGATGGATCGGAAACCAAACAGCTACCCGTTTTAACTGTTCTCCGACAGCACTTAGAAGTGAATCGTCTGGTTACGCTTGAACCATGGAATCACTACAAGACATTTGATCTCATCATTTCAAATGTCTATGACCAAGTTTATAAACAACCAACTTATTATCTAAAAGGAGCACCGAACCCCTTTGATATTCGACGATTAGAAGATTTGATGAACGATTACCTAGCTACCAAAAATACGTAAATTCAACTAGCTTCGCTCAAATGAAGCTAGTTTTTTCATTAAACTAATTAAATCGTGCGATATTCTCCCGTTTAATGTGATGGAATCCATTTCACGCATGTTGAAGTTTCAATGGTTTAGCGGTATAGTTCTCATTTTTTTTTGAAACAGAAAAAAAGACGATAGTTACAACGATTTAAAAACGGTAAAGTAGTGTTAAGTAAAAGATGTAAGCATTATCATTACTACTAACGACTAATTTATAATTACACAAACAGGGGGATTCTCAATGGAAAAATATATTTTATCCATCGACCAAGGTACAACTAGTTCAAGAGCAATCATCTTTAATAAAAAAGGTGAAAAGGTAAGTAGTTACCAAAAAGAATTTACACAAATTTTCCCGAAAGCGGGTTGGGTAGAGCACAACGCAAATGAAATCTGGACATCTGTTCAGTCAGTTATTGCAGGTGCATTTATTGAAAGCGGTATAAAACCAACGCAAATCGCAGGGATCGGTATTACAAACCAACGTGAAACAACAGTTGTTTGGGATAAAGCAACAGGACTACCAATTTACAATGCGATTGTATGGCAATCACGTCAAACGGCAGACATCGCAGATCAATTAAAAGACGCTGGCCACTCTGAAATGATTCACGAAAAAACAGGTCTAGTAATTGATGCATATTTCTCAGCAACAAAAATTCGCTGGATTTTAGATAACGTTGAAGGAGCACAAGAACGCGCTGAAAAAGGCGAGTTGTTATTTGGAACAATTGATACATGGCTAGTTTGGAAACTGACAAATGGTCAAAACCACGTAACGGATTACTCGAACGCAGCTCGAACAATGTTATACAACATTAAAGACTTAAAATGGGATGAAGAAATTTTAGAATTATTAAATATCCCAGCTCAAATGTTACCAGAAGTAAAATCAAACTCAGAAATTTATGGAACAACAGCTCCATTCCATTTCTACGGAGGGGAAGTGCCAATCGGTGGAATGGCTGGAGACCAACAAGCCGCATTATTTGGTCAACTTGCATTTGAACCAGGTATGGTTAAAAATACTTATGGTACAGGTTCATTCATCATTATGAACACTGGAGACAAAGTTCAAATGTCTAAAAATAACCTTTTAACGACAATTGGTTATGGGATTAACGGTAAAATTTATTACGCACTAGAAGGTTCAATCTTTATCGCTGGAAGCTCGATTCAATGGTTACGTGATGGATTAGAAATGATTGAAACATCTGCGGAATCAGAAGAATTAGCTCGTAATTCTACAAACAACGATGAAGTTTATGTCGTACCAGCCTTTACAGGTTTAGGAGCACCATACTGGGATTCAAACGCTCGTGGATCAGTATTTGGTGTAACACGTGGTACAACGAAAAACGACTTTGTAAAAGCGACCGTTCAATCGATTGCCTACCAAGTTCGTGATGTCATTGATACAATGCAAGTTGATACGGACATGAAGATTCCTGTATTAAAAGTAGATGGTGGAGCAGCAATGAACAACTACTTAATGCAATTCCAGTCAGACATTATTGGTATTGAAATCGCTCGTGCGAAAAACCTAGAAACAACAGCATTAGGAGCAGCATTCTTAGCTGGTTTAGCAGTTGGCTATTGGAAAGATTTAGATGAAATCAAAACACTAAACGAAGCAGGAGAAACATTTACACCATCTATGAATAATGCTCGTAAAGAGCAATTATACCGCGGATGGAAGAAAGCCGTTCATGCAACACGCGTATTCTCAGAAGAAGACGAAGAAGAATTATAAGAAGGAGAGAGTGACATGATGAGATTTTCAAAAGAGACACGTCAAAGAGCAATTGAAAAACTAGAAGACCGTACATTAGACCTACTAATTATTGGTGGGGGAATTACGGGAGCTGGTGTAGCGATTCAATCAGCAGCAAGTGGTTTAGAAACGGGTCTAATTGAAATGCAAGACTTCGCTGAAGGAACAAGTAGTCGTTCGACAAAACTTGTTCATGGTGGAATACGTTACCTAAAACAATTTG
>CAZTXI010000116.1:0-4958 GCA_964617265.1 uncultured Carnobacteriaceae bacterium | reverse complement strand
TCACGATTACTTTCGGAAGTTGGCTTGGATGAATAGTAATGATCCATTTTTAATATGTCCTCTCTGAATACAATCCTTAATATCCTATTCATTTTATCAAATTCGACTGAAATAAAAAAGGGACTTGCCGAAACAAGCCCCGTAAAATCTTATTCTGCTGGTAAAAGCTGATTTAAAATGATTCCAACCAGTGCACTTAAAGCTGTTCCAGAGATAATAATCGGACCGATATCTAGAACCGCTCCACCCAGACCTACAACCAACATACTACTTGCAATAATTAGATTGCGCGCTTTAGAAAAGTCTAGTTGCTCGTCAATCATTACTTTCAATCCGTTAGAAGCGATAACTCCGTATAAGATGATCGACATTCCACCAATAACTGCATTTGGAATAGTTGTTAATAATGCTGTAAATTTCCCCATAAAACTCAAGACTACTGCGATAATCGCTGCATTACGAATAACACTAGTAGAAGCTACACGCGTTAGCCCAATAACACCTGTGTTTTCGCCATAGGTTGTATTCGCTGGTCCACCAAAGAACGCTGATATAAACGAAGCAATCCCATCACCCGTTAATGTGCGAGCTAGTCCTGGGTCCTTCAAAAAGTTACGGTTTGTCATTTTACTTAATACAGTATGGTCTCCGACATGTTCCGCTACTGTAACTAATACAAGTGGTAAGAACGCCCATGATTCTGCACCTAAGTGAATAGAATATGAGTTGAATCGGCCTGTTTCGAATGGTAGATAAATTTCTGGGATACTAAACCAGGGAGCGTCGATAATCGGTGTAATATCTACAATGCCTAATACTAATGCCACTAAATATCCACCAATAATCCCAGCTAAAAATGGGATAATCTTCAAGAAACCTTTCGCTTTTGTATTCACATAAGCTACTATTAAGAACGTTGCAGCTGCAACAAGAATATTCTGCCACTGGCCACCCATAACTAAGTCGGCACTTTGAATAGCCGTAGATGAAAGTCCTAATCCAATAACAACAATCATTGGTCCAATAACAATTGGCGGCATCATTTTATCAATCCAGTTCGTACCTGCCTTGACCGAGATCAGAGCAATCAAAACATACGCAAGTCCTGAAATCATAATCCCTGTTTGTGAGGCACTCACATCACCACCCAATTGCTCCATTGCAATTTGCATGGCACCAATGAATGCGAATGAAGAACCAAGATAAACCGGTACCTTAGATTTTGTGATTGCATGATAAATTAATGTCCCTACACCACTCATCAGTAAAGCAACTGAAATTGGTAATCCAGTAATAATCGGTACTAAGATTGTCGCTCCAAACATTGAAAAGACATGTTGAAAACTAAGTAATAACCCCATACCGAATTCTGGTTTTTCGTCCACTTCTAACAGCATTTCACTTTCCCTAATCACTGCTCCATCTCCTTCATTTTGTATGTCCATAGTTAACGCTCTTTCTTCTGCCATTCTCCATCCCCCATTACCACATTTTGCGCAAAAAAATAGAGCTCTTTATTTAAAATAAAGAACTCCTTGGAATAACATATGAAATAGAAGAAAAAACAAAGACAAATGTAAAAATAAAAGTGCTAATTGAAAGTTTATCATTTAATAATAAAACTGCCTTTAATTTCCCCAATTCATCATTACTCCTTTCGTTAGCCTATTATGGCTCTTTTTTCGCTTTTACTATGATAGCAAATCCAAAAACGAAACACAAGCTTTTTCCTCATTAAAATTTAATGTTTTTAATTCAGTTAAAATAACAAAAAAAGAGGCTCACATCATCAAGATGCGGCCTCTAATATTATTTACTTTTTTTACTTTTTAATATCCGTTCATTGGTTGAGGCATTTGATACCAGCGCTAATGAAATAGCGATAGCCAATAAACTGGACCCCCCGTAACTTAATAAGGGGAATGTAACACCTGTAATTGGAAGTAACCCAGTGACACCTGCCAAATTAACAAGCGACTGAACCAGAAGCATCGAACCAACTCCAATAGAAATTAAACTATTGAACGTATCGTCTGCTTTACTTCCTAAATAAAATGAGCGTCCAATCAATACGCCTAAATTACTCAAAACAAAACCTACACCCACTAGTCCAGCTTCTTCTCCAACAATTGCCATAATAAAATCAGTATAAGGAAACGGTAAGTAACCGGTCTTTTGTACGCTATTACCAATCCCTACACCAAACCATCCTCCTCTATTCAAAGCATAGTAAGAGTTAACAAGCTGATGTCCATCTGATTCGTAGTTTCCAAATGGATCAAACCAACCAAGGAATCGTTCATAACGGTAGTCATCTCCAAATAAATGATCTCCAAAGTTATAAATGATAAAAATGGCTAACCCAGCAATAATCGCTAAACTAAAAAAGAAGGACAATCCATATTTAACAGACGCACCACTAGACGAAAGCATCATTAATACAATCATCGAAGCAATAATCGCCGTTCCAGTATCGGGTTGTTGCAAGATTAGTACAACCATTAATCCGACAAGAATACCCGGTCGAATTGCAGTCCCCATAAAATCTTCTTCCAAACCTTTTTGGTTTCTTGAAAAAATATAAGCTAAATACCAAATGATAAATACTTTAGCAAATTCGGCAGGTTGAATATTAAATAACGGAAATGGAATCCAACGCCTTGCACCTAATATAGGTGGTAAGAATAACACGACCACTAACAGCACAAATATAACAATGGTTCCTAATTTTATAAATCGTTTATTCTTTAGTAATTTAAATGGAAAAATAGAAAAGAATGCTCCTGCCAGAATACTTAAAACAACATAGACTGTTTGACGAATTAAGAAATGATTCGGATGTCCATAATCTTCCAGTGAAATAAAGGTACTGGCACTATAGACAGCGACAATACTAAATAGAACTAAGGATAAAAATGGAATCACGATCCAAAGATCTAACATTTTAAATCGTTTTTTTAGCATAGCCTACCCTCTTTCTCTTGATAACTTTTTATTTAAAATTTATTATTTTGCTTCCGAGTGAAACTTGTCGCCATCTCCCGAAAACATATACGAGCGGTGATGGAATCGCATCGACATAATTAAACCGACACCCATCATATTTCCTAATAAAGCCGATCCACCTTGCGAAACAAAGGGTAATGGGATTCCCGTAAGAGGTAATAGCCCAATATTCATCCCAACGTTTTCAAGAACGTGGAATACAATCATCATAATGACACCCGTTGCAATATAAGCATAAAACTCATTTTTTGTATCATAAACAATTCGAATCATATTATAAACTAATACAAAGTATATAAAAATTAAGAATGATGCGCCAACAAAACCAAAGTTTTCACCAATCGTCGCAAAAATCATATCCGACTCGCGCACAGGGATATAGACATCCGACACCCCTAACCCTTTGCCAAATACTCCACCCGACCCAATAGCTTTAAAGGCTTGGATAACTTGGTAAGAGGCTGAAGATGTATCATGATACGGATCCAGCCAAGTATCTATTCGGCTAAACTGGTAATCTTGAACTCCCAATGTTCTTTGTAAAAAGTCTCGGTTATAAACAACTAATATAATAATACCAGCTGCTAATATAAATACACTTAAAACAATCGGAACAATAATCTTCCATTGTATGCCCGATAATAAAAAGATTCCAGCAAGTATAGCGATATAAACTAATGTCGTTCCTAAGTCATTTTGTAACATAATTAAAAACAATGGTGGCACTGACCACAATATATATTTCCCAATCAACATAAAATCCGATTCAACTGTCCGATTTTTAAATCGTGAGTTGTGTAGCGTAGTTGTTTTAGCCAACATTAAAATATAAGGTATTTTAACAAATTCGGAAGGCTGTAGCGTGAAATTAATAATTGGAATCCGAATCCAACTTTTAGCTCCCGTTACAACAGATAACTCTCGATCATAAAAAAGCAACGTAAAAATTAAAGCCAATATCCCTAGCGCATACAGAAAGTTCGTTAATTTCCAAAGTTGCTCTGAATCAAATAACATAATAACCGCTGCTGCAATTGTTCCAAGCACATACCAAATACCTTGCATAATCGTCATGCGCAAGCCTCCACCCTGAATCAACACGGATGTTGAATAGAGGGATATTAAACCAATTATTGCTAGCAACATAATACATAGAATAATCCCGTAATCGACACGAGATGTATTTTCGTTTTCACTTTTCATGTTTTCACTCCTGATATACGTTAATCTACTCTCATCATTCTGGTAAGCTGTTTCCTGTTGCATGTGACATTATAACATAACTCTACAGCATATAAGGCCAATCTAATTGATTTATTTTCAGATAATTTGTTAATATTTCATGACTTGCGAGGGTTAACCTGTTGAATCGATAACTTCGAAATCTAATAGCAGTGTCCATGCAATCAATTTTACACCGTTTATTTGTTATTCTTTACCGGTTACTCCTCTTTCATAAAAAGCAGGCTCCAAGTAATTTAAGATTTTATTATCTACGCTATCGAGAAAAAAGAAAAACCTCAAGCGGGATAATCCACTTGAGGTTTCGAATTCACATGTTAGATCGTTAAACTTATTTAAGTTCAACAGATCCTCCAGCTTCTTCAATTTTAGCTTTCATTTCTTCTGCTTCTTCTTTAGCTACGCCTTCTTTGATGATTCCTGGTGCTCCATCAACTAATGCTTTAGCGTCTTTTAATCCTAATCCAGTAATTTCACGAACTACTTTGATTACTTGGATTTTAGCTGAACCAGCGCTTGTTAATTCAACGTCAAAGTCAGATTTCTCTTCTTCAACTGCTGCTCCTGCTCCTGCTACTGCTACTGGTGCTGCTGCTTCTACACCAAATTCTTCTTCAATTGCTTCTACTAATTCGTTGATTTCTAGAACTGTAGATTCTTTTAAATCAGCGATAATTTGTTCTACGTTTAAAGCCATTTTTAATTTCCTC
>CAZTXI010000115.1:0-4974 GCA_964617265.1 uncultured Carnobacteriaceae bacterium | reverse complement strand
ACGGATGCTTCGTTTCCAAAAATTGGAAGTGAGTTTGGTGGAAAAGATCATACAACCGTCCTACATGCTCATGAAAAAATAACGAATTTAATTGAAATTGACTCTCAAATTAAGCGTGAAATTAACGAATTAAAAGAAAAAATGTAAATTTTAGCTAAATTGAGTTGTGGATAAGTAGAAAAGTTAAACACACTTTAATCCACAAGTTATCCACAGTGGAAAACTTTACTCTTTCAACTGATTTTTGGTTATCCACAGAATTCACAGGCCCTACTACTATTACTATATTATTTATTAAATATAATTAATATATAGGCCACCTGATTGAATTGATTTCAAAAATAAAAAAAACACATAAATTATGTTATACTAAATACGATAAATACTTTCAAAAAGGAGAGCTGAGAGAATGAAATTTACAGTTAATCGTTTAGAACTATTAAAAAAATTGAGAAATGTACAATTAGCCATTTCAAATAAAACGACTATTCCTATTCTGACTGGATTGAAACTTGAAGTAACTAAAAATAATTTAAAAATTACAGGTAGTAACTCAGATATTTCAATTGAATCGAAAATTTATGTAGATGATGCAGATGCAGATTTAGTTATTGAGGAAACAGGAAGTATCGTTTTACAACCAGCACGTTTCTTTGCAGATATTATTAATAAATTATCAGATGATACATTTACATTTGAAGTCAATACACAATTACAAGCATCGATTTCTTCTGCTAATTCATTTTTTACGATTAATGCATTAGATGCAGCTAGTTATCCATACTTACCAGAAATAGATACTGCAGAAGCATTCAAGTTGCCTGTATTATTATTAAAACGAGTAATTGAACAAACTGTTATTGCGGTATCAAAACATGAAAGTCGTCCAATTTTAACGGGTGTGAATTTCACAATTAATGACAGTCAATTAAAAGCAGTTGCAACAGATAGTCACCGTTTAAGTCAACGAATTATTCCGGTTGATGTACCTGAAGATTTAGCTTTCCAAATTGTTATTCCTGGAAATAGCTTAACGGAACTTTCAAAAATCTTAACAGATGATATTGAAGAAGTTAGTGTAGCAATTGCGGATAACCAAATTTTATTTATGACAGAAGATACGCATTTCTATTCTCGATTACTTGAAGGAAATTATCCTCAAACGGATCAATTAATTCCTAGTGAGTCATCGACACAAATTGAAGTGAATGTTCAAACACTTAAAGGTGCGGTTGGACGTACATCTCTGTTATCGCATGCTGGTAAAAATAACGTGGTTAAATTATCAGTTGAAAATGGGACATTACAGTTAACAAGTAATTCACCAGAAGTTGGTTATGTAGAAGAGGATGTACCTTTTGAAGCATTGAATGGTGATGATATTGAAATTTCATTCAACCCTGATTATTTAAGAGATGCTTTAAATACATTTGATGGTGGAAAAGTAACCTTAAAATTAATCTCGACTTTACGTCCATTTGTCATTGTGCCAAATGATTCAGAAGACGATCATAAATTCGTTCAATTAATCACACCAATTCGAACGTCAACATCAGCACGTTAATATTAAAAAATAAATAAGATGAAATGAGTGGATTTTCTATAAATCCACTTTTTTTTTGTTTATAGGCATTATATATACATTGAATCTTTTTTCTTTAAAATCAAAGAAAATTCAATACAAGGCAAATTTAAGGCTAAAAACGGAGCTAAAATTGATAACTACCTGTTTTTTTGGTATAATAATCAAGTATGAAAAAACAGTAAGTGATAAAGGAGCTTTTCCGATGGATAGAACAATTATTGAAATTAAAGATACTTACATTACATTGGGGCAATTTTTAAAATTAGCCGATGTTATCTCTAGTGGAGGCATGGCTAAGCCATTCTTACAACAAATGGAAGTATTCGTGAATGATGAATTAGAAAATCGTAGAGGAAAGAAATTATACGATAAAGATGTTGTTAGCATTACAAATATAGGCGATTTTGAGATTAAATCTCTCGCTGAGTCAGGCAATTAATGTATTTAGAAAATATTGAATTACAGCATTATCGAAATTATGAGCAGACTACATTAACTTTTTCATCGTCTATTAACGTTTTAATCGGGGAAAATGCTCAAGGAAAAACAAATTTAATCGAAAGTATTTATTTTTTAGCGATGTCTAGAAGCCACCGCACATCACGTGATCGCGAATTAATTCGCTGGGATAGTGACTTTGCAAAAGTAAAAGGCCAGTTAAAAAAGAAAGCACATTCGGTTCCACTTGAAATTATTTTATCAAAACGTGGAAAACAAGCTAAATTAAATCACTTAGAACAGAAAAAGCTGAGCGATTATATTGGCCAATTAAATGTCATATTATTTGCGCCGGAAGATTTATCTTTAGTAAAAGGTTCACCATCTGTACGTCGCAAGTTTATTGATATGGAATTAGGCCAAATGAATAAAATTTATTTATATCATCTGTCTCAATTTCAGCAAGTTTTAAAACAACGCAATCAATTTTTGAAGCAAGCTCGGTTTAAAAATAATTACGATAAAATCTATTTAGAAGTTTTAACAGAACAGCTAGCTACAGAAGCTGCTGAGGTTTTATATGCTCGTTTTAAATTTGTCAATCAGTTGAGTGATTTAGCAGATGCGGTTCAAAAAGATATTTCAAATGAAAAAGAAACCTTAATGATACGTTATAAAACCTCTTCCAGTGCTGATGAAACGATGACTGTTGAAGAGATTTTTAATCATTTACAAGAAGATTATGAAAAAAACCACGCTCAAGAAGTGGATCAGGGAACAACAATAATTGGTCCACACCGAGATGATTTGATTTTTTATGTAAATGATCGGAATGTTCAAACTTATGGGTCTCAAGGCCAGCAGCGAACGACAGCTTTAAGTTTGAAATTAGCAGAAATTGAATTGATGCGTGAAATGACGGGCGAATACCCGATTTTATTATTGGATGATGTATTAAGTGAATTAGATGACAGTCGCCAAACGCATTTATTAAAAAGTATTCAAAACAAAGTTCAAACATTTATAACGACGACCAGTTTAGATGGGGTTCAGATGGATTTATTAAATGATCCATTCATTTTTTATGTTGAAGATGGATCGATTGAAAAAACGGATGAAAGTTTAGACGCATAAAATATCCGACAGCTTATAGAGATAGGAGAATTTTAAACAATGGATGAAAATAAAAAATTCACGCCTGGTGATTATGATGCAAGTCAGATTGAAGTTTTAGAAGGTTTAGAAGCCGTAAGAAAACGTCCTGGTATGTATATTGGAACAACCGGTTTAGATGGAGTGCATCACCTTGTTTGGGAGATTGTTGATAACTCGATTGACGAGGCAATGGCGGGATTTGCCGACACCATTCATATTCAAATTGAAGACGATAACCATATTCGTGTATCCGATAATGGTCGTGGGATTCCTGTAGATTTACAGCATAAAACAGGCCGACCAGCTTCAGAAACTGTTTTTACAGTTTTACATGCAGGTGGAAAGTTTGGTGGAGGAAGTTATAAAGTTTCTGGAGGACTTCATGGTGTTGGAGCCGCAGTTGTTAACGCCTTATCAACGTTCTTAGAGTACCGTATTTATAAAAATGGTAAAATTTATTTCCAGCGTTTCGAACGTGGTATTCCGGTGGGCGATATGGAAATTATTGGCGATACCGATAAATCGGGAACAGAAGTGTATTTCCGTCCGGATGAAGAAATTTTTAAAGAAAGTATCCAGTACGATTTCGAACGATTAAGAGATCGTGTTCAAGAATTAGCTTACTTGAATCGTGATTTACAAATTGATATTACAGATATACGTAATGAAGAAGAAATCAAAGAAGCTTCTTATCGTTATTCTGGTGGGATTAAGAGTTATACAGAATATCTAAACGAAAATAAAGATGTCTTATATACTGAACCCGTTTATCTAGAAGACGAACAAGATGATATTGTAGTAGAGGTATCGTTACAACATACAACAGGTTATCACTTAAACTTATTATCGTTTACAAATAATATTCGTACCCACGAAGGTGGAACACATGAGTCTGGATTTAAAGCAGCATTAACACGAGTTATAAATGACTATGCTCGAAAATCTGATTTATTAAAAGAAAATGATGATAACTTTTTAGGTGAAGATGTCCGTGAAGGATTAACGGCTGTTATTAGTATTAAACACCCAGATCCTCAGTTTGAAGGTCAAACAAAAACAAAATTAGGAAACTCAGAAGCGCGAACAATCGTTGACCGTTTATTCTCTGAGAACTTTGAGCGTTTCTTAATGGAGAATCCTAAAGTTGGTAAACAAATTGTAGAAAAAGCTGAACTAGCTTCCAAAGCTCGAGTAGCAGCAAAACGTGCTCGTGAAGTGACACGTAAAAAGAGTGGTCTTGAAATTTCAAACTTACCGGGTAAATTAGCAGACTGCTCATCTAAAGATCCTATCATCTCTGAATTATTTATTGTTGAGGGGGATTCGGCGGGAGGATCAGCTAAACAAGGTCGTTCACGTCTATTCCAAGCGATTTTACCGATTCGAGGTAAGATTCTGAACGTTGAAAAAGCATCACTTGATCGAATTCTAGCCAACGAAGAAATTCGTACGCTCTTTACAGCGATGGGAACTGGATTTGGAGAAGAATTTGATGTGGATAAAGCCCGTTACCATAAATTAATTATTATGACGGATGCGGATGTCGATGGTGCGCATATTCGTACACTATTACTGACTTTATTCTTCCGTTACATGCGTCCAGCGATTGATGCCGGATTTATTTATGTGGCTCAACCGCCCCTATATCAAGTACGACAAGGAAAAACGTCCGTTTATCTAGACTCAGATGAAGCACTTGAGGAGTACTTAAAAACAATACCAGCTTCACCAAAGCCGGCTGTTCAACGTTATAAAGGACTAGGTGAGATGGATGCGGATCAATTATGGGAAACAAC
>CAZTXI010000114.1:0-5027 GCA_964617265.1 uncultured Carnobacteriaceae bacterium | reverse complement strand
CAATACGACGTACTGGAATACCTTGTAGTGGACGACGTTGTGCACGGTTTAAGATTCCTGATTGGATACCATCGCCTGCACCAAACTTTTCAACTTCCCAGAATAATTCAATCACGTGACCATCTAAGTCTTCAAATCGATATGAAGGGCCATATCCATAGTTGTCTTCACGCCACTCTCCTGCTTGTCCTGATGCTTCAACTGCTGCAACACGACGCTCTAATGCTTGAGGTGAACTTGTACGGA
This sequence comes from uncultured Carnobacteriaceae bacterium, assembly GCA_964617265.1. Classification (GTDB taxonomy): domain Bacteria; phylum Bacillota; class Bacilli; order Lactobacillales; family Carnobacteriaceae_A; genus Atopostipes. The sequence goes on along the minus strand of CAZTXI010000114.1, from coordinate 4,781 downwards.
ATGCTGAGAATCCCATACCTGCTTCTTCAGCTTGCGTTAAAATTAATGAATATTTGTAAACATCTTCGTAAGCACGTAAGTAAACTGAATCGCCTTCACGGTGAACAATTGACATACCTAATAGTTTCGTAAAGAACTCTACTGAATCCTCTAGTACTGGTGTAAGTAACTCCGTGTGTGCTAACTGATGAACATCAAAAATTGGCTCTTTGTAATCTGACATAATTTATTTCTCCTCTTTCTTCTTTATAATTTTTTATTTTTATTTTTGTATTCGTTTACATTTCTTAAAAAACTTAATTTTTTGCTTTTATTTCAATTTTACCTAATGTTGTGAAATGAACTTCGATTAAGTCTCCAGTATTAACCGGTATTGCCGAGGTCATTCCGCCTGTCATAATTGGGACTCCTGCCGGTACGGCTTGTCCTTTTTTACCCATTTCATTGGCTAAGAAGACAATGGTTTCTAATGGATTTCCAAGTACAGCTGATCCTTGACCTTCTGCTTTTATTTCACCGTTAATCGTTAAGGTCGCTTTTTCTTGGATTAAATCCAATTCACCTAAGTTAACTTTATCCTGGCTATACACAGCGCCTCTAGCAGATGTGTTATCTGCGATGACATCTGGATGGGTAAACCCATAATTAATGTAGCGGCTGTCTAATATTTCAACACTACTGACAACGTAATCGACATTCTTTGCTACGTCATCCATTGTGATTCCCGGCCCTTTGAGCTCATTTTTCAAAACAATTGAGATCTCTGGTTCAACACGGGCATGGATATAATCACTCACGCTGAATTGACCTTTGTTTTCAACAAGCATGTAATCAAAGACATAACCGTAAATTGGATCTTCTACATTCATTTGTTTCATTTTAGCCGGTGAGGTGAGGCCAAGCTTCGGTGCAAAAATCTTATGCCCGTCCGCTTGCTTCATCTCCGTCATTCGGTCTTGAATTTGATAGGCTTCTGTTGCCGTTAAATCCGGTACTTTTGAAATGGTAATTCTTTCTATTTCAGTTAAATTCATTTCAGCATCATAAAGGTAGCGCGCAATGTCATTGATTTCTTGCTGATCCATTTTTTATGACCCCTATACTGGTTAGGCTCTATCTCGTTCCGCAGCCATTCCTGCTGCAACATCTTCAACCATGTCTTCTTGTCCACCAACTACTTTTAGTTTTCCTAATTCCACTAAAATGTCGCGTGAGTCAATACCGAAGCGCTGGCCTGATCGTTGCGCAAATAGTTTGAAACTTGAGTAAACACCTGCGTGACCTAACGTTAAGCTATCGCGGTCGATGATTTGAGGTGTATCAATGATTGGTGCAACTAAATCTTCTGCAACATCCATTAGCTTAAATAAATCCACACCTGTTTCATAACCTGATTTTTCTAGTACTGAAATCATCACTTCTGTTTGTGTGTTTCCGGCACCAGCACCTAATGCTCTCGCACTTCCATCTAAGTAAGTTGCACCTGCATCTGCTGCCGCTAAGGTATTCGCCATTGCGAGTCCTAAGTTATTGTGGCCATGGAAACCAACCGGTACGTTTAATTCTTTTACAAGTAGTTCAATTCGTTCTCGTACTTGATCTGGTAGTAAAGCTCCAGCTGAATCTGTTGCATAAATGATATCTGCACCGTAGCTCTCCATCAATTTAGCTTGTTCTAATAATTTTTCAGGTTCAACCATGTGTGCCATCATTAAGAATCCGACTACTTCTAAGCCCATTTCTTTTGCGGCAACGATATGCTGTCTTGAAACATCCGCTTCTGTACTGTGTGTGGCGATACGAACCATATCTGCCCCAGCTGCACGTGCTTCTTTCAAGTCTTCAACTGTTCCAATTCCTGGTAACAGTAGCACAGCAATTTTTGAATTTGTTGTTACTTCTTTTGCAGCTTTGATGAGTTCAATATCGGATGTATGGGAGAATCCATATTGTACGGATGATCCACCGATACCATCACCATGCGATACTTCGATATAAGGAACTTTCGCCTCATCTAACCCTTTTGTAATCTCTCTAACTTGATCAACAGTATATTGATGTTGAATCGCATGCGATCCATCTCGTAAAGCTACTTCTAATACGGTAACCTTTTTAGTCATTTGCCGACACCCCCGTTGCTTCGTCTGCAAGAATATAATCTGCGATTCTTTCAGCTACACCCTGTGCTGAGGCTGTCATGATGTCTAAGTTTCCAGAATATACTGGTAAGTAATCACCAGCTCCTTCTACTTGAACATATACCGCTACACGGTTGCCATCAATCACTGGATCGGTACGTAAGGCAAATCCTGGTACGTAAGATTGAATTTCTTTTTCTTTTTTGCGGATTGCGGCAATCATTTCACTCTCATCGAACGCTCCATCTACAATCGCGTAAATCGTATCACGCATGATGATTGGCGGTTCAGCTGGGTTTAAAATGATAATCGCTTTTCCTTTTTTCGCGCCTCCAACAACTTCAAGTGCATTAGCCGTCGTTTCTGTAAACTCGTCAATGTTTGCACGCGTTCCTGGACCAGCTGATTCACTTGATATCGTTGCAACAATTTCAGCATAGTCAACAGGTGCGACTTCACTAATTGCCGAGACGATTGGTGTGGTTGCTTGACCACCACAAGTAATCATATTGATATTTGGCTCATTAATGAATTCTTCCAAGTTCACACTTGGTGAAACGAAAGGCCCGATTGCTGCTGGTGTTAAGTCAATCATTCGAATTCCTAACTCCTGCGCCACCTTGTTATTGTATTGATGTGCACCCGCTGAGGTAGCATCAAATAAAATTTCAGGACGCTCCGTTTCGTCTAATTCATGAATTCCGTCAATTCCATTACCGAATGTTTTTAACCCATTTTCACGAGCCATTTTCATTCCACGTGAATCATTATCGATTCCGTACATTGACGTAACTTTAATTTTGTCTGAGCGCAATAGCTTCAGCATTAAGTCTGAACCGATGTTCCCTGGTCCAATTATTCCTGCTAGTATTTTTCTACTCAATCTATCTTATCCTCCTTTAAAACATTAGTTCTTTGGCTTGTTCTCTTCACTAAATCGAACCGTTACATCGCCTAAACCTTCTGTAAAGGTACATGTAAATTCGTCTCCCGGTTTCGCATCAATTGCTTTTGATAATGCTCCAGCTAAGATCACTTCGCCTGCTTTTAGTTTAATATCATATGTGTGTAATTTATTCGCTAACCATGCGACACAGTAAGCTGGATCGCCTAAAACAGCAGCTCCTGTTCCTTCATTAATTAGCTCACCATTTTTATAGAGTTTCATTTCAACGTTAATGCGGTCAATTTCATCCGGTCTTAAGAAGTTCTCTCCTAAAACGTACATCGCAGATGATGCATTATCAGCAACGGTATCTCTTAATGTAATCTTCCAGTCTTTCACACGACTGTCTACGATTTCAATTGAAGGAACAATATATTCTGTTGCATCTAGTACATCCTCAACCGTTACATTTGGTCCAACTAAGTCTTTCTTTAATATGAAAGCAAGTTCTCCTTCCGCTCTGGGTTGTAAAACCTCATCCTTATAAATAACAGGATTGTCCGTTGGAATCACCATGTCATCTAGCAGGTGACCATAATCTGGTTCATCAACACCCAGCGATTCTTGCATTGCTTTCGAAGTTAGTCCAATTTTCTTTCCAATAATTTTTTGGCCTTCTTCTAACTTTCGTTCAATGTTATACAGTTGAACGTAATACGCCTCGTCTATCGTTAGATCAGGTTTCTCAGCTACAAGCGGTCCTATCTCTTCTCCAGTTTGACTTGCAATTCTTAATTTCTCTGCAAGCTTCACAATTTGTGAATCATATTCTCTTACCACTTCAACACCCTCTCTTTGTTTTGCCATCGAATCTCAACAGCTGTTTGATTTGTTAAATGAATTGTAAGCGCTTAACACTTTTTAAACAACCGCACTGTCCCACATAGTGAAACGAGTATGCACACTTTTATGTATTTTGTTCATAAAGTCTGTTATAATAATGAAAACGTTTACCGTTTTAGGTGAAATAAAAGTTCTAGCCAGTTCCACATAGTGAAACAGCTTCAAAAATTGATTCGAGAGAAAGGAAATGGACATGAAAAAAGATGAACAGTTATCGTCATTAGCCAAAGCATTACGTATATTAAAGGCATTTAATAAGAATAGTATTTGGCGAGTAGGTGAGCTTTCAGATGAATTAGGCTTCTCAAAAAGTACGGTCAGTCGCCTCATCCAAACACTCGTCGAGGAAGAATTTTTAATAGAAGATTCGGATAGTCCGGGGTACCGTATTGGTAGTTCCTTGCTATCACTCGGTGGTCACTTTGTCAGTAACAGTGAACTCTATCAAGAAGTTGCCCCTGTTTTAAACAAACTTGTTTTAGAAACAGGCGAAAGTGTCCATATCGCCGTAAGGAACAAACGAAAAGTACTTTACCTCAATAAACAAATCGGATCCTATTACTCTGACATTGAAACACAAATCGGATCCCTCAACCCCGTTCATGCAACAAGCTCAGGTAAGTTACTGCTAGCTCACAGCCCTTCTGAAACGATTGAAATTATCTTAAATGAAGAATTAATGGCTTTTACAGAACATACCCACACCAATCCGATTATGCTTCGTCAAGAAATTGAAGAAATTCGAAAAAAAGGATTTGCCTTTAGTAAAGATGAACTTAAAATCGGAAATTACTCTATCGCTGCCCCAGTATATAATTACGAAAACGAAGTGGTTTGTGCTATTACATTAGTCG
>CAZTXI010000113.1:0-5057 GCA_964617265.1 uncultured Carnobacteriaceae bacterium | reverse complement strand
TAATCGCTACTTTTTGACCTAATTGTGACGCTCGAATCGCTGCAACATACCCACCAGGACCTGCACCAACTACGACCGTATCTAGCTCAATAGCCATATCTCCTACAACCATTAATAATTCACCTTAACCTTCCATTAATAGTAATTCAGGGTCTGACAATAATTTCTTCATGTAGTTCATTGCTTGTTGAGCAACTGCACCATCAATGATACGGTGGTCAACTACTAATGATAAGTCTAGTACTTTAGAAACTACGATTTCACCTTCTGCGTTAACAACTGGTTTATCAGAAATGATTCCAACACCAATAATAGCCGATTCTGGGTGATTAATGATTGGAGTAAAGTGTGCTCCACCAACTGAACCGATATTTGAGATAGAGATTGTTCCATCTGCCATATCTTTTCCACTTAATTTACCATCATGAGCTTTACCAGCAAGTTCGATAATTTCATCTGCAACGTCAAACATTGATTTTCTGTCTGCGTCTTGGATTACTGGAACGTATAGACCTTGGTCTGTATCTGTTGCGATACCTACGTTGTAGTAGTTTTTGTATACAATTTCATCAGTTGTATCGTCTAATGAAGCTGCGAATACAGGGAATTTCTTCATCATTGCTGTAGTAGCTTTAACGATGTAAGGTAAGAAAGTAAGTTTTGTATCGCGCTCTGCAGCGATATCTTTATATTTCTTACGGTGATCCCATAATTTGTCAACAACTACTTCATCAAATAATGCGAATGAAGGAATAACTGTTGCACTCTTAACCATTGCTCTAGAGATTGCACGACGAGTCATCGTTAATTTCTCACGAGTTTCTTCATCTGAACGACCAGATTTAAATGGAGCAATTTCAACGCCACCAACTGTTTGAGTAGCTGCTGCTGGAGCATCAGTTGTCTCAACTGTAGCTTCTGTAGTTGCTTCTTCAACTGCTGCTGGAGCTTCTCCACCAGTAGACATGAAGTTCTCAACGTCTTCTTTAGTTGTACGTCCGTTTGCACCTGTTGCTGGTACTAAGCTAATGTCAATGTCGTTTTCGCGAGCGAATTGACGAACTGATGGCATAGCTTGAACTAATCTGTTTGGATCAGATGTTGCTACAACACCTGTAGATGTTGATGCTGCTGGAGCTGCTGTTGTTTCTGCAGGTGCTGGTGCAGCTGCTTCTGCTACAGGAGCTTCCTCTTGTGCTGCTGGAGCTTCTACTTCTGCTTCACCTTCTGAACCGTCATCGATAACCATAATTGGTTGATCAACGTTAACAATTGTACCTGCTTCAACTAAAATACTTGTAACTGTACCTGAAACTGGAGCTGCAATTTCTTCAACTGACTTATCGTTTTGTACTTCTGCTACTGAATCGCCTTCTGATACTTCGTCGCCTTCAGCAACTAACCAATCAACGATTTCACCTTCAGCCATTCCTTCTCCAACGTCAGGAAACTTAAATGTAAAAGCCATATTTTATACTTCCCTTCTTTTCAAAAAGATTCTATTCTCAGTTTTTTTACTTGAGTAATATAAGTAAGCAAGAGATACACAGAGGTATCTCTTGATTCTTATAAATAAATTTAATTAGAAGTCTGTTGCTTCCGCGATTGCTTCTTTAATATCTTCAGCATTTGGTAACCAGTCACTTTCCATTTGTGCAAATGGGAAGATTGTGTCTGGTGATGCTACGAATTTAATTGGTGATTTTAATGATAAAATCGCACGTTGTGAAACTTCAGAAATAACTGTGTTTCCAACACCTGCTTGACGTTGTGCTTCTTGTACGAATACCATACGACCTGTTTTCTCAACAGATGCAACGATTGTTTCGTAATCAACTGGTGAAACAGTACGTAAGTCAATAACTTCTACTGAAACGCCGTCGTTTTCTAATTGTTCTGCAGCTTTTAATGCTTCACGAACCATGTATCCGTAAGCTACTACTGTAACATCAGAACCTTCTTTAGCAACGTTAGCTTTACCAATTTCAATTTCGTATTGTTCTTCTGGAACTTCTTCACGGAATGAACGGTATAGTTTCATATGCTCTAAAAATACAACTGGGTCGTTATCACGAATTGCTGCAGTCATAAGACCTTTAGCATCGTAAGGGTTAGATGGGATAACAACTTTCAAACCAGGTGTTTGAGCCATTAATCCTTCTAAACTGTCCGCGTGCATTTCTGGTGTACGTACTCCACCACCAAATGGTGAACGGAATACTACTGGCATATTCATGTTACCACCCATACGGAAACGGTGACGAGAAACTTGACCAGCAATTGAGTCAAAAACTTCAAATACGAAACCAAAGAATTGAATTTCTGCTACTGGACGGAATCCTTGTACAGCTAAACCAAATGCCATACCACCAATTGCAGACTCTGCTAATGGTGTATCACTTACACGTTCTTCACCAAATTTTTCTTGAAGACCTTCTGTAGCACGGAAAACTCCACCGTTAACTCCAACGTCCTCACCGAATACTAAAACCTTCTCATCTTTTTCCATTTCTTGCTCTAAGGCTTGAGTAATCGCAGAAATCATATTAAGTTGTTGCGTCATGATTATTTACTCTCCTTTGCTTCGTATTTTTCGATTTGTTCAACGATATTTTGTCCTGGATTAGAGAACATCCATTTCAAGCTATCTGTAACTGACATTTTTGCAGTAGAGTCTGCTTCTTTAGCAGCTTCTGCAATTTCAGCTTCATATTTTTCGATTAATTCAGCTTCATGTTCTTCAGTCCATAATTCTTTTTCCGTTAAGTAAGCGCGGAAACGAACTAGTGGATCGCGACCTGCCCAGTAGTCAAATGACTCTTGAGTACGGTAACGAGTTGGGTCATCTCCAGAAGTTGAGTGAGGTCCGAAACGAGATGTAATTGTTTCAATTAAAACAGGACCATTTCCAGCTACTGCCCAATCACGAGCTGCTTTAGTTACAGTGTAAACCGCTAATGGGTCCATACCGTCAACTTGAACACCAGGGATACCAACAGCAACAGCTTTTTGTGCTAATGTTTCAGCTGCAGTTTGTTTATCTCTTGGAGTTGAGATTGCATAACCGTTGTTTTGGATTACAAATACTACAGGTGCTTTGTAACGACTTGCGAAGTTTAATCCTTCGTAAACATCACCTTGTGATGATCCACCGTCACCAGTATAAGTTATTGTAATTTCATTTTCTTTACCTGCTAATTTTTGTCCTACAGCGTTACCCATTGCTTGAATATATTGTGCACCAATAATAATTTGTGGGTTCATAATGTGTAGGTCGTCAGGATAGTTATTACCTTCTACATGTCCACGAGACCATAAGAATGCTTTGTGAATAGGTAATCCGTGCATGATTAATTGAGGAATATCACGATATCCTGGATAAATCCAGTCTTGTTGTTCTAAAGCGTAGTGACTTGCAATTTGTGACGCTTCTTGTCCTTCTGTTGGAGCGTAAAATCCAAGACGTCCTTGTCTTGCTAATGCCATAGAACGATCGTGTAACACACGTGAGAATACCATTCTATCCATTAATTCAACTAGCTCTTCGTCAGATAATTCTGGAATTAAGTCTTTATTTACTACTTTTCCTTCTTTATCCAAGATTTGAACCATTGGGAATGATTCACCATACGATTTGACTAACTTGTCAAAATCTAAAGGGTTTTTTGCCATTTGTAACCATACCTCTCCTAAATATAATAAATAAATCATAAACCCAAAAAATCATTTCGGATTCATGCCTTTTCACTTTTAAAAGTAACATTTTACGCAGATAAAATCAAGTAGAAAACCTAGTATTAAAAACCTTTCCAATCAAGTACTGACGCGAATCCCCCTCATTGTGAATGACCTATCATGTAATCCTTTTCTTTAATTAATTAGTGAAATATATACAAAGTTATCTCTTCAACACCAGACCCAGACATAATGTTTTCAGCTTCGATTTTTATTAAAAAATTATGAATAAGTAAGTGAAATGAATTACATGTAAAAAATTGTCTGATGACTTATATTCTTTTTACTTTTTTTAGCTTTCAATCGTCATTTATGCTATTATTTAAAAACGTAAACTGTATTAGGAGTGAATAAAAATGATTACAATGGACGACATTGTCCGCGATTATCATCCAACATTAAGAGAAAAAGCAAATCAAGTTAACTTTCCTCTAGATAATAAAACGCGTAAACTAGCAGATGATATGATTGATTTTTTAAAAAATAGTCAAGACCCTGAATTAGCAGATAAGTATGATCTAAGACCTGGCGTTGGTATTGCAGCACCGCAACTTAATATCCCTATTCAAATGTTTGCTGCTCATATCCCAGCAGAAGATGATGAACAACCTATTAGTCGAATTATGATTAACCCTCGAATTGTTAGACATTCCGTTAAACAAACAGCACTCCCAGACGGTGAAGGTTGTTTATCGATTGATGATGTTTATGAAGGACTCGTCCCACGTCACAAACGAATCACAATCGAATACTACGATGTGGACGGAACAAAACACGAAGAAAAGTTTAAAGGGTATCCTTCAATTGTTATACAACATGAAATGGATCATCTAAACGGTGTATTATTTTATGACCATATAAATGAAGAAAATCCATTTGGTTTAACTAAAAATTTAGAATTACTAGAAGACTAAAACAAAAAACTTCTACCTTTTTTCGGGTAGAAGTTCTTTATTTGTCTTATTTCAAGTTTTTAATAGCCTCTAATGTTTCATCATAGTTAGGCTCATCCGCAACTTCTTTCACAATCTGTACATAGCGAATTACACCATCAGTATCTAATAAGAAAACCGAGCGAGCTAAGCGCGAGTCTCCTCCTAAGTCAATTTCTAATCCATATTCACGTCCAAATTCACCTTTTGTATCTGATAACGTAACTAAGTTTAAATCATTCTCTTTATTCCAGTTATTAAACTCATCCACTGTATTGCGACTGACTGTTAAATAGATTACGTCTTCTTTGGCTAATTTATCAGCAAAGCTCTTCGTTTGTAATTCACACGTTCGTGTTTCAACATCCGGTACCACACTTAATACAACTG
>CAZTXI010000112.1:0-5071 GCA_964617265.1 uncultured Carnobacteriaceae bacterium | reverse complement strand
GAAATAATCTTCCATTAGCTATTCTATCATTTTTTGCTTTCGAAGTCTTGGAACTTCTTGACTTAATTTAAATTTTTATTACTTTTATTGTTTTTTTAACATAATATTTCTAGTTCCAAACATTTTTTCAAGTGTTTGAATTAATTTTTCGTTAATTGTTACAAAATAGCCTTGTTTGAATGCAACTTGCTGTTGTGTCTTTTCATCATAAATAATAACCGGTGTACTTCCTCGATGAGATTTTAACACACGCTGTAAAGCTTGACGCTTTTTATTTTCATCTTGTAGTGATTGGAATCGAATATATAAGACTTCATTCTCTTTATCAGCAGTAACTTCTACTTGATTTAGCTGGTCCTTATCCGATTTTCTTAATAATTCCTCTGCATTCGTTATTTTATTTACAATCATTTTAACCACGGGTTGCGTACTTTCGACTTTTCCTTCAATCAGTATTGTATCCCCTTCATCAAATTGCTGGATAAATCGTCGATGAACATTTGGAAACAGTGTGAAATTTCCTTTACACGAATGGTCTGTCCCTTCTAAAAATGACATTGGTTCGCCATTCTTTGTCTGGATACGTTTAATCTTATCAACAACAACTAATACTTTAATATATTGATTATTTGAACCACTTTCTAAATAAACAATGCTATTATCATTTCGGAGTGATTTATATTTCTCTCCCGGCTCAGCTGAGAAATAGTAGCCTGTCACTTCAAATTCTAGATTCATTTTCTCTTCATCAGATAAATCCGCTTCATCTGATATTGACGGTGCGAATATTTGAAAGAGTTCCATATTTCCATGACTCATTTCAATACTTTCTAACACACTTGAGATTGATTTTAATAGCGACGCACGATTTCCCTTTAAATCATCAAACGCACCAGATTTAACTAAAGGTAAAATATAGTCTTCTTGTAACCACTTAGAATCTAATCGACTGAGGAAATCAATAACATTATTAAATTCCCCATTTTGTTTACGTTCGCTAATAATCTCTTGCATAAAGTTTCTAGGTAATCCTTTGATGACTTCAAACCCACATCGAATTTTTCCATTCTCAATAATAAATGATTGAAAACTATGATTAATATGAGGGGCTAGAAACTCAATTTTCATAAATTTAGCTTCAGCAACCAGTATTTTAATTTTGTCTTTACTTGAAGCACGCATAACTGCAGTAAAAAAACTTGCCGGAAAATTCGCTTTTACATAAGCTAATTGATAAGCAATTTTAGAATAAGCAACCGCATGCGAACGGTTGAAACCATAATCTGCAAACCGCTCAATATAACCGTATACTTCTAATGCAGTTTCTTTTGAATAACCTTTGTTCATGGCGCCTTCTATGAAAGTTTTTCGACCATTCTCTATAGCTGCATGGTCTTTCTTTGAAATAGCTCGTCTTAATATGTCGGCTTCATTCAGTGTATACCCCGCCAATTTTGAAGCAACCTGCATAACTTGCTCTTGATAAACCATAATACCATATGTGACTTCAAGAATTTCTTTCAAATCTTCATGTGGATACTGAATTGGTTCTTGGCCGTTTTTACGTTTGATAAATAAATCAATTTGTTCCATTGGACCAGGTCGATATAAAGCATTGACCGCTACAATATCTTCAAAAGAATTTGGTTTTAAGCGTTTAAGTACGCGACGAATACCTGATGATTCAAATTGAAAAATACCATCTGTCGAACCATTTTGAAAGATTTCAAGTGTAGAATAATCATCTAAAGGTATAGCATCTATGTCGATCTTTTTACCATTATTTTCATACGGAATAAATCGAATACAATCTGCTAAAATAGAAAGATTTCGTAATCCTAGAATATCTAATTTTAATAGACCAACCTTTTCAACACTCTCCATCGTATATTGTGTTAAATGAATTTCACCACTACCCTTTTGTAATGGTACTCGACTCACGATGGGCTCATTTGAAATGACAACCGCTGCTGCATGTGTTGAAACATGGCGATTGCTTCCTTCAATTTTTTTAGCCACATCATATATTTTTTGATTAGTGGCATTTTCATTTAATATTTTATTTAACTCTGTATTCCTATCCCCATGATTCAAGGATACATCTGGTCCACTTGGTATAGCTTTTGCCCACCGTTTAATTTGCTCTTGTGATTGTCCAAAAACACGATTAACATCTCTTATAGCTGATTTTGCTCCATATGTACCGATTGTACCAATTTGTGCTACATTAGCCGAACCATATCGGTTGAAAATATAATGTAATATTTTTTCACGTTGATTATCTGGAAAGTCCAAATCGATATCAGGTAATGTAAACCGTTCTTCATTTAAAAATCGTTCAAATAATAAATTATATTGAATTGGATCCACATTGGTGATTTCAAGTAAATAAGCAACAAGTGAACCGGCAGCTGATCCTCTACCTGATCCTGTAAATATATTTTGCTGATGGGCATACAACATAATGTCCCAAACAATTAAAAAATAATCCGAAAAACCCATTTCTGAAATAACTGCCAATTCTTTATCTAAACGTTCGATATAATCTACAGTAGGATTATCTACACGATTGGGCAAGTTATTTTCACATAATTTTCTCAAGTAACTATTAGCCGTTTCACCTTCCGGAACTTGAATTGTCGGCATTTTATGAGTATTTAAATCCAGTTGAACATTCACTATCTCGGCTATTCTTGAAGTTTCTTTAGCTGCTTCTTCAAATCCCAATGATTTAAACTCATTATAAACAGCATCAGGTGCCTTTAATGAGTAATCTCCTCCATCAGCTTGTAAGAACTGATTAATATTCGCTTGGTTTTCTTCACCTAATGCCATTTCAGACTGTAATACGCGTACGACTTGAGTTGGCAATCGATCATCCGGTGATAAGTATTGGACATTTCCTAGCGCCACCAGAGGTACTTTAACTTGACGATAGAATGACAATTTTTTATCATCTTTATTTTGAAGAGACAAACCTAAATAATAATTTTTAAGATGATCTTTAAGATATTGAACTAGCTTTTCTGCACTTATAAAGTCATCTGTATCAATTAAAGCCATTATCTCACCATCTGTATCTGGTGAAATGACGATTAAGTCTTCATTAAATGAAATAATTTCTGATAACTTAACCGGTTGTTCATCTTTTAAGTAGTAAGCAGTCGATAATTGAATGAGTTTTTCATAACCTTGTATATTTTTCGCTATTAATACAAGAGGAAAATATCGATTCTTTTGCATAACGCCCTCTACATTTAGGGTTAAACCAATTATTGGCTTTATATCTAATTTAATCGCTTCTTCGTAAAACTCAATAATTCCACGAAGTGAGTCATGATCTGTTAAGGCAAGAGCTCGATGTCCCTGTCTCTTAGCTTGTTGCAGCAAATCAGAAATGGTTAGTGTACTTTTCATTAATGAGTTGGTTGTCATAACTTGTAAATGTGTGAACATCGCATTCCTCCTAGTCAATAATTATAGCAAGTAATAGTGTCTTTTTGAAATCATAGCCGTATTATTTAAAAAGTTAGTGAAACCCCTTAGAAAATATCTAAGAGGTACAATAATTATCTAATCCCTAATGCAATCTTAGCATATTTCGAGAGTCTGTCTGGAGTCCAAGATGGATACCAAACTAATTTAACTTGAACTGCAGTTATTTCAGGTATTTTTTGTACAGCTTCCTTAATATTATCTTCAATTACTTGGGCAAAAGGACACCCCATTGTCGTTAACGTAATTCGAATCTCACAGCGATTTTCTTCATACAAAATAATATCATAAACTAAACCGATATTCACAATATCAATACCTAATTCAGGATCAATGACTGTTTCTAACTGTTCCATTATTCTCCCTTTTAGTTCATCATCTTCAATTATTTTCAATTCAGAATCCCCCATAAAACCCCTCCTTATATAATCATACTATACCACATTTTTATCGAGCTTAATATTCAACTTTTGGGTTAAATGGTTAGCCATAATGAAATAGTATAGCTAATTTGAATATTTCTGTATAATAGAGTGTATAGATTATTTTAGAAAGAAAGCGAGTGGGTTATCGTATGGAAAGAAAACTTATTGCAATTGATTTAGATGGGACAACGCTAAATGATGAATCTCATATTACCACCGAGACCTTTGAAGTCATCCAAAAAATAATAAAAAAGGGACATATCGTGTCTATTGCCACTGGACGTTCCTTCCGAAAAAGCCATTATTTATATAAAGAGCTTCAACTAGACACACCAATTGTGAACTACAATGGTGCTTGGTGTCATAATCCAAATGACTTAAACTGGGCCGAAGGATACCATAAAACTCTTGATTTAGACTTAGCTTTTTCGCTGTTACAGTTAAGAAAAGAACCCGAAGTCAATTTGATTGCAGCCGAAACAACTCAAAAAGTTTTTGTTGATCGAACAAAAGAAGAATATAAGAGTGCTTATACTCCATTTCAATTAATTGGTGAGGAATTGTTTTCTTTTGACGAAATTTCTTTAACTGAAAATCCTACTTCAGTTAGTGTATTTACTCCTCTAGAAGAAAATATTCCGTCGGTACAAGATAAAATTATTCAACAATTTGGTCATCAAATAGAGGTCCAAACTTGGGGTGGTCGAACACCAACATTAGAAATTGTTTCTTTAGGCACTCAAAAAGCAATGGGAGTCGAACGAATAGCCAATCATTTTAAAATTAATCGAAAAAACATTCTAGCTTTTGGGGATGAGGCAAACGATTATGAAATGATTCAATATGCCGGTCATGGTGTGGTCATGAAGAATGGTATTGATAAATTGAAAGATATTGCAGATGACATGACGAATTTCACAAATGATGAAAATGGTTTAGCAGATTACTTATCAATATACTTTAATCTAAAATAGTGACTAACCAAAACAAAAAAACGTTTAGCTGATTTTCAGCTAAACGTTTTTTATTGTTAAATATTATTCTGTTAATGGAGCATCTGCTGTTAACGAGATTGCATGTAATCCAAATTGAGTTGGATCTGCACCTTGTTGTAATGAGTATGCAGATACACGGTTGTTAACTAATGTTAA
>CAZTXI010000111.1:0-5095 GCA_964617265.1 uncultured Carnobacteriaceae bacterium | reverse complement strand
TGATATTATCGTTGAAGGTTTTACAGATAATGTTCCAATTAGTAATGCAAGTTATGACTCTAACTGGGAACTGTCCGCTGACCGTGCGATGGGTGTTGTTCGATACCTAGCTGAAATGCGGGGCATCAATCCAGCACGATTATCTGGAAGAGGATACGGGGAATTTAATCCAGTTGTTGCGAATGATACGCCGGAAAACCGCTCGAAAAATAGAAGGGTAAATATTGTATTAGTTTATAAACCGGAGGCAGAAGAATAATGAAGAATAAAGAAGAAAAAAAGGGTATTAATAGTAATCTCCTATTAGTTCTATCGATTCCAATACTTGTTGCGATAGGAGTATTAGCGGGAAGCTTTATTACTGGATCTAACACACAAGTAGTGAGCGGAAATGAAGCTCCAGAAGTAACGGTTCCAGAACAAACTGTTGCTTTAGATGAATTTTTATTAAACTTAGAGCCTAAAAATAACACACACAACTATATTCGTTTAGAGATTTCATTATCAAGTAAACGTGAAGATGGTTTAACAACTATTAATGAAAACTTAGACAAGATTCGTGACAGCATTATCCACACGGTTAGTCGTTTAACAGTTGATGATGTTTATAACGAAGAAGTTGGAACACGTAGATTAAAAGATGTCTTAAAACAAACATTGAATGAAATGTTTGAAGACACAATTGTACACGACGTTTATATTACAAACATCGTCGTTCAGTAATAAGGAGGGGAAAGAGATGGAGCCATTCATTCATATTTTAAGAAGTATCGCAGGATTAATCGTTGTAATCTGGTTAGCGAATGTATCTTTAAAATACTTAAATAAGTATACGAACCAGGATACAAAATCCATGCAAGTTGTCGAGCGATTATCTGTGCATAAGGCTTCGTCTCTGGCAATCGTTAAAATTGTTGATGATTATTACTTAATGAGCTTTTCAGAACAAAAAACAGAAACCTTACAAAAGTTTTCAAAAGAAGAAGCCATAGAAATTGAAAAACGATTAGTTGCTCAAAGAGAACAATCCCAACCAACTGAAGCTTTAAAGAATTTTGATTTAACCGCAGTTAAGGAGAAGTTTACACAATATTTTGAACAAGTTAAACAAAAATAATTTTAGTAGAAAGTAGAGTTGATTTCTCGAAAATGTTGAATGAAACATTAGATGCATTTAATAGTTATAATGGAGAGTTTTCCGAGATGGTCAATCTCTTTCTTCTGTTTACCTTTATTGCATTAGTCCCGACCTTTTTAATTTTAACAACAAGTTTTACTAGGGTATTGATTTCACTATCGTTTACTCGTAATGCGATGGGAACACAACAAACCCCACCTAACCAAGTTTTACTTGGATTAGCGCTATTCTTAACACTCTTTATTATGCGACCGGTTTATACGGAAGTCACGGAGGAAGCACTCCTGCCATTTTTAGAGGAGGAGATTTCACGAGAAGAAGCGTTTGATCGGGGTTCAGTTCCGATTAAGGACTTTATGTTAAAACATACTCGAACATCGGATTTAGATTTATTTGTTAGTTTATCAGGCGAAGCACCACCAGAAACACCAGAAGATTTACCAATGACGACGCTAATCCCAGCTTTCACCATTAGTGAGTTGAGAACGGCTTTTACAATCGGATTTTTAATCTTTATTCCATTTTTAATTATCGACTTGGTTGTGGCCAGTATTTTAATGTCGATGGGAATGTTTATGTTATCGCCGGTTATGGTGTCCTTACCGTTTAAGTTGTTATTATTTGTCTTAGTGGATGGTTGGTACTTAGTTATTGAGTCTTTAGTGACTGGATTTATGTAGGAGGAAAAACGAGTGGATATTTCAGAATCATTGGCTATTTTACAAACAGCGTTTTTAACCCTATTAAAAGTTGCTGGGCCGGTCTTATTAATTGCTTTAGTCGTAGGATTAATTATTAGTATTATCCAAGCAGCTACTCAAATTCAAGAACAAACTTTAAGTTTTGTTCCAAAATTATTAGCGATTATTGCTGCTTTAGTTATTATGGGAAACTTCATTTTAAATTCATTGATTGAATTTACTGAATCGATTTTCCAAACAATCGGGAGTTTATAAAGGAGAAAACAGATGGAGATTGCCGTACAACACTTTACATTAATTTTAATGCGCATTGCATCATTCATCTGGATTGCACCTGGTTTTTCAAGTAGGCAAGTACATTCGCAAGCGAAGTTAGTGATTTCGGCAGGGTTAGGTCTGGTAGTTTATTCACTAATTGAAACACCAGAATCAACATATACGCTCGGTATTTTTGTCGTATTGCTTTTAAAAGAAGTACTACTTGGTGCAGCGCTGGGCTATATTATGTTGTTATTTTTCAGTGCCGTTGAAATGGCTGGTAACTTTGTGGATTTCCAAGTTGGATTTTCGATGGCGATGTCATACGATCCGGCTTTAGGAGTGAATGCTTCTTTTTACGGACGATTATATTACTGGATCGCCTTGATGATTTTCTTTTTAGCGGATATTCATCACCATGTGATTCGCACACTGGTTCGCTCTTATGACTATATCCCAATAACACATGTTGATTTTACCTATTTAGGTACAGAAGGAATTGTTCGACTCTTTGTTCAGATGTTTGAAGTGGCCGTCAATTTAGCTTTTCCATTGGTTATTGTCGCTTTATTGTCTGAAATTGTGTTGGCATTATTATCCCGAACGGTACCGCAAATTAACGTTCTTATTTTAGGAATGCCGTTAAAAATTTTACTAAGTATTGTATTTATGTTTATCTTTTTACCTGTTTTAGTTGAGAATATTACCGATATTTTTCCAGATATGTTACAAACGATGCTTGAATTTATTCAATCCATTGGAACATAGGAAATTACGTTCACAAAGGAGTGAGAGGCCATGAGCGATAAAGACGGAAAAACAGAAAAAGCCACCCCCAAGCGTCTGAGCGATGCGAAGAAAAAGGGGCAGATTCCAAAAAGTCAGGATTTATCGTCAGCCATATCATTTGCCTTGTTTGCCTTTTTACTTACTCAGATTTTGACGTATACATTAGAATTCTCTTTTGTCTTTTTTAAAAATTATTTTTCAAAAGGATTTAATCCAGCTAATATTCAAAATGATTTGAGTCATTTAGGAGTCAACGTCGTTATCATATTTTTACTGTTAGTTGGACCAGCTTTAGTATTAGCTTTCGCATCGGCATACATTGGAAACTTAATTCAAGTTGGTTTTGTTTTCATTTCAGAAAGTTTAAAACCATCATTAGATAAGTTAAATCCGATTAGTAATTTAAAGAATATTTTTGGAAAACAAGCGTTGTTTGGATTAGTCAAAAACATCGCAAAAATGGGTGTCGTAATCTACATTGTTTACTCATCAGCCGATATGTTGATTGGACCAATTTTACATATTTCAAATGTAGGAACTGAAAAAATATTCTACATTATGATTGAGCTAGCTCGCTCAGTGGGCTTAAAAATTTCAATATTCTTAGTGGTTTTGGGTATAGCAGATTATGTTTTCCAGCGTTATCAACACACTAGTCAATTGAAGATGACGAAACAAGAAATTAAAGATGAGTATAAAGAGATGGAAGGGGATCCTCAAATTAAGCAACAACGTAAGCAACGTCATCACGAGATGATGAACGGAAACATCCGTGATGTGTCCGAAGCAACCGTTGTGATTACGAACCCGACTCACTTAGCGATTGCGATTCGCTATGAGCGTGGTGGGACTGGGGATGAAGTTCCAATGGTACTCGTAAAAGGTGCCGATAAGCGAGCAGAACAGATGAAGGAAATGGCTAAAGAAGCTGATATTCCAATGGTTGAAAACGTACCAGTTGCTCGTCACTTATACAAAAACGTAGAGGCCGGTCAGCCGATTCCAATGGAAATGTACCAAGCCGTTGCTGAAATATTAGCCTTAATTTTCCAATTGGAAGAAAGTAAAAAACATAAAATATAACATTTTATACTGTTTAAGGAGAAACATACATGCAGAACGTACTCAACAATAATCGACAAAAAATAAATAATTATATTAATATATTTATGGCGTTTTTTGTCGTAGCTACTGTTGCGATGATGATTATTCCATTATCTCCGACATTGCTGGATTTATTTTTAATCATTAACATGGCATTGTCTATTTTGATTATGGTTTTATCTTTCTTTACGCATTCGGTATTGGAATTTACATCTTTTCCAACGATGTTACTAATTACAACGATTATACGTTTAGCGCTGAATATTTCTTCAACCCGTTTAATTTTAACTGAAGGAATAGCTGGAAGCGTGGTTGACACGTTCGCCAACTTAGCAACAGGAAACAACTATGTAGTTGGAGCGATTATCTTCATTATCATTGTTGTTGTACAGATGTTAGTTGTTACGAGTGGATCCAGTCGAGTAGCTGAAGTTTCAGCTCGTTTCACATTAGATGCGATGCCTGGTAAACAAATGGCGATTGACTCGGATTTAAATGCGGGTCTCATTTCAGAACCAGAAGCGAAAAAGAAACGAAATGATTTACAACGTGAATCGAATTTCTATGGAGCGATGGATGGTGCGAGTAAGTTCGTAAAAGGAGACTCAATTGCGAGTATCGTTATTACATTAATTAACCTTTTAGGTGGTATGATTATCCACTCTTTACAAGGTAATTTTACGATTATGGAAGCAATCGAACACTTTGGTAAATTGTCGATTGGAGCGGGATTAGTCTTTCAGATTCCGTCGTTAATGATATCTGTTGCGTCAGGTATTTTAGTTACGCGTACCGCAGATGAAAAAGGTCTGGGTGAAACGGTAACAGCCGAGTTATTCACGACATCGCAAGTATTGTATATTGTCGCTGCGATTATGGCATTGTTCGCGTTTGTTCCAGGGTTCCCAACGTTTTTATTCTTGTTAATTGGAATTTTATTTGGAGCTGCCGGTTATATTGCACAACAAAATAACGAACA
This sequence comes from uncultured Carnobacteriaceae bacterium, assembly GCA_964617265.1. GTDB lineage: Bacteria > Bacillota > Bacilli > Lactobacillales > Carnobacteriaceae_A > Atopostipes. The sequence continues at coordinate 126 of CAZTXI010000111.1, read as the reverse complement.
AATCGAAAAAGACGAAGCACGCAAACGACTTATGCAAGTCGAACAAGCTGCCGGTCAACAAGAAGAACCCGAAGAATCAGTCTTTGCTTTCCAAGTGGATCAAATCGCCATTGAGATTGGTTATGG
>CAZTXI010000110.1:0-5142 GCA_964617265.1 uncultured Carnobacteriaceae bacterium | reverse complement strand
ACGTCTTTGATGCTGAGACTGAACAAACTGTTGTTACACCAGAACTAAAAGTGACTGGTGAGTATGACAAAGTTCATTTTGAAATTAAAGATGAAAACGGTCAAATCGTTGCAGAGTCGGATAGAGAAGAATTAACGATCGAAGATACTCATTTATGGCAACCATTGAATGCTTATCTATATCAATACGCCATTTACTGAGGAGTATCAGGTTGATTACTTGAAAGCAAACTTCTCTGTAATGGACAAGAAAGATTATGTGATTGGTGAACATGTCTGGAACTTTGCAAACTTTGAAACTCATCCAAGCGTTCGACGTGTAGATGGGAATAAAAAAGGAGTCTTCACGCGAGACAGACGTCCGAAGATGTCCGCACATTATTTGAAGAATCGTTGGGAAAATATAGACTAATCGTTAAATATGAAATCGTATGGAAGATTCTCGTGATTCTTCATACGATTTTTTTGGTATTTAAGACTAAACGGGAATAGTAGTAAATATTAGTGCCCAAAAATACTACTAAATCAAAATAGTAGTATTTATATTTTGAAACATACTACTAAACGGGAATAGTAGTAAATATGGTGGCCGAAAATGCTACTAAATTAAAATAGTAGTATTTTCAAAAAAAAGTTAGAAATTATTATTGATGGAGGAATGAACGGTGAGACTACGACGCTAGTACGAGATGTAGGCGCAACAAAGGTTGTCGGTGGATCGTATTTATTCAATAATCGTAAAAGTTTTGGAGAAAAAATAGAGACATTAAAATAATAATTTTGAGATTTAAGCACATTTTATTTAAGAGACTAACTCGATTATAAATATAGAACCTCCTCACTTAGCGAAACTAAGAGAGGAGATTCTTAACACTGATATAATGATTGGTTGCTATTGAATTCTTTTTTTCAGTATCTTTATAGACACTCAAGTTATCTCTTTTTCCAATAGCTAGTATTGCTATTATTTCGATACCAATTTTAGATTCGCGGAATATAACTCTTAAACCAGCTTTCTTATGTTTTAGCTTTCGGCATGCATGAAGTTTGCCACTAAGTGCTTCTCCAGCATCCAAACCAAGTTGCTTTATTCGCTTTAAAGATTTATCAATAAGAATTTTTTGTGAACCGTCAAGACGATGATATTCCTTTTCAGCTTCGATATGAAAATCAAGTTTGTGCATATTCTTATTCCCAACCGTCATTTTCAGACCATTCTACATTATCTAATCGGTTGCCCAAGACATCTTGCTCAGATACTAAAGCTGAATGGTTTTTATCAATATCATTTATTCTCTTTTCAACATTTAAATATAAAATTTCATCTTCTAATTCTTCAACATAACTGTTTAATTGATCGAAAGTTTCTTTATCTATCATGACTCCTGCCACACTATTATTGTTTAAAACGTAGACTTCTTTCTTTTTTTCTTTCGCTATTTTAAAGTAATCCATAGGAGATTTTCTAATATCTGATATTTTTGTCATCAATGAACCATTAATCGTTTCTATTTTCATTTTGTACACCTCTTCAGTTCAAAGTTGGTACGTTTATTTGCACTTAATTATATACTATGTGATGTATAATGTTATGTTATATCTTCGATTTTTTTCAATAGATTATCATTTCTGGAATAAGTTAGACAGCTATTATGTTAGCGTTATCAATAGTTGGTGTATAATTAATGTGAAGTTATTATAAATGCTAGGAGGATTCGATGGATAAGAGAGAGCGCTTGAAATCTGGTGAAGAGGTTATGTTGACTGAGAAAATAACTGAATGGAATGGTCATCAAGAATATTATAGAGTCCAACGAGAAGATGGGTCTATTAACATTATTGAAGTATCAAAGTTTAATCAACTAGTTCAAAAATCAGTGAATAATAAACGATCAACTACCGAGAAATTAGAGTTGTTTTATAGTTATTTCCAAGGAAGAGAAGACGTGTATGCTACTAAATGGATTAGTAAATCTGGAAAAACTGGATTTAGTCCACATGGTGATGGGACTTGGATTAATAAAGATGGTAAATATCGGAAAGAGATTCATACATATTATCCATATACTATCCAAACCGTGAACGACCATATTCGTGCTGAAAAGGCGGAATTTAAAATGGGTGCGGGTATTTATCCGATGTTGGAAAATGATCAGACAAGATTAGTTGTCATTGATTTTGATAAGGACAACGCAATCGAGGAAGCGAAGGCTGTAGTTAAAGTTTGTCGTAAGAATGATATTGACGTATTAATTGAACGATCACAATCTGGCGATGGCATCCACTTGTGGTTCTTTTTTCAGGATGAAATTTCAGCAGCTACTGCTCGATATTTTGCTCAGATGATTATTAGACAAGCGATGGCCGAATTGGAAGTTGTGCAATTCCAGAGTTTTGATCGGATCATTCCGATGCAAGATACATTGCCTACGAATAGTTTAGGTAATATTATTGCATTACCTCTTAGGGCAGACAAAGTGAAAGAGAATAAAACGGTATTTTTAGATGATAATTTTGAAGTAGTAGACGATTTGTGGGATACGCTAGCAGGTACGATTAAGTACACTGAGGCTGAAATAACTTCTTATATTCGTATGTTTAAAGAATCCTTACCCGTTCAGTATTACAAAAATGATAATAGCAATGTGAACATTCACTTACCTGATAAACTTATAGTAGAAGAAGCAGGAGAGTTAGTGATAGGCAAGTCACAAATATCTAAAAAGAATTTGGTTCAATTAGCGCATTTAGCAACATTTCATAATCCAGAATTTTATAAGAAACAGAATATGCGTGTACCTACTTGGGATACACCTCAATTTATAACATCAGCGTCAGAAGATGAAGAGAATTTGTACTTACCACGTGGGTTAAAATCAAAATTAGAGCAATTTAATACAGACATTGAATTCATAGATGGTCTCAACGAAGGACATTTTATTGATATAACTTTTAAAGGTAAATTACGTGATAATCAAAAGAATGCAGTGAAAACAATATTGAAACATCATACCGGAATTATTTCAGCTCCGACTGGTTTTGGAAAAACTGTAGTAACTGCAAATGTAATCGCAGAACGAAAAGTAAGTACATTAATAATTGTACATTCAACTGTGTTAGCAGAACAATGGAAGGAACGATTGAGTGAATTTTTAGAGATTAAATCAGAGCCTTTCACTGAACACACCCCAACAGGACGAATACGTAAGAAAGATAAAATAGGTGAGCTACACAGTGGTAAAGAGAATTTAAGTCATAATATCGATATTGCTTTGTATCAATCTCTAGTGGGCAAGGAAGATTTGGAAAACTATTTAGATCCATATGGAATGGTCATTGTGGATGAAGTACATCACGTAGGCGCCCAGACATTTGAGGACGTTGTGAAGACAATTAATTCGCGCTATCTGTATGGTTTGACGGCGACCCCTAATCGCAAGGATGGACTTACGCCGATTCTATTTATGCGCTTTGGTGAAATGATTGTGGAAGAGAAAGAAGGGGTAGAAGAGCATCTGTTAATACCTAAATATTTTTATCCGCGTTTTACGAATTACAGTGATTTAAATCCGGAGCTAGGCTATCAACAACATTTGAATAATATGGTTAATATAGAGGATCGAAATGCTCAAATTGTATCGGATGTGATTGATAATATTAATGAACGACGAACGTGTTTAGTCTTAACGGAACGTGTTTTGCACACAGAGGTTTTGAAGAATATTTTAGAACAAAAGTTGACGGATGTTGATGTCTATGTTCTAACGAGTGAAGAGAAAAATCGTGAGAACAAAGAAAATATTGAAAAGATGAAATCTTCAAAAGATCCCTTTGTAGTCATTGGGACTAGTAAAAAAATTGGAGAAGGATTTGATTTACTAAAGCTTGAATCAGTATTTTTTACATTACCATTTTCGTGGAAGGATCGTACGACTCAATATGTTGGGCGACTCCATCGTGGATTGTCTGAGAAAGATGAACTACGTGTGTATGACTATGTTGATATTGGGATTGAAATGTTTGGAAGAATGTATCAGAAGCGGATGAGAGTTTATAATAAACTAGATTATCGTTTAGCTGAAGATGATAAAACGAGAAAAAACCAGACTCAGTTATATAATACAAAGACATATGAAAAGGCATTGCAATTTGATCTATCTCAAGCTAAGAAAGTAGTTATGGGGGTTGTTTCTGTTAGACAGCTATCGAATGGAAAGCTAGCAGAACTGCATAAAGCAGGTCTTGAAATAGAAATCCTGGTTAAAGGTGACATGTTAAAGAAGCGACCAGAACTAGCCCAAGAACTAGTGAAGATGAATATTAAGATTACACAACTTAATACCCATCCATTCTCATTTATTATTTGTGATGAAAAACTTATTTGGTACGGTAATATAAACTTTGGTGCTCACACCACAGCTGAAGGAACCGCATTGCGCTTGTTAAATGTTGAAGTAGCGGAGAAAATGTTAAGACAGTATCGTTGAATTTAATCATATTAGATTTGAGCTCCTTTCAAAATATTGAGGGGGGCTTTTTTATCTATTAATGATTTTAAAGAAAATTATACTGCATTTGAAAACAAGGGTGTTTTTTGCAATGAAAAATATAAAAAGAGGTGCAAGGGTAAAATAAACAATGTCGTATTTTAAGGCTTTTGTCCATAGCTAAAATAAGGATTGTCGTAAGGATAAAAAAAAGAAAAGTCATCAGATGAAAGTTATAAGCGCTTTAAAAATATTTCCATTAAAAAGCGTGTGTGATTATTGTAAATGCTTACTTTTAAATGACATGTGTACATTTTTAAAAAAGTTATTGACAAGATATATTTAAAGGTGGTAGCATAAGACGTCTGATGACTAAATAGGAGGTGAGTACAAATGACATACCGTTTAATTTTAATTTCACACGGTGATTTCGCTCACGGAATGAAACATGCTTTACAAATGATTATTGGAGAGCAAGAATTTATAGAATCCCACGGATTGCAAGAAGGTGGGAATCCAAATGTAATAATGGCGGAACTAGCTCAAACTATTTCTGAAAATGAAACCGTTATATTTTTATCGGACATTATAGGTGGAAGTATGCATAACGCAGCTGTTCCTTTAGTAAACAATGAGAACGTATTCTTAGTAGGTGG
>CAZTXI010000109.1:0-5280 GCA_964617265.1 uncultured Carnobacteriaceae bacterium | reverse complement strand
TCTAATGGTTTCAATCATTGGATTAGTCTTCATCGGAAGTGGAGTTGCGTTAGCATTTACGTTTAAGAAAGACGAAAGAAAAGAATAGAATACTATTAATTAAATGAATGACTCCCCTTTGAAGCAGAAATGCGGATGAGGGGATTTTTTTTGTTAGAGAGAAGTTGGACTAGGTAATATCCTAATCTATTTCGAAATAAATCATTATAGCCAAGAATATAATGACCAAATTAAAAATAGAGACATCAGACTGCATAGTGGACTAATCTATTTTAAAATAGTGATGGAATTTTAAGTATATATATCACTAAAACAAAATAGATGGATGGATGCTACTAATTCGAAATAGTCGTCGTCATTTAAAAGGTTTGCCCACTCAAAACCATTAGTAGAGTTTGCATACTTAAGTTCTGTCTTATATAGAAGTGTCTATACAGTGATATGAATAATCGGTACTTAGTGCTGATTTTTTAAATTTAAGGAACGATATCAATTTCCTAAATCAACAAAATATAGAGTCGATTCATCTTGATGTGATGGATGGGTATTTTGTAGAAAATGTTACTTGGGGAGTATCAACTATAAAGTTGGTAAATGATATTTCTAAAGTACCTTTAGATATTCACCTCTTAGTTAATGAGCCAGAAAGAAAACTAGAAAAATATTTAGATATGAAACCACGATCTATTTATATCCATCCAGAAAGCACTCATTTCATGCGAAAGAACTTGTTAGCTATAAAGGAACAAGGAGTTATTGCTGGAGCGGCTTTGAAATTAGAAACGGCAGTGGAGGTCTTAGAGAACTGTGTGGATTTACTGGATGGTGTGTTATTACTGTCTTGTGACGAAGGGTTTGGCGGTAACGCGTTTAATGAGTTAACGCTAAAAAAAATCAAACAAGTTAAGCAATTGTTTTCAAAAAAAACAGATTTAGAGATTATTATCGATGGAGGAATAAACGACAGCACGGCGAAACTAGTTCGAGAAATAGGTGCAACAAAGGTTGTTAGTGGATCGTATTTATTCAATAATCGTGAAAGTTTTGGAGAAAAAATAGAGACATTAAAATAATAATCGTTAGAATTAAACTCCTTTCAAAATATTGAAAGGGGTTTTTAATATTAAGTTTTATCATTAATGAAAATAAAGTAAATAAATTTCTTTTTTAATACTAAAAAGAGTAACGATTACGATTGCTGTAAAAAATAATAAAATGAGAAGTTAATATAAAATAAACATTGTCGCATTTATAGACATTTGTTTGTTAAAAAATACGTGTATAGTGAGGTTCTACTTAATTGCTAAAGTCGTCAGATGAAAGTTGTGAGCGTTTGCAGAAGTGGTTATCCTAAAAAGTGTCGTCAAAGCTGTAAGTGCTTACTTTTAGGCGGTACACGTACAAATTTTAAAAAGTGTTTGACAAGATTATTTTAAAGGTGGTATTATAAAAGACGTCAGATGACTATTCAGGAGGTGAGTACAAATGACATACCGTTTAATTTTGATTTCACACGGTGATTTCTCTCACGGCATGAAACATGCTTTACAGATGATAATTGGAGAACAAGAATTTATAGAATCTCATGGATTACAAGAAGGTGGAAACCCAAATGTAATTATGGGAGAATTGGCTGAAACTATTTCTGAAAATGAAACCGTTATATTTTTATCGGATATCATAGGTGGAAGTATGCATAATGCGGCTGTTCCTTTAGTAAACAATGAGAACGTATTCTTAGTAGGTGGCACTAACTTAGCACTAGCTATACAGGTCGCACTAATGAAACCGGCTACAGCCGAAGATTTAGATTTACAAATTAATGAGTCTAAAGCTGCTTTCGAGCGTATTGTTATTGAACCAATGGAAGAGGAAGACTTTTTCGCATAAACATTATTATAAAAAAAGGGGATTAGAAAAATGATTAGTATGATTCGATTAGATGACCGATTAATTCATGGTCAAGTTGCTGTTAAATGGTCAAAACACTTAAATGTAGATCGTATTATTGTTGCAAGTGATGAGGCTGCAGCGAATGAATTACAAGCAAATGCATTAAAAATGGCAGCGCCATCTTCGATTAAAGCTTTTGTTTTACCAATTGAAAATGCAATTAATATTGCAAATGACCCACGTTCAGCGTCAATGAAGATGCTGATAGTTACAGATTCACCAACTAAAATATATGAGTTCGCTAAGAAACTTGAAGAAAAGCCATATATTAACCTAGCTAATTACGGGCGTCTTGCTGGTTCGTTAGATGAACGAGAAAAAATTACTGATACGTTATATTTAAATGCTGAAGAGAGAGCCCAATTAACTGAACTTTCAGAAGCTGGCTTTGAAGTGGCGTATCAAGCATTACCAGAAGATTCAAAAAGAAATATGGATAAACTTTAGGAGGAAAGCATTATGTACGCAGCATTAGTTGTAGGTTTTGTTATTGCGCTTGGTAAGTTCTTAGACTGGTGGTTCTTTTCAATGCTGTCTAGACCGATTTTCTTAGTTTCAATCGTAGGATTGTTATTAGGAGATTTAGAGACAGGTATTATGATGGGAGCTGCTTTAGAGCTTATATTTTTAGGAACAACGTTTATTGGTGGTGTTGTGCCACAAGATATTATTATTGGATCAGTGTTCGCTTCAGCGATTGCTATTGTTTATGGACAAGATACTTCTGTAGCGGTAACACTTTCAGTTCCACTTTCATTACTAGGTTCGATTTTCTGGAACTTCTTTAAAGGACTTATTACAGTAGTTGCTGAACGATTTGAAAAATTAATTGACGAGAAAAACATCGATGGTTTCCGTAAGCTATGGCTAGCTCAAGCTGGTGTGTTCTTATTGAGCTATTTCTTAATTGGTTTTGTTGGATTCCTATTAGGCGCAGAAGCAATTAATACTTTCGTTGAAATGATTCCAGCATGGGTTAGCGCAAGTTTATCTGTTGCAGCTGGCATGTTACCTGCATTAGGTATGGCATTATTAATGACGACACTCTGGGACAGTAAAATTGCACCATACTTCTTTATTGGTTTTGCATTAATGGCATTCTTCGGAGCAGATTTAATTAGTGTGGCTTTCGTTGGAGGATCAATTGCAGTATTGATTGCAGTTAATGAATTAAACAACAATAAGAAACCAGTAGCAGAGACAGTGTATACAACGTCAGAAGCAGAATCAATTGAGGAGGACTTTTTCAATGACTAAAGATAAAAACTTTATGGACTCAACACCAGAAGAAACAAATATTTTTAAACGTATTTTTTGGAGAAGTGCAAACCTAATGTTTGTACCAAGTTTCTCTAAACAACAAGGAACTACTTACTCATGGATTATGATGCCATTCTTAGAAAAAATTTATGGTAAGGAATCAGATGAATTTTACGACCGCATGAAAGATCACCAGGCATTCTTTAATATTGCAGCGCCAATGGTACCTTTTGTATTGGGTTTAAACGTTTCAATGGAAGAAGAGAATGCGAAAAATGAAGACTTTGATCCTTCTTCTATTCAAGCGATGAAGGCAAGTTTAATGGGACCTTTATCAGGTATTGGAGATGCAATTTTCTGGGGCTCACTACGTATTATTGCAACGTCAATTGCTTTAACTTTTAGTGCTCAAGGAAGCATTTTAGGACCACTATTATTCCTAGTCATTTTCAACGTTCCAAACCTATTAGTTCGTTGGTTCGGAGCGAAATTAGGATATAAATTAGGTAGCAATTACATTTCACGTATGATGGAAACAGGTGCATTCCAAATCATTACTAAAGCATTCTCTGTCTTAGGGTTAATGATGGTTGGAGCCATGTCAGCACAATATGTTAAGTTCCAAACTACATTTGTAACTGAGATGGCTGGACAAGAGTTTATTTTACAAGATTTATTCGACTCTGTTATGCCAAGAATGCTACCGTTAGGTTTAACACTATTTAGTTTCTGGTACATCCGTAAATATAACAAGCCAATGACCTTAATGTTAATTCTATTTGCTCTAGCAATCGTATTAACGCTGTTAGGTATTACTGGGTAATCGAGACTATTTTAAAAAGGAGATTATATGTTATATCCACTACTTACTAAAACAAGAAATTTAATTGATTTATCAGGTATTTGGAATTTCAGTACGGAAGAGGCAGAGATTAACCCAGCTGAACCTTTGCCGAATCCTATTTCTATGGCTATCCCAGGATCGTTTAATGACCAAGTAACCGATGCAAAGCTCCGTGATTATGTAGGCTACTTATGGTATGAAAGAAACTTCATCATTCCTAGAAGTCTATTAGACCAGCGAATCGTCTTGCGCTTTGGTTCGGTGACACATGCTGCTGAAGTTTATTTTAATGGTGAATTAATCAAGAAGCATATCGGTGGGTTCACTCCATTTGAAGTGGAACTTTCAAAAGAGCTCATTCAAGATGAAAATAACTTGAAAATTCGTGTGTCAAACATTATTGATAATACAACATTACCAAACGGTGTCTTGCTTGATAATGAAGATGGTTCGAAAAAAATTGTTCCAAACTTTGATTTCTATAACTATAGTGGTATTCACCGGCCAGTTATTCTTTATACGACTACGCAAACTCATGTAGAAGATATTTTAGTAAAATACGTCTTTGATGCTGAGACTGAACAAACTGTTGTTACACCAGAACTAAAAGTGACCGGGGACTACGATAAAGTTCATTTTGAAATTAAAGATGAAAACGGTCAAGTTGTTGCAGAGTCAGATAGTGAAGAATTAACAATCGAAGATACCCATTTATGGCAACCATTGAATGCTTATCTATATCAATTACACGTGTCTGTTTACCACGGTGAAACGCTTCTTGATTCATATATAGAAGAATTTGGTATTCGTACACTGAAAATTGAGAATAATAAGTTTTATATTAATGACAAGCCTTTTTACTTTAAAGGCTTTGGAAAACATGAGGACTTCCCAGTTATTGGTCGTGGAATGAATCAAGCAGTTATTAATCTGGATTTTAACTTGATGAAATGGACAAATGCGAACTCTATGCGAGCGGCGCATTATCCATACTCAGAAGAATTCTTACGTATGGCAGATCGTGAAGGATTTGTTGTTATTGATGAAACGAGTGGAGTAGGCTTATTTAATAAGTTTAGCTTTGATGTTACTCAAAACAAAGACGATTACGATAACACATGGGAATATGTTGAATCTCAAGAGAATCACTTGAACGAACTACGTGAGTTGATTACTCGTGACAAAAACCATCCAAGTATCGTTGCTTGGGCAGTTGGAAATGA
>CAZTXI010000108.1:0-5326 GCA_964617265.1 uncultured Carnobacteriaceae bacterium | reverse complement strand
AAAAAAACTGGCCATCACCTACTCTATGACGGCCAGTTATGTGTATTTAATTAAGATAGGTGTACGGTTTCAGTGACTTGTCCAAGCATTTGGATTGGTGGTAATTTTGGAATAGTCGATGAAGATGTTCTAACGAGCGTAAAAATTGCGACTCCAACAAGTACCACTTTAGCAACGTTTTTAACAATTTTCATAATTAGTCCTCCTTGACTGCTTGTTTATTTTTAATTTCACTTAAAGCCATTTGGGTTAGGTTATAAAAACGAGTATTATTTTGTATTTTAAAAATCGATTGGGCTAATTCAAAATTATTTTTGGCTTCATCTAAGTTGTTCATTTTATTAAAAATAAAGCCTTTCATATAATAAAAATCACCCATTAGGAATAAAGAGTCTTTTTCTAGTAAGAGATCGAGTCCAGAGAGCAATGTGGATAGCGTTTCTTGGTTCTGATTATTTTCTTCGAGAGTCAGGGCATAGTTAAAGATGAGCTTTACCTGGATTTTAAAATCAATCGTTGGTCTAATTCGTTTCATGGCATCTTTGAAATAATCCAAAGCGACATCGAAAACTTGTTCTTCATAATAAATTAAACCAATAGCATTGATGATTTCAATGCTGAGTTCATTATCCAATTCATCTAAGGAAATGCTGTTTATGATACGGATAGCTTCATCTGTATTTCCTTCTAGCTGATGAATACAAGTAGCTTTCATCCATTCAAAAAAGGCTATGTCGTCAATTTCTTTACAATTCTCAATCAGAGTCGTGTTGTATTTTATTAATAATTCAATCGAATGATAATCACGTCGATCAAGGTATACACGTATTTCTGAAATGAGTTCATTCACTTTGTGTTGATTTGTGTTCATACTGATGACGATGTTTAGCTCGTTGACATTGAGGTTTAGACGATTTTCTATTTTTTCAAGAATTTCTTTGTTAGGTACAATATCGTTATGCTCAATGCGACTAATTAGAGCTTGCGTACAAATATCATCTGCAAGTTCTTTTTGAGTCATTCCAAGTTCAAGTCGTCGACGTTTAATAATGTCTCCTAATACCATTTGATTCACCTTTCTGTCTGTAAATATAATTATAAACAATTAATATTATATGTCAATACGTTAATATTTATTAATATATAACTAAATATTTGACATATTCGACCTTTTACGGCAAAATATAAACATGAAATGTAGTAAGAGGGGATAATAATGGAGAAGAGATTAAAGGTATTCTTCCACAATTTGGTAACACATTTCAGTAATCAGGAAGGTATATACCACGTTTATTATGACGAAGCGTCTAATCCGACTGTCGTAAATATCATGTCACCGTTGAAATTACTCTCTCCAGAAATTGAAGCTGAGTTTAATGATTGGTTGAGCCTTTATCTTTATGAGAATACTGAAGTTCATTATTATGAAATGTATAAACAATTAATGTCTGATTTTTTCAATTTATGTGTTAATCCAACATCTGAAGAATTGGAACAGTATTCTAGCGAAAGTTTTGAAGTAGCTGAAAGTCATCTTTTTCAAAAAATGCAACGTAAATTAGTTGAGGAATATGTTAGTAAGGATTACGAAGTAGTTCTAGGCAGTCAGCTGATAGATCGATTGATTCGATTATATGATGTTTCAGCTAAGCTAACGCCTCTAACAGAATGGCTCGATTCTTTTGATATTGCTTCATTAGACAACCAAGAATATTATATAGTAGATTTTGATTTTTTTACAAAACCTGAGCCGCTTACAGAAGAAGTGATTATGGAACGAGCGAACCAAGAGTTTCCGATCACACCGCTTAATTTATACTTGTATTTTGAAAACCTAATCGTGACTAAAAGGGGTCTCGAATCGAAGGAAGCGGAATGTGATACTAAAATCGTTTTTGAATTTTACTGTGATATGGATCATTATTTGGAGCGTAATTGTTGTGAAATGAAAGAAACGACCTTGCGCAAACTCATGGATGATGCGGTGGATCCAAATCGTCCTTTTGTAGAGTCGATTGTGGAAAATGTCGGTGAAATTTATATTAACTTACATGCTTTGCATACTGAAAAGGATTTACTCGACTTTGTAAATATGGCTTACGAATTAGAAGAAGTAGACCGTGAGGCTAAATCATTTAATCGTAGTCAAATTATTAACCATCTAGTAACTAAAAAATTATCTAAAAATGGTCATGTAATTTATTATTAACACCATTTATAACCATACTCCCAATTTTTTTGCCCTCATATTAAAGTGAGGGTTTTTATTTTTTATATAACGCAAAAGGTGTAGGCCACATTTGAATGGGTCTACACCTTATTTATCATTATCGAGAATACTTAGGAAAATATCCCGGCTATTATTTAAAAGCTGCGTCATCCGAGCTAAATCATATTTTAACGAAACAAATGGTCCGTATATTTGTGGTACTTTTGTTGTAAACTGATTGTCGGCCATCACTACATATTCGTAATCAGTTTCATCTCTCATTTCAACTAAATAGTTTTTCAGTAAATCATTAAACCAACTTGTTTTTAGGAAATGTGCGTCATCGATAAAAAGCGCTTGATATTTATGTATTGGCGGTCTAGCTTGTTGGTAGCTGCTGACGACAATGCCTAATTCTTGAAGAGATTTACCTGCTTCAGCAGTAACGATATCTTTTAGCTGTTCAACTTTACTAATATCTCCCGCAATCATTAATATTTTACCTTCTTGCTTCATACGATTTGAACAATTAATGGCCCGTTTAGCGAGTAAAATAGTTTTTCCAAAGCCACTAGCGCCTTTGAATTTCTGTCGAGCTTGGGAAACGCTGATGGTTTTATCGAGATAATCTTTAGGTACAGTTTTTGGAATGTATTCTTGAATGTTACTATTTGGATTCAAAGCATTGTTAATTTCAACGGATTCAGAATGCGTCAAACGATTTGAAACGTCTGGTTCATGGACAAAAAATTCTTCTAAAATTTGAGTCGTATTCTTAAAATCAGAAGCGGATAAAAGCACATCTTGTTCTTCTTTTAAATTATCTAATTCATCATATAAATCTTTTTCAAATGTATAAAATAATTGCTTAATTAAAGCACTTTTAATCTTATTACTTGCTTGTACTGATTTTTGAATATTGCGATTCAGAGTCGGACTCAGAGCAGAAAGGCGATGCTCAAAAAAATAATCGGTGGCATCTTTTTTATTCAAATATTCATCAGAAGATTCAGGTGTTTGAATAATATATATTTTTTGATTGGGTTCAACAATAATAAAATCAAACGATGAATGGTGTAAAGTCGGTTTCACATAAATATCAAAATGGCGGTCTTTATAGGCATCTTGTGCTAAAAATCGCGTTAAATAATCTAAAAAATCGACTTCATATACTTTAAGCGAATCATAAAAATGCAGAATTGCTTTATGATCTGGATACAACTCAATACTCACAAATAAACCACCTTTCATCGACTGTTGAATAGTTATTATACCGTAAATAGAGTGAAATGAAATATGTTATCGCTTTTTTCAGTGTGACTAGCCGCATTAAAGGGCATTTGAGTGGAAAGTAATCGGGCAGAACGATTATAGTATGGATGAGTAGATTAGAATGAAGGGGCTTTAAAAATGATAGAGCGTTATAAAAACTTTGATTATTTAAGAGGTTTGGCTATTTTAGCTGTAATCCTCATTCATGTAACGGCACCAACTGCGATCGCAGAAGAACCAAGTGGCATTGTATTGAATCAGATTCCACGATTTGGCGTACCGGTTTTTGTCTTTTTATCTGGTTGGGGTTTAACAGTAGCAGAAAGTTATGAGCGTTCCAGTCATTATTTTGATTTTCTTAAAAAACGCCTAATGAAGTTAATTCCAAAATACCTCGTGTGGAATCTAATTTATTATTTATTTGCTCTGGTTATTGAGCAGCAATCTATTTCACTCATTGAATTTTTCCAAGGTGTAGTTATAGGAAGAAACTATCCACATTTATATTTTGTTCCTTTAATTACATTATTTTACATGGTTTATCCACTTCTTATGAAATTAGGAGAGAAGCTTTGGGGAGTGGGGCTTACTTTTGTTTTGACGATGGCTAGTTTGGTGATGCATCCGAATCTGGGAGAACAGTTTACTCAAAATCAGAATCCATTGAATTGGTTATTTTATTTTGTTTTTGGAATATGGGTGGCTAATTATTATGAAGAGATAAAGAAAAAACTTCATAAAACATGGGTTCTTCTATTCTTCTCAATTAGCACCGTTTTTATCGTTTTAGAGCCCCTGTTCTTTATGACGGACCCAATATTTGATCAAACTCGTCCAAGTATTGTATTTTTCTCGGTATTCATTATTTTATTAACCATGGTATTTCCAAATTGGTTGAATCCTTTTAGAAAAATGTTACATCCGATTGGTGAGTTTTCTTTTTCTATTTATTTATCTCACTATCTCTTTACTCGTATTTTTCGATTGTTGCTTCCAGCGATTTCTAATATTCTTCTCTTTATACTTGTATTGGCTTCATCAGTCGTGTTGGCCATCATTGAAAAGAAAGTCATCAGATGACATTTTTAACTATAAAATACTCTTTTAAACTAATTTTTTAAATGAAACTCCATAGTATAGCTGTTTGTAGCGGTCTAAGAATATTTTTTTGATTAAATGATTTTAGTACAATAAATTTACTTTATGGTTTTTATCTATAAAATTAAACTCTAAAACCTTGTTAAATCAACTTTGTTAAAAGTGATATAATCTAAGTATAAAGACATTTCACAAAGAATGGGTATTGGTTTCAAATCATTAACTTGTTAATATAGGGTGCAATCAAGGAAGTTTATGATCTTAAAAAAATATATTTTGAGGATTAGAATATTTATTATGTTATCTGTTAAGTAGCTATGGTACAATGTTTTAGTAGAGATTATATTTTATTGAAAAATAATATGAAAAGAGTTTAAACATAAGGGAGTTGGACGGATGGATAAAAATTAATGATTCGTTTAAATCACAAACTATGTATAGAATAGAAAAAATATCGAATAACATCAGATGTTTTGATTAAAAATGATTGCAATTAGAGAGATTGCATAGTAAACTAATTGAGAAAACGGTTACGAATAAAGAAGAGGAGTTGTAAGAGAATGTTATTAAATAAAGAGGTTTTATTAGAGAAAGAAAAATTAGCTGAGTTAGGTGTAGCGATTCCTAATTATGATTTAGATAAAGTTACGGCTGATACATTAAGCGAGCCGATTTGGTTACACTTAGGTGCGGGTAATATTTTCCGTGCATTTTTAGGATCAGCTCAAGAAAAAATGTTAAATGAAG
>CAZTXI010000107.1:0-5330 GCA_964617265.1 uncultured Carnobacteriaceae bacterium | reverse complement strand
AATACAAGTTGTTCAGAAGCATCTTCCCATAAATAAAATCCAACCCAGTTAATGTTATCTAGAATTTCATTTAAGAGAGCAGAAGCGTTACTTAAATTAGCAATCCAGTTTGGTTCATCATTTACCAGACCATCTAATTGAGCTAGTACAATTTTATTGTTTAGTGTTTTTCCCATAAAGATTCTCCTTTTATAATGTTTGAGGGTAAAGTTGTTTAGAATTGAATAGACTTTCATTAATAACCCGTATGAAATATTTTAGGGTCAAGTATAACATATTTCAATCATTTTTGATATACTAGTTATAATTATGGTAGAATCGTAAGATTTTGCGAGTTTGACCCAAGTATATAAGGGATTTATGAATATTGAAACATAGGCTGGGAGGAATTTTAGTGAACCCTTTGCAAATTACAATAATTATTATTTTAGTTTTAGTGGGTGTAACGTTTGGAATTACATATCTGGTGCGTTCTAAATATTATCAAAAAATTGATCAATTAGATCAAGAGAAAAATCATGTCTTAAAGAAAGCACCTTATAATGAATTAAAAGAAGTTAGTGAATTGACTATTAGTGGTCAATCCTTTGAACTGCGTAAAAAGTTAGAGCAGCAATGGCATACAATTGAGTCTGTTAAATATCCAAAGCTCGAGAATTGTCTGTTTGATGCGGAACAAGCCACAGATCGTTATCGACTAATAGAAGCAAAAAAAAGCCAGGATGCAGCAGAACAAGCACTAACGGAAATTAACAAAGAAATAGAGGCTTTACAAAGTGATTTAATCGGGTTAATCGAAAGAGAACAAGCCAACTTGATTAAAATCGATGAAATTAAGAAAAAATACCATGAAATCAGAAAGTCCTTATTAGCGTATAGTTTTTCATTTGGACCCGCATCTGAAACGTTTGAGCATAACCTTCGTGAAATGGAAAAAGATTTCTCACAGTTTTCAAATGTGACGATTTCTGGAGATCATGAAGAAGCCAATATAGTCGTAAAACGATTAAATCAAGCTATCGAAGAAATGGAAGGACAAATGAAAGTCGTTCCACCATTACTTGAAACGCTAGAAGATGAGTTTGTAGAACAGTTTGAAGATTTAGAAAATGGCTATAACCAAATGTCGGATGCAGGCTATTTATTCCCAGAAGATACAGTTCTTGAAGATATAGAAAAGCTAAAAACAGATAAACAACATATTTTAGACCGAATTCGTGCGTTAGAATTAGACGAAGCACAGACTGAATCAGATGAATTAGCTGAACAGATTAATGAGATGTATGACCTTATGGAGATTGAATATCAAGCAAAACCAGCAGCGTTTGAATTGTTGGAAGATAGTAAACGAGGTCTTTACTTTTTACAAGAAGAAAATCGTCGTTTAACTGGAACTGAAAAACGTTTATCACAAAGTTATATCCTAATACACGACGAAGCAAATGCCATTGAAAAGTTAGCTGAAAAAGTTAAGGAAGCAAAAGATGAATATGTTTTCTTAGATGATCGCTTGAAGCACCAAGCTTTACCTTACTCAGTTGCGTACAGTCGTTTAGAAGAGTTATTTGATCAGTTAAGTCAATTAAATGAAGAATATGCTAAAATATCGAATCACTTAGATAGTTACCGAGTTCAAGAATTAGAGTACAAAGAAGAACTATATGCTATGGAACAACAAATGTACCGTATGAAACGTCGTTTAGAAAATGAACGATTACCAGGTTTACCGGACGATTATTTAGAGTTGTTCTTTTCTGCTTCAGACCGCATCGAGCGATTTGATTCAGAACTATCGCGACCAAAGATTTCATTAGTTGATATTCAGAAAATGTTTGAAATTTGTGAAGAAGATGTTCGTCAGCTTGAAAAAATGACAGATGATATTATCCATCAAGTTGAATTAACGGAACGCACTTCTCAAAAATTATACCGTTATAAAGATTCACACAAAGGTATTCTAGAGACAATTCGCTATAGTGAATCGTTGTTTAGTGAGGATTATGATTATGAAACAGCCTTGCGACTTGTGAAAGAAAAACTAGAAAACATTGCACCAGGAGAGTTTTCAGAAATTCTTCGTGCCTATGAAGCGGAAAATCAAGAAACTGTAAATGAATAAAATTTAGCTAGGATAGAGAGTAAATGTAATCTTTTACTTTAATCCTAGCTTTTTTCATGTAAAATAGAGAAGTTGTTTAAGAAGGAACAGAATTGTTTCTTCTCTTATATTTAGTTATAGTCAATTAAATGATATAATATCCAACCGAATCAAGTATATTAAAGGAATGTATGAAATGATTTATTTTGATAATAGTGCAACAACTAAAATAGAACCAACTGTTTTAGATACTTATTTAAAAGTCAGTGAGCAATTTTATGGGAATCCATCAAGCTTACATTTGCTAGGGGACACTCCTACGAAATTACTCGCACAATCGCGAGCACAAATTGCTAGTGAAATTGGCGTACAACCGAATGAAATTTACTTTACAAGTGGTGGTACAGAAGGTGATAACTGGGCCATTAAAGGAACGGCTATCGAGAAAAAACGTTATGGTCAACATATTATTACAACAACTGTAGAGCATCCGGCTGTTTATGAAACGATGAAACAACTTGAATCGTTAGGTTGGGCAGTGACTTATTTACCAGTTGATAACCAAGGCCTTATTTCACCAAAGGATCTTAAAGAAGCGATTCGTGAAGATACAGTATTGGTTTCAGTTATCGCAGTAAACAATGAGGTTGGAACGGTTCAGCCAATAAGTGAAATAGGTGAGATTCTTCGTGACTATCCATCGATTCATTTTCATGTTGATGCTGTTCAGGCCTTAGGATTAGTTGATTTAGATTTAGGAGGAACAAGTCGCGTAGATATGGCTGTTTTCTCCGGACATAAGTTCAGAGCTCCTCGTGGAATAGGCTTCATTTATATAAAAGATGGCCGTCAAATTGCGCCATTGCTAACGGGTGGCGGACAAGAACGTGATATGCGAAGTGGGACAGAAAACTTGCCAGCAATTGCGGCGATGTCACGCGCAGTCCGTTTGACGAAGTCGGATGAAAAAGAGAAGCAAGCCCATTTAAGAAGCATGCAGGATAAGATTCGTCACTATTTAGAAACAAAAGATAAAGTGACTATTTTTACACCTGAAATGCATGCACCTCATATTTTATGTTTTGGGATTGAAGGTATTCGTGGAGAAGTAACCGTCCATGCATTTGAAGAATATAATATTTTTATATCGACTACGAGTGCTTGCTCGAGTCGCGCAATGGATGTTGAATCAAGCACTTTAAGTGCAATGGGCGTACCGAAACATATTGCTGAGACGGCTAATCGAGTTAGTTTATCAGCTGAAAATACAGACGATGAAGTAGAAAAATTTATTGAAGCATTTGATGAAATATATGAAAAATTTCAAGTTATTAATGGATAGAGTAAGTATTACAGGAGGAAAAGATTAAAAATGAAACCAACGCAAATTATGATTCGATATGGTGAGTTGTCAACAAAAGGTAAGAACATTCAATTTTTTATTGATCGTTTAGGTCGAAATGTAAAGAATGCTTTAGAACCAAAGTTTCCAAAAGTAGAGATTAGCTGGTTCCGTGACCGTATGTATGTAGAATTAAACGGTGAGGATTCGGATGAAGTAATTGAACGCTTGAAAGATATTTTCGGTATTCAAACTATCTCACCGGTTATTCAAGTTGAAAAAACATTAGAAGCAGCAAAAGCTGGTGCCATTGCAATTGTGAAACCGCATGTTGGTGATGGTGTTAGTTTTAAAATTAATACGCGTCGTGCTGACCATGATTTTGAATACGATACAATGGATTTAAACCGTGAGTTAGGTGCTGCCGTTGCGATTGAATTTTCAGAATTAAAAGTACAAATGGAAAAACCTGATTTAACAGTTCGTACGGAAGTTCGTGAAGATGGTATTTACTTATCGGTTGAAACGATTCAAGCTTCAGGAGGCCTACCAGTTGGAACAGCTGGTAAAGGTATGCTGATGCTTTCAGGTGGAATTGACTCTCCTGTAGCAGGTTACTTATCGATGAAACGTGGAATTGATGTTGAGGCTGTTCACTTTGCTAGCCCACCATACACAAGTCCTCAAGCTTTACAAAAAGCTAAGGATTTAGCAGCTAAAATGGCTCGATACAGTGGTCAAGTTCCGTTTATTGAAGTGCCTTTCACTGAAATTCAAGAACAAATTAAAAAAGATATTCCAGAAGGTTATATTATGACGGTTACACGTCGTTTTATGATGAAGTTAACAGATTTAATTCGTGAAGAGCGTAATGGTTTAGCGATTATGAATGGGGAGTCATTAGGACAAGTTGCTTCTCAAACATTAGAAAGTATGATGGCAATTAATGAAGTAACGGCAACACCCGTTTTACGCCCGCTTGTAGCCATGGATAAAACTGAAATTGTTGAGATTGCTCAAGAAATTGATACATTTGATTTATCGATTTTACCATTTGAAGACTGTTGTACAATCTTCACGCCACCACGTCCGAAAACAAAACCAAACCTAGAAAAAGTAAAAGAATACGAAAAAGCTTTAGATGTTGATGGTTTAATTGAGCGTGCAATGGCAGGACTAAAAATCGAAATGATTGGACCGGATTCACCAGAATTAAAACAAGAAGAAGACTTATTTGAAGGTTTACTATAGTTTTATTCATAATGCTTAGGAATTGAAGTAAATGAAGAACTTACGTAAAATAAGATAAAGTATACTTGTAAAAAAGGGGATCACCATGGAAACTATATCAATTAACCATTCAAGAAAAGATTATGGTGTGGGGGCCATATTAGCAACAATTATGTTTGCCGCAAGTTTGTTTGTTTTATTTGGATCAGTATTTACAGAAATGCCATTTCGCTTTTTTGGTTTAGAATCTGCTGGAATGGGCTTACTTGCTGGTGGCTTAGGCTCATTATTTTTTGGATATGGCTTTTTCTTTTTGTGGAAACGATTTGTATTTCCAGATGGTGCATTAGTCATTAGCTCAGTGGGAATTGTTAATCGTACGAATGCACTTGGAACAAGGGAGTTAATACTCTTTCAAGATATGAAAGAAGCTAAGTTTGAAATGGTTCAAGCTAGTTCCAATATTGGTATTGTATTTTATGATAATGAAAAGTATTTAATGAGTTTACCTTTTTTAAAGCGTAAAGTATCAGAGATAAATCATCATACATTTAAAACGAGTGTTTTATAAAGGCGTTAGTGAGAAAACTCCTGGTTTTAACCAGGGGGATGAATCACGTCTCGAACGCCCCGCATTGAATTTTGTCAACTGGTCTTGTA
>CAZTXI010000106.1:3574-5372 GCA_964617265.1 uncultured Carnobacteriaceae bacterium | reverse complement strand
CAGCGGATGACGTTTATGGCGGTAGCGACTCATTTGGTCAACTTGGCAAAGGGACGCTGATCCGTATTCAAGATCCAGGATTCATCATGTCAAAAGAAATGCGTGAATTCTTATTGGATACGGCTGAAACGCACAACATTCCGTACCAATATTTCGTTTCAAAAGGTGGAACAGACGCAGGAGCTGCGCACCAATTAAACCAAGGAATTCCAAGTAGCGTTATCGGTATGTGTGCGCGCTACATTCACACGCACCAAACGGTATTCCACATCGACGATTACGAAGCAGCACTTGAAATGTTGAAGCAAGTTATTTTAGGCTTAGACCAAAGTACTGTGGACACAATCAATCCAAAATTTTAACAAAGAAGAGGGAAAAACATGTTAGTAGCAAGTTATAACAATAAAGCATTTGACGACTTATTAGTCGTTTTACTAGAAAACTCTGACGCTGAAAATCAAGCATTTGAGCGTAAAGGTGACATCACAAAATTAACCGATAAAAAATCTGGGAACACAGTTGGCTATAATTTTTTCAACGCATCGCAATGGTTAACATTCGACCAAAACGGACCGATTATTTTATCAGAAGAACAAGTAGTGAAACTAAACGAAGCTATCGAAGCAGCTGGTTTTGAAGGTAATTTAGTGGCTGATCCATCACCAAAATTTGTCGTAGGTTACGTGAAAGAATGCGTACCGCACGAAGATTCAGATCACTTATCTGTTACGCAAACAGAAGTTGACAACGGTGAAACACTACAAATCGTTTGTGGAGCGAAAAATATTGCTCAAGGTCAAAAAGTAGTTGTCGCTAAACCAGGCGCAATCATGCCAGACGGTCTTGTTATTTGGCCAGGCGAACTTCGCGGAGTAGCAAGTCACGGGATGATCACATCCGCTCGTGAATTAGGAATCGAAGACCCATCAGGTGCCCAAAGTGGTATCATGGTTCTAGCTGACGATGCAACAGTCGGCGAAGCTTTCACCATTTAAAAAATAAAAATTCAAAATTAGAAAGGGGGAGTTTTAATGAATAAATATGACGGGCCAAGCTTTTTCAGAAAAGATCACCCAAAAGTGGAGCCGATTCAAGCCAAAAAAGAAGCGAAACCAAAGCAACCAAAATACGAATTACCTAAAAATATTCGTACCCAAGACGACTTGAAAGCCGAAGCACTCCAACATATGGAACATAGAAAAACTCCTTCGCCTTTCATACCGAACGATCCGCCGCCAGAGCGCTACCCGTTCAAAAATAAGTATATACCCAAAAGTCTGCAGAACCTTGAAGGATGGCAAACCGACCAAATCGACACCGGGCTCTACGCCACAATTCAGGCGCGCTTAAAAAAACAGGCGGACAGCTACTTACTTTTTGAAGAACATCTTTCGGATGAAATGAAAACCAAAGTAGACATAATAAGTGACCAGCCTCGTAACACCCAGACGGTAGCTAGACCCGACACCATTTCAGAAAAAGTAGCTGAAATTCAAGTCGAAACCGCTAAACAAGTGATGAAGCCTAGTACCGGATTGCACCGATCGCTTTCCAATATTATGGCGGAAGAACAAAGAGGTATACAAAAAAGTCGAGACAAGTTAAGCAGTTTGTTTAACGAAGAAGAAAATTTCAAAAAATAAAGCATTATTGTAGCGCTTACATGATTGATGTGCTATACTTTAGTTGAAATAAAAAGAGAGTATGTTATTTAGGAAAGGTCTCTTTAGAGTCACGTTATAATCAAGCGAATATGCAGTGTTGGTGTAGGTTGACAATCGAGTGAGATTTATTGATT
>CAZTXI010000106.1:1407-3474 GCA_964617265.1 uncultured Carnobacteriaceae bacterium | reverse complement strand
GTAACACGAAACAGCGTAACAAAAGCAACATGAATCAAAAGCAACTGAATTCAAATGACAACAAGGTAGATACAAGCCAAGTAACAAATTATCTTTACCAGAAACAGTTTTAAGAACCAAATTTTAGAAAAAAGTTTAAGAAACAGTTTAATCAACACCCAAGTAAAAATAAAATGCGAAAAAAGCAACAAACCTTGTATGTCGAAAAACAGATTGTAAAAAATGCTGTTCGTTCAATACGGTAAAAAAATGCACGGAGACTCAAAAGTAACAGAACATGAGTCTTCGTGTTTTTCTGTTCGTTGTCTTATCATGTCAATTTTTGTAATGTAATTTAATGTATCGTAATCTTGAAGACTAGCATTTTGCGACGATTTCATATAATATAAGAAGTCGAAAGCTTACCAGTTTTAATTAAAATTTTGGAGGAACAACATGAATCGTGACACTACTTATCATTTCGTTGGCATAAAAGGATCAGGTATGAGCGCTCTAGCATTGATTTTGCATGAAGAGGGCTATAAAGTACAAGGATCAGACGTCGCAAAATATTTTTTCACACAACAATCATTAGACATTAACAACATTCCAATTTTCGAATTTAACGCAGAAAATATTACTGAAGGCTTAACAATCATTGCTGGAAATGCCTTCCCAGACACACACGAAGAAATCGTTCGAGCAAATGAACTTGGTCTAGATGTTATTCGTTACCATGACTTTATCGGAAATAAAATTGTTAACCACACAAGTGTAGCTGTTACAGGCTCACACGGTAAAACAACAACAACCGGTTTATTATCGCATGTGGTTTCAAATATTGAAGACACAAGTTACTTAATTGGAGATGGAACAGGACACGGCGTTTCAGAAGCGGATTATTTCGTATTAGAAGCTTGTGAATACCGTCGCCACTTCTTAGCCTATAAAGCAGACTACGCAATCATCACAAATATCGACTTTGACCATCCAGATTACTACAAGAGTATTGAAGATGTAGCGGAGGCCTTTGACACATTCGCGCTACAAACTCGTAAACGCGTCATCGCTTGTGGAGATGATGAATTATTACGCAGCTTGAAATCAGAAGTACCCGTAACTTATTATGGTTTAGAAGACGGTAACGATGTTCAAGCTAAAAATATTGTAAAAAATACAAAAGGATCATTCTTTG
This sequence comes from uncultured Carnobacteriaceae bacterium, assembly GCA_964617265.1. Taxonomy (GTDB): domain Bacteria; phylum Bacillota; class Bacilli; order Lactobacillales; family Carnobacteriaceae_A; genus Atopostipes. The sequence continues at coordinate 2,300 of CAZTXI010000106.1, read as the reverse complement.
ACGCTTATATTCATGGCGAATTTTACCATACGTTCTTTATCCCATCATACGGTGACCACAATATCCAAAATGCACTAAGTGTCATTGCTTTTGGTTACCATGAAGAATTGGACAAAGAGCAAGTAGCCGATAACCTAGCGAGCTTCAAAGGTGTGAAGCGCCGTTTTTCTGAAAAAATTATCAGCGATACAGTCATTATCGATGACTACGCGCATCATCCAGCTGAAATTACAGCCACAATTGATGCCGCTCGTCAGAAATATCCGGACCGCGAAATCGTAGCTGTGTTCCAACCGCATACGTTCTCGAGAACAGTCGCATTGCTATCTGAATTTGCAGAGAGTCTAGACCTTGCGGACACCGTTTATGTCTGTGAAATCTTTACTTCAGCTCGCGAGCAAGAAGGCGAAGTAACGATCGAAGACCTTCATCGTAAAATTAAAAACGCAGAAGAAATCCTAAATATCGATGACGTATCACCATTATTAGCGCACAAAGGTGACGTAGTCGTATTTATGGGAGCAGGCGACATTCAAAAATATGAACAAGCCTACCAGCAAATACTAATGGACCAAGAAAAAACAACCCACTAAACCAATACAAAAAGCATTTCTCAAAAATGAGAAATGCTTTTTTCTTTTTTCAAAAAAGCTAAACCCATTCGATTAGCTGAACTTACATAGTTTTGAGGAATTCGGGGACCGAATTCAACCTTATTCCGTACGGAGTTTCAGAGTATGTATATATTTTCGAACCCCCATATAAATAACCGCTCATACCCCAATATTGTCGAAATTGGTGAGCCAATTTCATCCTCTACAAGCCCTTATATACTGCTGAATACTCAGTTTAAATATCGCCAACTGGACAAAAAGTTAAATATTTGTCCAGTT
>CAZTXI010000106.1:0-1307 GCA_964617265.1 uncultured Carnobacteriaceae bacterium | reverse complement strand
AAATAGTAGTAAATCTACTGTGCAGTCCAGAGATAAGCAGCATTTTATACGCAAAAAAATCCAGCTCGCCAATTAGGGGGAGGCGAACTGGAACACATATCTAGGGGTAGATACATTGGAAATAAAATTATGAATTAATCTGTAGACATCATTTCATCCTGATCTTTTTTCACTAAGCCAACTTCCGAATTACGATGTGCTTGGTGAAATAACATAAATACAACAGCAATAGCTAAGTAAGCAATCGTAAACTCTGGATTGTGTAAAATACTTAAGCTCGGAGCGTGAATTAAACCAATAGCCGATAATAACGCACCAAATAAAGAAATCACTGCAGCACGATCAAATCTTTCATCAATAATGAAAACAACGATTGCTCCTAAAAGTAGACCAGTAAACATAGCACCTTGTCCTAATGGAACAACTGCTTCAGAAACAGCATCTAAAGCATCAGGTGCTGCATTCGCAAACTTACTTTGTAAGTAGTTCGCCAAATATGGGAACATAGCAACAATAACTGCTGGGTAATGTTTTTTATCAACTGACGAGAATGTTTGAACAATCATAGACATACCAACAAAAACTAAGATTGGCGCAATTGCCGATAATGGAATGATTTGCGACAAGACAGCAACTATACCAAACGTAGAGGCGAGTATAAATACAATACCGTTTAGAACAGAGTAACCTCGACGAGCATTTTGATGTTTCGCACTTATCGATGACATGTAGACTGTTGTTGGGAAAGTTCCACCAAATAATGCACCAATAATTGTACCCATACCATCAGCTAACTGAGCTTCAGACACATTGTAGTCATCACCAGCTGCAGACATCGCCTCAACGTTATTTAATGTTTCGATAAAGTTATAAACTGAAATTGGAATAATTGCTGCTAATACAGCAATCATTGGACCAAATAAGTATCGGAATCCTTCAAAAGCACCTAATGTCGGAACTGGTGGATAGAATCCAACAACACTTAATCCAGAAGCGATATCTGAAACATTCGACTCTCCAATTAAGTAAGCCATTGTTGTACCAATAATAATAGCAAATAAAGAAGTAGGAATTTTAAACGGCATAGCTTTCTTACCAACAAATCCAATTAAGATAATAACGAATGAAACCATTCCAATAATAGGCGATTCAAATGTATGGAAGAACATTTGTCCACCAATAACTGAGTAAGCAACACCTGATAAAGCACCAAGCATCGCAGCTCTTGGTAAATAATCACGAATATAAGTCCCAACAAAACTACCTAATACCTCAACAACACCACCTAAAAAAGTAGCAGCCATTCC
>CAZTXI010000105.1:0-5415 GCA_964617265.1 uncultured Carnobacteriaceae bacterium | reverse complement strand
GCAGAGACTTTTATGTTTTGTAATTCGGAAATATCATAGTAAGCATTCGCATCAATATTAAAAATAACTAGTCGTACTGTATTTGAACCAATATCAATTAGAGCAATTCTTTCCATACCTTCTCGTTTTTTCATCTGATACACCTATCTCTCTTGTTTTCCGATTTTTAATTTTCTTAGCTTTATCATACTAGACATTATCGTTATTTGTCTAAATATCGGTGCGCTAACTCAAAAAAAGACAAATACAAGGGCTTAGGTTACAGAATTCAGTGTAAAAGGTCATAAATATTACAAACATTACTGTTTTATCTAGAAAAAGTAAAGGTAATGCAATATACAAATGGATAAAAGGGTATAGAATACTATCAGGCGTTAGAAGACGTCTCAATTAGAAATAAAATATACTAAATAATGTTTTAGATAAGAGAAAGGATTCCTTAAGCATATGAATAAGTGGATTAAGAAAGTTGTCGCTATGTCATTCATCTTCGCGCAATTTTTAATCATTCCGAATGTTTCAGCAAGCTCATTGGAAGAGATTCAGAACAAGAAAAACTCAGTCGAATTAGAAATGAACCAATTACAAAAAGAAGTTGGTCGTCAATTAGAAGAAGTCAGCACAATTACAGTTGCTCTAGAAGAGCTAAATAATGAAATTGCAGAACACGAAGAAACAATTTCAGAAACTGAAGTAGAAATCGAAGAACAAGAAGTTCTAGTGGCTCAACGTTTTGAGTACACAGCTGGCCAATTACAAGCCCTACAAAAAAATGAAGTGAATAGCAATATTTTATTAACAATCTTACAAGCAGAGAGCTTTTCAGAAGTTGTTAACATGATTTATTCAGCTTCAGTCTTAACAAGTGCGAGTGAAGATCGTTTATCAGAAGCGCAAGCAGAGCATGACAAGTTAAAAGACATGCGTGAAAGCTTATTAGCTGAAAAAGAAGCGTTAGATGCTAAACAAACAGAAGTTGTTGAAAAGAAAGAATCATTAGATGCTAAAGTTGCTGATTTACAGAATTTATTAGCAGCTAACAAAGAAGAATTAAACAAATTAAGCGCAGAAGAGCAAACAATTAAAGATAGACAAGAAGCGGAAAGAAAAGCAGCTCTAGCTGCAGCAGAAGCTAAAAACAAATCTAAGAGTAACAATGAAGTATCAACTGCATCAACTAACGTTTCAAGCAATTCAAGAAGCAGTTCATCAACTAACAACTCATCAACGAGTAGTTCAACAGGATCATGGATGACTGTTCAAGCAACAGGTTACTCAACACAACAAAAAGGATTAAGTACACATACGGCAACTGGAATTGATTTACGTGTCAATCCGAAAGTTATTGCAGTAGACCCACGCGTTATTCCATTAGGTAGTTTAGTGGAAGTTCAAGGTTTAGGTGTCTATATTGCTGGAGATACTGGTGGAGCAATCAAGGGTAATATTATTGATATCCACTACCCAACAGTTCGTCAGGCACTAAACTGGGGACGACGTAATGTTAAAATCCGTATCATCAATTAATTCATTTTAAAAACTAAAAGAATAAATCAAACGTCGATTACGAAAAGGTAGTCGGCGTTTTTGTTTGGCTCAAAATTTTGTTAAAATGAAACAGAATACCTAGAGAAAGTTGGAAAACAGCGGATGAAAAATGAAGAGATAGATTATTTACTATTTACTGTCAAACAGGAGAAGGATACCATAGCGGATGTTAGCGTCGATTTATTTATGAGAGAGTATTCAATTATATACACAGATCTTTATGGGCAAACGGTTCAACCGGAAAAGGGAGGCAAACTTCGTCGTAAGGCTATCAATAATTTTTATGAACAACTAGCTGAACTCGACCTTGTTTCAATGCCTGTCAACGAAAAAAATACATTGCCGATCAACTTACAAAGCGCGATGGTTACTTATTTCATCAAGGATGTGGGCTATAACACAGAAGGTCACCCGACAAGTGACTTATCAATGTTACATAAGGCGATTGAGGCCTTAATCAGCACAACTTTCGGAAGCTATAATTTTTATTAAGTGGAGAAGGTTCAGGTCATAGGCAATTTTATCGAAAGTTTGTTCTGTTTTTGTTATACTAAGTAGTGCAAAATTAGAAAGGAGGTCCAAAATGGCGACAGAATTAGTTGAAAATAAATTAACTTTATTACCCACCTTACCGGGCTGTTACATCATGAAGAACGCCAAAGGTAAAATTATCTATATTGGTAAGGCTAAAAACTTAAGGAATCGAGTTCGCTCTTATTTTAGAGGTAAAAAAGAAGGTAAAACAGCTCTTTTAGTGCAAGAAATTGCTGATTTTGAATACCTTGTGACGGCATCGGATAAGGAAGCTTTGTTACTTGAAGTTACCCTCATCCAAAAGCACAAACCGCGTTATAATATTTTACTGAAATTCGGTACAAGTTATCCTTATCTAAAAATCACAAATGAACGTGATCCCCAATTGTTGATAACATCAGAAGTTTTGAAGGATGGGGCAGAATATTTTGGACCTTATCCTAACGTAGGGGCGGCACAGCAAACCCAACAATTAATCCATAAAATTTATCCTTTAAGAAAATGTAATGGACACCAAAAAAGAGCCTGCTTGTATTATCATATCGGGCAGTGTATTGGACCGTGTGACCATGAAATATCTATTGAAGAATACCAGGAGCAAATTAAACGCATTCGTTCATTTTTAAATGGGAATGTTACAACGATTAAACGAGATTTAAAAACAAAAATGGAACAAGCATCAGAAGAATTGAACTTTGAAGCAGCGGCTGAATTCCGCAACCAAATTAGCTATATTGAACAAACGGTTGAGAAGCAAGCGATCATTTTCAAAGACTTTAAATCGCGTGATTTCTTCAATTATTATATTGATCATGGTTGGATTTCCATTCAAGTGTTCTTTGTTCGTCAAGCAGCACTGACGAAACGAGAAGTAGCGATGTACCCGATAACCGAAGATGCGAATGATGAAATGTTAAAATATATTTTACAATATTACCAACACTCGAATAATACGATACCAAAAGAAATTTATGTGCCGGCTGGAATTGACCAGAAGTTTTTAAGTGAAGAATTAGGGACTAAAGTACATATCCCGCAACGTGGTGAAAAGAAAAATCTGTTAGATACAGCCGGAAAAAATAGTCGCTTAGCTTTAAAACAGAAATTCCATTTGATTACAATGGAACAGTTAAAAACGACGGGGGCTTCAGAAGAATTATCTGAAGCTTTAAACTTACCGTATATTGAGCGGATTGAAGCATTTGACCACTCGAATATTCAAGGGACCAGTCCAGTTTCGGCAATGGTTTCTTTCCGTGAAGGGAAACCTGATAAGAATAATTACCGAAAATTCCATGTCAAAACAGTTGAAGGAAGTAACGAAGCAGCAACAACTCGTGAAGTGATTAGAAGACGTTATGCGCGATTGCTAAAAGAGCAAGGCGATTTACCTGATTTAATTTTAATGGATGGGGGTAAAATCCAAGTGAATGCAGCGAAAGATGTACTGGAGAATGAATTAGGTTTGTCTATTCCAGTTGCTGGTATGGTGAAGGATGACCGCCACCAAACGGCCCAACTTATCTTTGGTGAAGACTTGGAAATTGTGAACTTACATCCGCGAAGTCAGGCATTTTACTTGGTACAAAGAGTTCAAGATGAAGTCCACCGTTTTGCGATTCAATTTCACCGAAATGTTCGTAGTAAAAATAGCTTCTCTTCTATATTAGATGATATAAAAGGAGTCGGGCCAAAAACGCGGACAAAATTATTACGGCATTTTAAGTCGCTTCGTTTATTGAAAGAAGCGGATATTCAAGAAGTAATTGATTTAGGGATTAACCGTAAAACCGCTGAACGAATTCAAGAAGCGATGTCTGAGTACCAGGTATAGTCAATCAAACAGAGAACGGTATTAGATAAAATAAATAAACCAGATGAAATGCGGCGCGTGTGGGTACGTCGGTAGTTCATCTGGTTTTTTAAATCCGTTATTTTAATGTCTTTTAGTGAGTTGTGGCAAGGTAAAGGCATTGAATCCAAAGTCGTATTCTGAATTCGAATACTCATTACGTTGCTCATCTTCATTTTTATTTCGCGAATGTGGATCAAGTAGAGTAGCAAGTAGCGCACAAGTTGGTGCATGCGCAGATTCATCAATATATAGTTCATAAACAGTATAATTATTATAGATGTCCTTTTCACATTCCATAATTAACTTTTGCTCTTTGTTATGTACCGTGAAATATAATTCCTCAAAATCACCTGTTACAGTCCAATACAATGGGTGAATGGTGAAATAAGAATCACGAATACCAAATAATCCTGGGTGTTTGCGAATACTTGCGATTGTTTGATGCTGATTATACAGCTTAAATATCGGTAGAGGTGTATTTTTTGTTTGTTTTGCACTTAAGATTAAATCGCCATTTAATGCATAAATCGATGTAATATCATTCTTACGGCCCCATCGACCTTCAATAATATAAATAATCTGTCCTCGGTCGTCTCTTACGGTCATACGCTGATTATTGCTGGAACTTTCTTTAATAAACAGCTGAATCATTCTATAACCTCCCTCACAAACTCATTACAACTCCAGTATAACACGTAAAAAATGAGAGGTTAAGAAATAAGGGTAAATTCATTGACAGGTATACAAAGCAACATAAAAACTCGCCCAAAAATGAGCGAGTTTTCTGTAACTTATTGTTCGTCAGCAATGACGTTTGTGAGTTGGTTTAACGCGTCTACAATGTGATCTAATTTCATCTCCATGCGGTTTAACAAAAAGACTGAAATAAATATCGGAAAGCCGACATTTCCAATTACTTCTGTAAAACCCGCAAGTAAATCAAGGTTCACTTCCATTTAAAGACACTCCTTCCATTCTCACCCACAATAGAGTTACGAAAGTGAAGAAAGGAAATGTTACCTTATTGGATTAAGCGAAGCGTAAACTCTTACCATCTAATACACGATGAATAATTTGAGCAACTGCATCCTCTTCATGACTAGGTGCAATATATGTCGCTGCTTCTTTTGCCTTAGCGTGCGCATTGGCAACGGCATAACTATGCTCAGACCATTTAAGCATTGTCATGTCATTCAGGTTATCACCAATCGTAATGACTTCATTTGGTTTATAACCACGCATTGCTGCATATTCAGCAACCGCTTGACCTTTGTTTGCTTTAATATTGTTAATTTCAATGTTCTTTGTACTTGCTGAAGTGACAATTAAATTAGAAAGAGTTGACTCAATATCATTTTGAATCGCACGCAAAATAGATACGTCATCTACCGTATTGAAAATAGCTTTCAATACTTTAATTTCAGGATTTTGATATAAAAAGCTATAGTCATCTACCGTTTGGATATTTAAATCTCCTA
>CAZTXI010000104.1:0-5498 GCA_964617265.1 uncultured Carnobacteriaceae bacterium | reverse complement strand
GCTCATAAGATAAATTTAGAAATCGACCGAAAATATCATGAAAAAAGAATATAAACTAAAAGACTTCCTCGTTTTTGAGGAAGTTTTTAGTTTAACGAATTGATTATTATTGTTGTGCGCCCATTCCACCTGCGGCACCTGTAATAATCGCGACTTGTCCATCTAATTTACTCATCGTATACATCATCCTCCTATATTTTTTAAAAAGCACAGTTCAAATAAAAAGACTACCTAAGTAAAAGAAACATTCTGTTTTACTTGGTAGTCTATGGGGGTCATTAAAATGCAAATTCTTCGATATAAGCTTGTTCTTTGGTAACATTTTTTTCATCTAATAATTTTTTCGAAGCTTCTAACATCGGACCCGGACCACATACATGCCACGAAGCGTTATCGTAAAAGTCCTCTAAACCTTCTTCAGCAATAAATTCATCGTCCACAAATCCATGTGGGAAACCATCCACCTCTTCTTCACTATAAATAAAGTGGTAGGTGAAATTAGGGAAGTCATCCGCTAGTTTTTTCATTTCATCTAAATACATGGTGTCAGCTTCATAAGCAAGTCCCCAGACAAAAGCAATGCGGCGATCTGAATTTTTAGCCATTTCTTCCCGTAAAACACTTAAGTTGGGTGTCACACCAATACCACCAGATAGTAACAACATGGCTCGATCTTCGTTTTCTGCAATGTCATCTGGGTAGAAGTTTCCATAAGGTCCTTCAATGGTTACTTTATCGCCTTCATCCACTAAATCCAATGAGCTAGTAAAGTCACCGTCTTCTTTAATCATGACGGTTAGGGTTTCTTTTTCAGCGGAAGGGGCACTTGAGAATGAAAATGGATGGGCTTCACTGGTTACTTTTGAATCGACAAAACGGAAAAATCCATATTGTCCAGCTTTATAATCCATGCGATTTCCGTTTACGGGTTTCATCACGATTTCACGAATGTCTGGTGTTGGCATATTAATCTCGATAATTTCATATTTAGGCAATCGTGCGATTTTAATTTTATAAATAACGTACCAACCTAGAGCAATCACTGTATAAAGTGTAGTTAGGAAACGGAATGGAACGTTGTTTCTTAGATAAATAACATTGTAGACATGGAAATGAATCGCAATAATACTCACAATCGCTAGACGGTGAACCCATAAATGTCGATTTCTTTTATAGACATTTTGCTTCATATCCATTAACCTGTCCGACTTTTTTATAATCGTGTCGGATAAGACAAAAATTCCAGTAATCATAACAAGGAATAATGAAATTAAACCGATATAACCTAGCAGCGAAGTGTTTGAAATGTTTAGCGTCATAACTCGTTCTAAGCCACTCCACCGAATCCAAACGTGCACAAATAATGTGACGGGGAGAGCCATCGCCATCCAAGCATGAATTTCATACATTTCAGTCAAGCCAAGTTTCTTTTCAAGAGCTTTTGGCCGAACGGATATCAGCACTAAAGTTAACATAATACAATAAGATAGCGTTCCGGTCGTAGTCGAGAAGAATATTTGAGCAGTATCTGGCACGTAATCCTGTAGCAAAGCGATTAGTAATGAAAGAAACATAAACGTTGCTAATCCTGGAAAAAACCATTTCAACATTTTTTTATTCATTTTCCTACCTCATTTCGATTTCGATGATTGAACAATTGAACTTACCGAAATCCACTTGCCATTTCCCTCGATAAACTCGTTATATTTCCTTAATTAAAACGTAACACACCTTGAATTTTGCTCTCAACTCATACGCATTTAAACCGTTATATTTCCGAATTGAAATCTAGTAAGCCTGCCTACTTCATGCTAAACTATAAAAAAGTGATGAAGGGTGAATAAGATGAAAATCCGTTTAGCAACAATAAATGACATTTCAAAAATGCGTGAAATATTTGATTACGGGCGCGAAGTCCAACTTAAAACAGGGAATCTTAACCAATGGGCTCCAGGCTATCCAGCTCCGGAGGTTATTCAATCTGACATGGCACAAAAGGCAGCACATGTTTGTGAAAATTCTCAAGGTGAAATGGTGGCGGTGCTTTCTGTCTTTACAGAACCCGATCCAACTTATCGTGAAATTGAGGGCAGTTGGTTAAATGATAATCCTTATGCGACGATTCACCGCATCGCAACAAATGGGCAAGAAAAAGGCATCGGGCAATATTGTATAGAGTGGGTCCAAAATCAATACGATAATGTTCGAATTGATACCCATGCCGATAATGCACCAATGAAACACGTTTTAACAAAATTAGGATTTGAGTATTGTGGGGTAATTTATTTAGCGGATGGTGATGCTAGAGATGCGTATCACTACGCCAAATGATTGAGATATAGTAAAATTTACATAGGTAAACCCGTCAGAATGGATACATAACTTTTGTTTTCTGAAGTTAGAAAGGGAGATCAAGATGGATAGAATAGTTCCTCATCTATGGTTTGACGACGACGCAGCAGAAGCCGTGAAATTTTACACTGGATTATTTGAAGACTCTGAAATTACTCTCGTACAAACATTGGAAGGTACCCCGTCAGGTGATAATGCAGCTTTTTATGATTTCAAACTAGCTGGACAGACGTTTGAAGCGTTAAACGGTGGTCCGCACGTTACCTTTAATCCATCAATATCGCTGTCCGTTAATTGCGACACCAAAGAAGAAGTTGAAAAACTGTGGGAGCAGTTAGTTGATGGTGGAAAAGTATTAATGGAATTAAAAGCTTATCCATTTAGCGAACTATATGGATGGCTAGAAGATAAATATGGATTGTCATGGCAAATCATCTATACTGCTGGTTTTGATTATGATCAAAAAATAACGACGCAGCTTATGTTTTCTGGACCAGTTACGGGTAAGGCTAGAGAAGCCATTAATCATTACACAAATATTTTTAAAGATGGCGTAGTTGGCGATCTTTATGAATATGAAGAAGGCGAATCGAATCATCCGGATGCCCGTATATCACATGCAAATTTTTCAATTCTTGATACTGAAATTTTAATTGCGGATAACGGGAATGAAGTTGATTATCACTTTACTGAAGCCATTTCATTGATGGTATTTTGTGTAACGCAAGCTGAAATTGATTATTATTGGGAAAAATTAACAGCTGATCCGGATGCGGAAGCATGTGGTTGGCTAAAAGATAAGTATGGCGTTTCATGGCAAATTGTTCCAGCCAACATGAACGATTTAATTGAGCGTGGAACGGATAAGCAAGTAGCAGCCGTTATGAAAGAGTTATTAGAAATGAAAAAAATTGATATTGAGCACTTAGAGCGCGCATGGGAATTGGCCGGCGAATAGAATAGTAAAATAGACAAGAGACGATTGAGAGTAGTGTTCATTCGTCTCTTTTTTAACGATTTTTTTTGCACTACTGATTGAAATGTGCAATTCACTCAGAGAATTGCTTGGAACTGATTGAAATCTGAAATTCGCTCAGATAATTGCTTAAAACTGAGCGAATTTTTAAATTCACTCAGATAATATAAATTGCAGCATGATTTAAAATGCCGCTCCATTCATCTATTTTAGAATTCGGATAAATACAGACTGATATATTCATCTATTCTGAAATTGGGACAGATATCGAATATCCAATTCATCTATTTCAAAATTCGGATAAATATTGGCTGATATATTCATCTATTTCAGAATTCGGAAATATCCAAGACTAGATTTCACAAAAAACGACTACTTCCGTAATCGGAAATAGTCGCTGTGTATAGTTATGCATTAAAAATCGAATTCATCTAGCGATTCTTTAGAATCTACTTTTTCACTCTTGGCTTTATCGTCTGGTTTGGACATTGCATTGCGCCAGAAATTAAATAAGAGGTAAACTAAGATAATTCCACCAACGATTAAGGCAACTGGAATCCAAGGACTGCGCGTTACCGTCATAATTCTATCTGCGGTATCACGGAAAGCACCTGAGAAGAGTTGTTCTTCTGAAACCTCATCTGGATCTTGTAAGTAATAATAATCTAAGTAATCAAACAGAATATCTTCCGCTTCGGTATCCATTAATACTTTTGCTTGAGCACCATAAACCGTATGGTATGAAAACTCATAATCATAGAAATCATAATTTTCAAAATGTACGAGTAGTAAGTGCGCTTCATCGGTAAATAACTCATCATACATTCGGTTCGCAAAGGCATCAATTTCTTCTGGAGAAGGGTTTGGATCCCCATCGATATTATCTGTAATGTAGACAACTGGTTGAATGTTGGTTTCTTGATAGAAATATTTTAGTCCATCTTCAGCAGTTGATTGATCACGAATCCAATCGAGTTCATCAACATAGTAAGGTGTTTCATTTACTAAACCTGATGCGATAGGTTCTCTTTCGATACTTGAACTATTAATTTGAACAGTTTCTACAGCTGTTTGATTGTTTGTTCCGGGAACAGCCCGCCAAGCAAAGTTAAAAATAAATAAGACAAAAATAATTAAGATAAATGGTGTTAAACAGCCACCGCCGCAACCACCACAGCCGCTGCGTCTACGATAAGGTCTGCGATAACTTCTTCCGTAACCGCCACCCCAACCCCATCCACCATAGAATGGGCGAGGACCGCCATAGTATCCTCTAGGTCTATTTGATCCACTATTACCTCTATTTCGATTACTTGAACCACTTGGGCGTCCACGACCTCTTGAAGAACCGCCACCTAAGCGACTTCCACCTCCACGACTACCGCCGAAAGAGCTTCCGCCACCGCGACCTCCACCAAAACTACGGCCACCACCGCCGCCAAAGCTTCCGCCGCCACCACGACCGCCACCTCTAGCCATATAATCACTCCTTTTAAGTTAATTAGTACATAAAGTTTACCATAAGTTTTTTAATCTTCGGAGTATTATGGCATAACAATTAAAAAAATCATTCTAAAGTCTGAGAGTGAAATGAGAGACCTTCTAAGGTGTTTTGCTTTAATTTATAAAAACGTTTACGGATAATAAAATAAAACGCTTGCAAGTTTTGAAAGTTACCTGTATAGTAATTTTGTATTCAACTTGTATGTACAAGTTACTAAAAAACATACAAGACAAAAACGAGGAGGAAGTAAAATGGCTAATTTTACAGAAGATGCTAAAAAGCTTCTGGATGGTGTTGGTGGGAAAGAGAATATCAACGCAGTTACGCATTGTGTGACGCGTATGCGCTTTGTATTAAATGACCCATCAGATGCAGATGTGAAGGCGATTGAAGATATTCCGTCAGTAAAAGGAACATTTACTCAATCAGGACAGTTCCAAGTTATTATTGGTAATCAAGTTGGTGACTTCTACAACGACTTTTCAAAGGTTTCAGGTGTTGAAGGTGTCTCGAAGGATCAGGCAAAACAGGTTGCTAAATCAAATCAAAACTGGTTCCAGCAAGCAGCATCTGTTATGGCAGAAATCTTTACACCACTTATTCCAGCTCTAGTTGTTGGTGGACTTATTTTAGGATTTCGTAATATTTTAGAAGGTATTCAAATTG
>CAZTXI010000103.1:0-5503 GCA_964617265.1 uncultured Carnobacteriaceae bacterium | reverse complement strand
TATGTTAATTAGAGAACTTTCTCTTGCTAAAACGCGTGTGCGTACAGTTCCTGAAACAGTTACCCTAGCAGAAGCATTAGAACTATTAGAAGAATACGGGTATCGTTGTGTTCCTATTTTAGATGAAACAGGTAAAATTTACCGTGGAAACATCTACCGTATGCATTTATACAAACATAAATCAGAAGGTGGAGACATGTCTCTACCGGTTACTCATTTACTGAAAAACGCAACAAAATATGTTCACACTTATTCTTCATTCTATAGCATCTTCTTTATGATTAAGGACTTGCCTTACATTACTGTTTTAGATGAGAATAATCATTTCTATGGTATTTTAACACATAGCGCCTTACTTAATTTACTAGAACAGTCATGGAAAATCAATACAGGTAGTTATGTATTGACGATCGTTGCTGCTGGTGAGCAAGGTGACATCGCAAATATTGCTAAAACAATTAACCGTTTCGCAGACATCAAGAGTTGCTTAACACTCGACGTCGAAGATGGACCGATTAAACGTGTCATCATGACTTTAGGACAAGATGCTTCTGAAGGTGATGTCGAAAAAATCACGGCTCTACTTGATCGTCGTGGTTACAGCGTGGTTAAAGTCGAAAACTTAAACAATCAGTGATTGTTAGCTCTTCGATTATAGCCTTTATTTTATGAAATGAAAACAGAAAAAACGACTTCTTTCTATTATTAAATAGAGACGGAGTCGTTTTTTAGTTTACCTTTTTAAATTTACGCAAAATCGCCTACATCAATTACAATTTTACCGGTATTTTCTGAGGCTTCCATCTGGCGATGTGCTTCAGGTAAATCCTCAAATCCTAACACCGAGTGGATAATTGGTTGAATAATATCTTCATCAAAGAATGGCATAATACGATGGGCAAATTCTTGTGATAACTCTGCCTTATACGCATCACTTCGTGGTGTTAATAGCGTTGCTTTTAGTGAAATTCGTTTCATCATTAAGTCTCTAAATGAAAACTCCGGAACATCCGCTCCACCAAGTGTACCAATCGCCACCCAACGAGAATCGATTGCCGCTGCCTTAGCGTTTTGCTTGTAATAAGAAGCTCCGACAAAATCTAAAATCACATCGGCCCCATGACCATCTGTATACTCTAATACTTTTTCAGCGAAATCTTCATTGCGGTAATTAATAACATGTTTTGCACCTAGTGCTTTAGCCATATCTAGTTTGTGTTGACTTCCAGCTGTTGCAATAATATTCGCATCAGTAATTTTACGACTAGCTAATTGAATAGCTGCAGTTCCAACTCCACTACCTGCTGCATGAATCAAGACCGTTTCAAGAGGTTTCAGTTCCCCTAACCAAAACATCGTTTGATAAGCCGTCAAGAAAGTCTCTGGTATCGCTGCTGCTTCAATAAAGGACATCGAATCCGGAATGCGCATCGCATGTCCTCCATGCATAACGGCATATTCAGCGTATGCATTTTGTTTTGTTAGCCCCGCCACGCGAGTGCCTACTTTTAATTCGGGATAATTTGGCGATTCCTTTAGAACAATACCACTAACCTCTACACCTAAAATGGGGTATGGTTCTGTTAGCGTGACATTCTCTCGGGTCATAATATCCAAACGATTAATAGCCGTTGCTTCAACTTTGATTAATATTTCTTCCGCAGTAGGTTCTGGAATCGGACGGTCAACCATCACTAATTGTTCCAGTCCACCCGGTTCTTTTATTGTCCAAGCTTTCATCTAAAAAACAACTCCCTTTCAATAAGTTAGCGTATTTATCATAACGGGTTCTTTGTGAAATGCCAAAAATAATTACTTTTAACTGATTTAGGCACGATCCTGCATCAGTTTTTTAAAGCTTAAACGATTATCTAATACTAAAATAACCGGAATAGTGACCAGCATAACAATCGCGATACTTGCAGCAAAACTAACATATAATGTTCCCAAGATGAAGAGCTGCTCTGTTAAATAACCGACCATCAATGCTAAAATAATACTGGTTGCTGAAAAAACAACAGTGTTTATGATTAATTTCTTAATAATCGAATCACTTTCTTTAATGATTAAAGTAACTAACCATATCGAGACAACCGTATGCAATGTTCCAAAAATAACATCATATATTCCAAAATCTGACCGCATATTCGCAATCGCTACACCTAAAACTAATCCCACAGAATATTTGCGGTTGAATACCGGTAAATGTGCAAACATTTCAGATAAACGTAACTGCAACGCCCCATAAGATGGTAGAAAGATTGTGATAACGACATAAATCGCTGCAATCATAGCGTTTAACGTTAATTGTTTTGTTGATAATTTCATGTATTTTCTCCTTTAATTCTAAACTTAAAAACAGAAAACCCCTGCCTTTTTTTGAGGTGGGGTTTCATTATATGTATTAATTAATACCCAAACTAATGCGCAAAGCAATATCCACTTCTCTCATCAATTCGTTACTTAAATGGGTAATCTTATCGGTTAAGCGTTGTTTGTCAATTGTCCGAAGTTGCTCCAACAAGGCGACAGAGTTCTCTGTCAATCCTTTTTCTTGACCGATTGCTACATGTGTTGGCACCTTACTCTTACCGATTTTACTCGTAATCGCAGCAACAATTACAGTCGGACTGTATTTATTCCCGATATTATTTTGTAAAATTAGTACAGGGCGTACTCCACCCTGTTCTGATCCAACTACAGGTGACAAATCAGCATAATACACGTCTCCACGTTTCATCAAAAGCCTTGCCCCCTTGCTTATACAGAAAAAAGCCTTCTATTACTCGATGTAAGCTAAGGCTTCATGTTCTGATACAGCAAATTCATTACTTATTTCTAAATTAATTTTAGCCATTTCTAAATAACCATTTTTCATTTCGTGATACGCTAAAACGAAGTCCTCTAATCCACGTTCCATCACGTAGTCGAGTACTTCTTCTTGTTCAAAATTATATAGTTCACTAATTTCTTTAATTACCGAGTAAGTTGATCCATCGATTTCCAGCTCAAACTTTTTGTTTTCTTCATACATTTTCCAGCAGGCCTCCAAACATATATCAGCAATTTAATTATCTTCAATTCTAACATACAAACGCATTAGCGCAACAACTCTTTTCTATTTTTCAAGAATTATTTGCGCTATTGCATACTCTTTTGAATGTGAAATACTAATATGAATTATTCCTGCGAATAATTCTGTATAAACAATCGGTTTATTATAATCGTTTGGTAAAATTTCGACATCTAAAAAAGACATTTCTTTACCAATACCTGTTCCTATTGCTTTTGAAAAAGCTTCTTTTGCTGCAAATCGTCCAGCTAGAAATTCAATTTGGCGGTGAGCAGATAACGTTAGAAATCGATCCATTTCACGTTCTGTTAAAATCCTTTTTGAGAAATCTGGTTGTCGTTCGATTAATTTTTCGATTCGATTGAGTTCAATCAAATCAATACCAATTCCTTGAATCATCTACTCACCTCCTCTTGATTATATTTTTAATTGATCAACCACAGAAAGTAGGTCTGTTCCATTACTTGATTTAAAGAGAATAGAATCGTTAGCTTCTGCGGTTTCTCTTATTGCTTTTATCAGTGGTTCTTTTTCACCCGTAAAATGACGAACGAAATCATGTTCATCCGCTATTTTCTCATACAGTGCTTTCATTTCATCACCGTATAAGAAAATTGCTTTGAACTGCGATAACTCAATACCCTCAGTTAATTTTTCATGGTATTCTTTTGAGCGTTCACCCAATTCTCGTATGTCACCTAATACAACAATCTTATCGCCGTCTACATCAATGTCCGCAAAGTAATCGAGAGCCGCTGTCATTGAAGTCGGACTGGCATTGTAAGCATCGTTTAATAAACGAATAGCATTTTCTCCATCCAACCATTCTAAACGGTTTTTGGTCATTTCTAAGTTTTCAAGTCCTTTTTTGGCTCCCGCTAATGAAATACCAAATTCTTGACCTACTAAAATAGCAATTAGGGCGTTGCTTACATTATACTTTCCAGGAACTGGAATCGTAATCGTTTCAGAGTCAACGGTAAAAGTTGTCGAAGTTGCATCGCCTATTACGTTTTCCGCATAAACATCCGCTGTATCATCCCAACCAAAGGTATGATTACGAATCTGATGGTCAAACTGACTCGTGATTAGCTCTTCATCTACTGGTCGAATAAATAAACCAGATTCTTTTAATCCAGATAAAATTGCTAGTTTTTCTTGAGCTAACTTTTCGCGTGAGCCATCGAATGCTTCTATATGCGATTCACCAATCATTGTAATCACCGCAACATCTGGTTGTCCCATATTTGAGTGGATTGTAATTTCACCAGGATGACTCATCCCCATTTCAAGAACAAGAACTTCTGTATCATTCGGCATCGATAAAATCGTTTTTGGTACACCTAATTGGTTATTCTCGTTAGCTGCTGTTTTATGCGTTTTATACTTTGTCTGTAAAACAGCTGTTGTCATATCTTTTGTTGTTGTTTTTCCGTTACTTCCAGTAATTCCAACAACTTTTGGATTAACTCGTTTGAGATGCCATTTCGCCATTTCTTTATAGGCTACTAGCGTATCTTCTACTTTAATAAGTGGGAAATCACTTGGTTCTTTATCTGAATCTTCACTCCAAAAAGCGGCTACGGCACCATTGTCAATCGCACCTTCAATAAATTCATGTCCATCTCTTTCGGCGATGATTGGAACAAATAGTGCGCCATCTTCTAACGAACGTGAGTCTCCACTGACACTGGTTACTGTGAGTTTCGTTGCTGGTGCATGAATTAATTCTCCACCAACAACGTCTGCAATCTCAGTTAATGTCCATTTAGTCATAATAGCCTCCAAATTATTTTGTTTAGCGCTGTTTTCCGTAACGAATTGTACGTCCTTCATGACGTGATTTTGCTAATTGAATCAATTCTTCAATAACGTCTCCGTACGCTAAACCTGTTTCTTCCCATAATTTTGGATACATACTAATTGGTGTGAATCCTGGGAATGTATTAATCTCGTTAATATAAATTTCAAAATCATCCGTCACAAAGAAGTCAACACGGGATAAACCACTACCGTCAATTGCGATAAAGGCTTTTGTCGCGTACTCTCTTAGGGTTGTTGAGACGTCTTTTGGAAGATCTGCTGGAATTTGTAGCGTAACTTCATTGTCTATATATTTCGAATCATAGTCATAGAACTGTGCTTCTTTTACAAGTGCTCCAACTACTGAAGTATGAACATCTTCATTTCCAAGAACCGCTACCTCAACCTCTGTTGCGTTGACCCCTTCTTCAACAAGTACGCGGTGGTCATAGTCAAAAGCTAGGTTGATAGCTGTTGCTAATTCTTCTGGATCATTAACTTCTGAAATCCCAACACTCGAACCTAAGTTAGCTGGTTTTACATATAATGGGAACGGTAAATTATCCATGATACGGTTAGAAACATCTTCTGGGTTTGCTGCCCAATCAGCTGTCGTAACTGTTTCAT
>CAZTXI010000102.1:0-5540 GCA_964617265.1 uncultured Carnobacteriaceae bacterium | reverse complement strand
AAGAATTAGGTATGCCATCTGATTTAGTATGGCGTCAACCATTCCCAGGACCAGGTTTAGGCGTACGCGTACTTGGCGAAATTACACGAGAAAAATTAGAAATCGTCCGTGAAAGTGACTATGTTTTACGCGATGAAATTAAGAATGCCGGTCTAGAACGTGATATTTGGCAATACTTTACAGTCTTACCAGGATTTAAAACAGTCGGCGTAACAGACGACAAACGAACATTTGACTATACGATTGGTATTCGAGCGATCACATCAGTTGACGGAGTAACCGCAGACTGGGCGCGTATTCCATTAGACGTATTAGGAAATATATCCAAACGAATCACCAACGAAGTAGCAGGAGTCAACCGCGTTGTGTATGATATAACTGGAAAACCGCCCGCAACGGTGGAGTGGGAATAATAGAAATCACCTGCTAACCCCACCGTTATAACGGTTAAAATGTCAGTGGTACTATTTTGATTCTAAATTATTATATATTTAGGAACTTAATGAACTTGAATATAAAGATTAAATTAAAAGCTGTAGCGATTTTTTCGCTACAGCTTTTTTCGATTATTAAACAGAATATTGCATGTCCTGTTATTGAGATACAACTCAAATACTAAAAAAATCAACTATTGATTCATGTACCCTACATTCTAGTGTATAATTTAGAAACCAAGAAAATAAGGATGGATGCCATGATTAAATGGGGAATTATCGGTGCTGGAAATATAGCGCACCGTTTTGCGAATAGTTTAGAAAACGTAAGTGATGCGACATTACATGCCGTAGCGAATCGAACAATTGAAAAAGCAGAAAAATTTAAGGCGGAGCATCCCTGTGAGAAAGCCTACGGGAATTATCAAGAACTATTAGCGGATGAACAAGTTGATGCTGTTTATATTGCTGTGCCACATAAATTTCACTTAGAGTGGGTAACAAAGGCACTCGAGGCAGGCAAGGCTGTATTGTGTGAAAAGCCGGCCACTTTATCGCTGAGTGAAATGAAAGAAATTTCAGCCTTAGTGAAAGAGAAAAATCTGTTTTTCATGGAAGCAATGAAGAGCCGTTTCACACCAGCGTATCGAGAAGTTAAAAGTCTTATTGATGCAGGTGAAATTGGTAATGTTACGGGTGTTTATACGTCACTTTGTCGCGTATTTCCAAAAGAGGATACGGGTTACTTCTATGAACCTATTCAAGGTGGCTGCTTACTGGACATGGGTGTATACAATGCTGCATTGATTGAAGATTTTACCAATCAACCATTTGAATTAGAAGAATTAACGTATGAAATGCATAACGATACCGTAGAAGTTTATGTGAATGCAAAACTCGTTTCAGGTCATGTCGAGGTTATATTAGAATCCGCTTTTGACCGTGAAACAGAAACAAAAGCAGTCATCCGCGGAACAAAAGGACTAATCATTATTCCGGACTTCCATCGACCAACGAGCTACATTCTACAAACGAAAGAAAGCATGAAATCCGTCGAAGTACCATATAAAGTCGATGACTTCTATGGTGAAATAAGACACGTGGTTGACTGCTTAGCCAATGATTTTACAGAGAGTCCAATCATGACACTAGAAAATTCAGAAAATGTAGCTGGACTACTCGACACCATTAAAGCAGAAATTCCATACCCGACATTCTGATCTGTTTAATCGCTAAAAAATATGCTATGGTTATATCAACAAAGTAGATTGAGGCGAATAAATAGATGACGAAAAAACGAATCGAAGTGGTTGGAGCGGCCATTATTCAAGGCAATAAAATACTAGCGATGCAGCGCGGGGAACAGATGACCTTACCCGGTATGTGGGAATTTCCTGGAGGGAAGATTGAAGCGGGTGAAACCGAACAAGAAGCCCTTATTCGTGAAATAAAAGAAGAGTTAAATGTCGATATTACGATACTAGATTACATAAACGAAGCTTCCTATGATTACGATTTTGGGACAGTGATTCTAAAAGTCTATACAGCTAAAATCATAGCTGGTGAATTGTCACTAGAAGAGCATAAAGATGGTAAATGGTTAAAAGCAGACCAACTATTAGATATGGATTGGGCGCCGGTTGATATTCCAGCCGCAGAAGCTCTGATAACCTATATGAACGATTTATAATAAAAGAAAAGAGGCTGTTTTATGGATGAAGAATTAATCGAAGTAAGGGTTGTTTATCATGATAATTCTACTGAATCCTATCAAGTGCCAACTGAAAGTTATCAGAAATTCCTTGAAGAAGCGCAAGATGAAAGTCGCTTGGATTTTTATATCGACGATAAAAAGTTCATTAAAAAAGAGGTTGAGATTGTCGGAACAGACAATTATACTGTTCAATTTCTTTCTTAAATTCAAAAACGAAACCCTAGCCATTATGGTCGAGGTTTCGTTTTTTAATTTCCTATTATATTTCACGAACTAGATATTGGAATAATTCATAAGTCATTGGCTGATGGAGCGCTAAATCCATTGTAACAACAGGTGCCTTATTACCGACGTCCCCAATTTCATGATCATCCGCTGATCCAGTTGTATAATCTGCTGGCCCCATGTAGTAAAATTCTGTTCCTTCACTTTCCTCACGTTTCACAAAAATATGCAGGTCAATGTTACGTTCTGCAGAATGAATAATGTCTTGAACTTCAGTAGAACGAGTCGTTAAATTCGAGCGAGAATACCAATGCAATAAACTCTCATTAATAAATTCATCCCCATATTTTGTTGTGTCACTAATGTCCTCATTCTTATGGTAGTTAATAAAGATTGGACAAGTTTGATGCTTAATGCGATAACCATATACGGTTGAACTCTCATCATTCTCCCAAAGTAGTAGACGGAGGGCATCTTTTCTAGAATATTTTTCGCCGATCTCTAACCCTTGTAAGGTATAACCAGCTGGATATTTCCTAGAACGAGCTAATCCTGTTTTTATTGCATCAACAGCCAAAGTGTAAAAGATTGGATCATCTAAAGCTTCTTCAAATTTTTTCGATAGTTGATAATGCTCATTTTTAATGTCAATTAAAGGAGTTTGATATTTTACTTTAGCTTGCTGAATGAAGAAATCATAAGTCAGCACACGTTCAACGGATTGAATAAGTTTAGCTGAATAGGCTGCCTGATTTTTAGTCAGTTTACCTTTATACTCATCTTTAGAAATTGGTCTTCGTTGTTTTATAAGTTGTTTTAGTAAGATTAATTCGTGTGGTCTTTTTCCATTCACTAATTCAAATGAAATCATTTGTAGCATACCGGTCTTCACATCATCCGCTAATTGATAATCCCCTGTATTTTTTTCGAATTTATGAATAACATCTCCATAATGTTTGAAGCGACTGTCTTCGAAGAAAACAATGGGATCTAAACTTCGTTCGCGATAATAATCGTAGAGCAGAGGTGTTCGGCCTAATCGATTCTTTAAATCTAAATACTCTGTTTTAAGATTTGCGATGCTAGATAATTTCGTTTGAGTAATTGAATCATATATTTGTTTTTGAGCAACTTCCTCAAAGTTTACGGTTGTAATACCTGAAATCTGTTTGTGCTGACCTAATTTTCGACGGTAATTATCTTTATTGAAAGACTTATCACCATAAAGAGCCATTGGAATTAAATAGTTATTTTTATAGTTTCCAATGAAATCGATAATGGTTACGACTTGTTTCTTAGGGAATAAGCGTAATCCACGACCTAATTGTTGCACGAATACGATACTCGATTGCGTGTTTCTCAGCATAACAATTTGATTCAAACTAGGAATATCAATTCCTTCGTTAAAAATATCAACGGTTAAAATATAGTCCAGTTCACCATCTTCTAATTGCTTCACAACTTTTTCACGGACTGCTTGCGAATCTTTCCCAGATAAAGCAACCGTTCGTAAGCCACGCTGGTTTAATTCAGCTGATAAATCTTCAGCTTCTTGGTTTCTGGAACAAAAAATTAATCCACGAGTCTCTTCCGAACTGATTTCATAATAACGTACTTTTTCTAAAATATGATCTACACGTTCTTTTGTGACTAAACGATAAAAATCTTCTTTTTCATCGATTAATTCACCATCCGCTTTCCGCATTTCAGTGACGCCATAGTATAGAAAAGGAGTCAGCATCTCTTCGGCTAATGCTTCTTGGAGACGTATTTCATAAGCGACATTGTAGTGAAAGAGTTCATAAATATTTTGCCCATCTGTACGCTCAGGTGTAGCCGTTAAACCAAGGAAGAAATCAGGGGTGAAATGATTCATAATCCGTTGGTAAGTCTGGGCAGAAGCATGGTGGACTTCATCAATTAAAATATAATCAAAGAAATGTGCATCTAACTGCGCTAAATTTTCTGGTCGCGACAAGGATTGAATCGTCGCAAACACATATTTTTTGCCCGTTAGATTATCACCACTCTTATAGAGCCAAGCTTCATCGGAATCAAACCCGATTACTTTTTGAAAGGATGCTAGTGCATCGTGTAAAATTTGCTCACGATGAACTAAAAAAAGCATGCGTTTGGGTTTTGCTTGTTTCACATCAAAGGCACCAAGATAGGTTTTACCTGTACCCGTTGCGCTAATAACAAGTGCTCGTTCAGCGCCTGCTTGACGTAGAGACTGAATGGCCGTGACCGCTTCTTGTTGCATCCGATTGGGTTTAATAACTGGGTATTTATCCTGTTCGACTATTGGCAGATCATAAAGTGCATCGGTTTGCACCATTTGTTTTCGATTTTTCGCATAAGCTGAAATGGACGCATCGGTTAAAGGAGTCGATTCTGCCCACAATGCCTCAAAATCAGCAGTTGTTCGTTTAATAAATTCCCCATTATCGGTAGAAGTTAATTTCACATTCCATTCATAATTTAATTTCATCGCGGAATGCGTTAGATTTGAACTACCAACTATAACGGTCTGCTCTTGTTGATGGTCAAAGATATAAACTTTGGCGTGAGATTTAATTTTTTCGTCACTCATACGCACTTCAACCTGCTCTAATTTCATCAATTCATATAAAGCTGCTGGGTCATTAAATCCAAGATAAGGCGAAACGAGTATCTTCCCATGCCCGCCTCTTTCTTTGAAATCCGCTAGCTGTGTTTTTAACATCCCAATTCCAGTAGTTGTTACAAAAGCTACGTTAATACAAAATGATTGGGCTTTTTTTAGTTCATTTTGTAGTTCTGTTAAAATAAATTCTCCCGTTTGAGGATTATTCGTCAACACTTTCGGAGAGTATAAATTATTGCGATATTGTATATTATGGATAAAACCGTATTTCAACGATTGATCGAGTTGCTGTTCGAAATGTTGTTGTTGTTTAAATTCTGTCAATGTCACATTCACCTCTCGCATCCTATTTAAATAATTGTAGCAGCAATCCCATAAAAGATCACCCCAATTCTAATACTTGCGAAACAGATTGGTAGGGCATACAATTAAGTTAAGCTATTCCTCATACATACTTATTTTGGTGAAATGTACATAAAATCTTTTAGGAGGAGTAACATGAAAAAACAAATGAATTTTTTTATATTATTCGCTTTGGCAA
>CAZTXI010000101.1:0-5572 GCA_964617265.1 uncultured Carnobacteriaceae bacterium | reverse complement strand
AGTCTACAAAGTTAGCTAAGAATGCAGTGTTTGTTCCTGCTTCGTTTGCGTAAGCAAATGTATCATCTTGAGCTAAAGCTTCTAATTCTTCAAATGTAGTTGGTGCTGCATCTAATAAATCAGTGTTGTAGTACATAATTAATGATTCAATTACGTAAGGTGATCCGTAGATTGTACCTTCCATTGTAACTTGTTGCTCATCTGTACCATCGTAACGTCCGTCTCCTGGTAATGTAACTTCAGTTAAGTGACCTTGTTGTCCTAATCCACCAATACGGTCATAAGGTGCTAACATAACGTCTGGAGCTAATCCTGCAGGTCCATCTAATGATAATGCATCTAGCGACTCAAACATGTCACGCTCAATTACTTCAACTGAAACACCAGTTTCTGCTTCAAATTCTGCTGCTTTTTCAGTTATGAAGCTAATGTAGTCTGGTCCTACTGAAACTTGTAAGTCTCCACCTAAATCACCAGCTGTATCGCCTGATTCAGTTGTGTCATTACCTGTATCTGGTGTATCTGTTGTATCTGTATCGTTACCTCCACCACATGCTGCTAATAATAGCGCAGTTGATGCTGTAACAATTCCCATTGCATATTTCTTCCAGTTTGTCTTACTCATTTTACTTACTCCTCCTATAAATATATTGTAAGTGTTTACATAGATATTATTCCATATTTTCAAAATTATTGCAACCGTTTTCGTATTTTTTTTGTAACAATGTTGTAAAAAAACTTTTTTAAATTTATTTCTCATGTTAGAAAATCTTTATGAACACGTGTATATCAATATTTTATAACAAATTTATTTATTAATTTTTTTCTTATCTAAAATGATTTTAATCAAATTTTAAACTTTAACATTCTCGATAACGGTGCCTAAATTGTTAGCCAATGACTCTAATTCTCTTGATTGACTTCCAACACCATCCATCGTCATATTAATTTGTTCAACCGATGCAACTGTTTCTTCTACACCCGCCGCTGACTCTTCTGATAATGATGCAATTTCTTCTATTAAGCTATGCATAGAATGACTTTGATGTTTAATGGCAGATAGGTTATTAACCATTTCTTCATTCCGTTTTTCTAACTCATTAATTGAGCGAGTGATTTCAGCAATATTTTGATCTGCTGATTGAATTTGAATGGTTCCTTCATCCACAGCTTTATTCACATCTTCTAGCGATTGGGTTACATTCTGAGCTTCATCTTGCACATTTTTTACATATGCTGTAATTTCTGTCACAGATTCTGCTACCCCTTCAGCTAATTGACGAACTTCTTCGGCGACCACTGCGAATCCTAGACCATGCTGTCCAGCTCGAGCAGCTTCAATTGAAGCATTTAAAGCTAATAAGTTCGTTTGTTTCGCAATGTTTTGAATGATGTCAATTAATTTTGAAATCTCATTCGTCTGTCTATTCAGTTTTTCCATTTGATCTACGGATTGTTCAACGATTTTGTTAACAGTGGACATTTGTTTCGTCGACATCGCCATTAATTTTGTTCCATTATTAGCTTGTTCTTTAATATCTACTGACTCTTGCTTAATTTCCTGTCCGTGTTCTAACGTATCTGTTGTCGTTTCTTCAAAACGGTTCATTTCAAGTGTTAAATTATTGGCAATATTGGCTTCTGATTCTGCACCACTTGCCAATTCATGCATCGTTGCACCAATTTGTTTGGTCCCAGATTGTGCTTCTTCACCGATACGTGCAAACTCTTGACTACTTTCAATTAATAAATCAACAGCAGATGTTATATTATTCATCGTATGTTTTAATTTATCCTGGGTTAAATTTAGGGAATGAGCTAATTGCCCCATTTCATCCTCTGTCTCAATTTCAAGAGGTTCCATCGTGAAATCTTCATTTGAAATCGCATCTAATCTTGTATTCATTTCACGAATAGGTGTCGTAATCGAACGAGCTGTTCTTAGTGAGATGAAAATTGAAAAGACAATTGCTACTGCTCCAACCGCAAGCATAATCATCAATGATAAATCTTGCGCTTGGATGACCGACTGTCCACTTGTTTCAACTTCATCTTGAACAGCTACAATATTTTCATCATAAATACGTAAAATCATCTCTCGTTGTGGTTTAAGTCTCTTCATATTCGAATTCGCGATTAAACCATTTCCAACAAGCATTTCACCAATAACCGTACTTTCAATACTTTCTGTCCATTCTTGCGACAGATTCACCGCTTCAACCATTTGTTCGTTCGATGAAATCGCTAAAACTTCTTGCTCTAGCACTTCACCAGCTGCTGCTAATTCTTCGAATTCTTTTGCTCGTTGCTCATTTCCGTCTGCTAAATACTCTAAAACAATTTGGTTACGATCTTTAAAGTTATCAATTAAATCCTGTGTTTTCATCATAGCAGGTAATTGATCTTGAATGACCAAGTTCGTACTGGTTCGAGCTTGTGTAGAAGCAAAAACTGAAACAGCAATAATAACAACTGTAAATAAAATAACGGCTGAGAAACTAGCAAGCATTTTATGTAAAATACTCTTGAACTTAAAACCTCCCCACTTTTTCTTTGAACCTGTTTCTTCCTCTGAAACTTTCTCTTCCTCTTCTAACGGCGTCATATCAAACTCTTCTTTGTTTGTAGCTACCATTTTTTTTACAACTCTTTCTTTTAAAATTTCATCTCCCAATGAATTCCGTTTATCGAATAGCTGTGCTAAAAATTGCAAACCCATTTCTTTCTACTACTAATTTACCATTTTCAAAATGAGACAAGTGTGAAAGTACTGGCTTAGCTGTCTCTGGCACTAAGATTTCAACCTCTTGTTTATTTTGGCTAAAGTAAAACATTAATTGTTCCCCTTCATGTGTGCGTGTAAAACCAATGATGTCCTCATCATCACGTACATCAAACCATTCTGTTAAGCCATAGCTTAAAATCGGTTGATATTGTTTACGGAAAGCAATTAACGCTTTCATAAATTGGTGCATTAATTTATCTTGTTGTTTCTCATCCCAAATCATACACTTACGACAGTCTGGATCATGGTGTCCATCTAATCCCACTTCAGTTCCGTAATAAATACATGGTGTTCCTTGTTGTGCGAACATAAAGGCTAGAATAGATTTTACTAAGTCCTTATCATCATAAGCCTTTGTTAGTAATCGAGCGGTATCGTGCGAGTCTAACAAGTTAAACTGCACTTCATTTGTTTGTTGACGATATAGCATCATTTGTTGGTTTAAGCCATAAATCATTTCAATTGGTGTCACAATTTTACGCAAGAAGTAATCTTCAATCTTCTCCGTAAATACATAATTCATAATGGCATGAAACTCATCGCCCTCTAGCCATTTCTGACCTGAATGCCATATTTCACCTAGAATATAAATATCTTCTTTTTCAGCCACACAAGCCGCATAAAATTCTTTCCAAAAAGCATGGTCCACTTCATTAGCTACGTCTAAACGCCAACCATCAATATCGAATTCACGAATCCAATAAGTTGCTATATTTAATAAGTGCTCTTTTACTTCAGGATTAGCTGTATTTAATTTCGGCATATGACCTGCAAAGGCAAAAGCATCATAATTTAAGTTGTACATCTCATTCATTTCATTTGGTTTTAAATGATTGTAATCAGGTACTGGGAATGATCGAATATGGAACCAGTCTTTATAGCGTGACTTTTCTTGATTTTTTAAAACATCTTGCCATTGCACTGAATCATAACCAATATGGTTAAACACTGCGTCTAACATGACGCGAATACCTCGGCTATGTGCATCCGCAATTAATTTTTTCAATATTTCTTTATCTCCGAATGCAGAATCAATTTCCATATAGTCCGTTGTATCATATTTATGATTCGTTGGCGCCTGGAAAATAGGCGTTAAATATAACCCATTGATTCCTAAATCTTCTAAGTAATCCAAATTATCGATAATTCCTTGAAGATCTCCACCATAGAAATCATCTTGACCAGGGTGTTTTTTACTTCCCCATGGTAAAACATCTTCTGGGTCATTCGATGGATCCCCATTCGCAAAACGATCAGGGAAAATTTGATACCATACTGTTTCTTTCACCCATTGTGGTGACTTAAATCGATCCACTTCATGGAAAAACGGAAGCCTGAAATAATAATTGACTTCTTTTAAATACAGTTCATCCATTGGGTAAACTCCACGGTCACAATAAAAAACTTCTGTACTATCGATACCACTCACATGAAATCCGTAAGCTAAACGTTTTGTATCAACTGTTGTCTCGACTGCCCAATAATCAT
This sequence comes from uncultured Carnobacteriaceae bacterium, assembly GCA_964617265.1. GTDB lineage: Bacteria > Bacillota > Bacilli > Lactobacillales > Carnobacteriaceae_A > Atopostipes. Next base: position 1,299 of record CAZTXI010000101.1, on the reverse strand, counting down.
GTAAATGTGTCGTCGCTATTTTCTTCATCGGTGTACCTTCTGTGTACCAATTATCAGTGTACAGTTTGTAAACATCTCCACCTAATAAATTGACAGATTTAACATCCCCTGCTTTAGTGCGTAGTCTAATAAACACACGGTCTTCTTCATAAAGATATGCATATTCACTCTCAGGGCGGTGATGTAAAGATGATGTATCCATTAAGATCTTCCCTTCATCATTAAAATTATTTACGTGTTTAGTTATTTTAAAATGTATGCACGCGGTTGCATAAGTTTGAATCGCTTTCAAATTATATCAAGCGTTTACATAAAAATCAATCCTTGATAAATAAAACGTCTCTCTATTTATTTCAAAAAAATTTTCTAGATTAATTGAACACTCTTACAACTCATTGATATTCTTGAGTTCTAATATTTATAATATGTATCATTAATCTCTTTATTAATTAGTTTATCGGATAAAACAAAAAACAATTTAGCTCTTGTTTCTAAAAAAATTGTGAACTTGGATAAATGAAGAATGATGAGTGGTTGGAATTAATGACCAATATATCATTCAGAAATACTTAATAAATTGACAGTCTTCTGAAATCCTGTTAAAATATTTTTTGCAGTTATAAATTAGCGCATATGGCGGAATGGTAGACGCGCCAGCTTGAGGGGCTGGTGGGGAGATTTCCCTGTGGAAGTTCGAGTCTTCTTATGCGCATTGATATAGTAACGTTTGTAAAAGGGATAACCTTCTACAAGCGTTATTTTTTTGCAAAATTAAGGATTTCTGATTGTTTAATCTTTGGTGTCGATGGATTTTTTAAGATTGACCGACACTTTTTCTACATCAATTACATAAAGACTATATAAGTAAATTCTTTCAGTTAAAGTATTTGTCCAAAAGGTTGAATAAGCAAATAAATCATATTTTGTTCTATATAGTTAATGAACTAAATTATTTAAACCAGTAGTCAATATGGAAGGAGGAACGTTCCTTCTATAGTCGCGTAAATGCACGAAATGCGAATTAATCCTCGTTCATGCAAAGCATAATACGAGGATTTTGAGACTTGAGAATCTGGAAATCACTTCTCATTGCCGTGGCAATGAGAAGAAGTTCCAAATGGTGCCGCGACTTTTTCAGAAGAAACAGTTCAAACTGAAATATTGACGCATCAACAGGTTTTAACAAAACACCCTTATTTTTTAAATTCATACTTTATTTACACAATCTCAACAGAAAAAAGTAGGGTAATTTTACAATCACTCTTTATAATTTAAATTAGATTAAAGAGAAATCAACAG
>CAZTXI010000100.1:0-5791 GCA_964617265.1 uncultured Carnobacteriaceae bacterium | reverse complement strand
TTTGACCATTAATTTGAATCGACATTTCATCGAATCCCATAAAATGTTCATCTTGAATATCTCCATCCATATCGACAAGTAGATTAAATACTAGTCGATGATCAAATACGACTAAGTCTTGAATACTAACTTCCGCAGTCCCAATCTTTGCTGTTTGATTAAAAGACAGCGCACCCGACGTCTCAGTCTCTGCATTTCCTAAAGCACTACTCAGACTGTAACGGATATTTTCAATAATGGAGACCGCTGTTGCTTGGACTTGCTGACCGACTGTTGTTTGACTTCCAGCGATTAAAAGGAGTAATGCTGCTGCCACAGCTATCCAATTTTTGTGGCGTTTCTGTTTTGTAGGAGGGTTTATTTCAGCTTGAAAGGTTTGGAATAATCGATTCTTTTCTTCTGTCGATAAGTCAGTTTCTTCAAATTCCTCAACGTCAATTTTTATGTCGTTCAATATACTAAAAAATTTATCTTCCTTTGTCATGTTCTTCTCCTCCTTCTCTAGCGAAAAAATCTCTTATTTTCTTTTTTCCTCGTGAAATTCGACTGTATAATGCACCTGGTGTTAAGTCATTTCTTTCAGCGATGACTTCCGTATCTTCTATAGAAGTAAAATAATCTTTGAATAACTCTTTATCACGCTCACTCAATGGCTGTAGTAGTCGGTTCAACTCAATTTCCCACAGTTCTTGTTCGAACGCATTATCTGTATGAGCATAAGACTTTTTGTGTTTTTCTTCGTCCCATGACACATTATGTACTTCGATTTGATGTTTCTTTAAGTAATTTATTGCTCGATATTTAGCGATAACACAAATCCAATTTTTAAAGCCTGATTTTGTTTCATCATAATAATTAATATTATTCCATACCGCTAATAAGACATCATTTAGACATTCCTCATGGTATTGCGGTAAATAAGGTAGTGTTTTTTGAATAATTGACATTAATAGACCGGCATACTTGTCGATTAATTGTTTCAATCCCTCCTCATTTTGTTTTTTTATTTGTTTGATTATCCAGTGATTATTCTTGAACATTTTAAGCCCCCTTTTCTTACTTCACTTATATATACAAGAATCATTACCCATTTCTGTCATATTTGCAAAAATAATTCATAAAATATAAAAGAGTTTACAATGATATTTTTCTTTCACATCACTATAAACTCTTATTGGGTATGATTTAAACTATAAAACATTTCGGAGTTACATTTTCAAAATACATTTATGCTCCACTAATTTGGAAATAAGTTTCTTCATTATTTTTAAATATTCTTAAATATTCATAATCCTCATACTGTTTAATTTCGTAAATCTTATATGGATCTTGTTCTTCTTCTGTTTCATCCTTATCATTTACATAAATTTCGAGAGAGTCTTCATTATGTAAAATATCTGCCTCACCAAACATTTTTCCTAATTCTAAGAAATCTTGATTTAAGTAAATATAACGAATATTTTCTGACTCATTAAAAATATAAATGCCGTTTCCTTTTTCCGTTTTACGCATTTCTATACCTTCAAAGAACTCTCTAGCTCTATTACCAATATCGCCCATTTCAACTTCTTGAATCGATAGCTCTTTTGATTCAAATAGACACCCTGTAAGCAAACCACTGAGCATTAACATGAATAATATAATTTTTTTCACTATCTATCCCTCCATATAATCGATTAAAAATATTTAATCCGATAATCCGACTGTTGTTAACATCAGTGTACCATACGCTTACGAATTTCAAGGTGAATATTTTTGATTTCATAGTTTTCTTCTCTAAAAATAAAAAAGAGTCTATAATGGATGTTTTTTACATCTTTACAGACTCTTTAAATTAATTATTTAAACAGCTTCTGCTGATCGTGCACTCTGCATTTGGTGATATAGACCTTCTTGACGCATGAGTGAATCATGGTTACCTTGTTCAACTACTTGTCCGTCTTGCATAACCAAGATTAAATCTGAATCTTGAATCGTCGACAGACGGTGGGCAATGATGAAACTCGTACGTCCTTCCATCAACTCATGAAATGCATCTTGAATTAAGATTTCAGTTCTTGTATCAATTGAAGAGGTTGCTTCATCTAAAATTAATACATTCGGTATGGCAATAAAGATACGCGCAATGGATAAAAGTTGTTGTTCTCCTTTTGATAAGGTTAACCCGCCATCATTTAGATTCGTGTCATAACCTTTTGGTAAAGCTTCAATAAATTTATGCGCATGAGCTGATTTAGCTGCACGGATGACGTCTTCACGACTGGCATTTGGAAAGCCATATGCGATATTTTCATGAACGGTTCCTGATTTCAGCCAGACATCCTGCAGCACCATACCAAGCTGATCCCTCAAGGATGAACGTGTATAGTTGGTTATAGGTTCACCATCTAAAGTGATATGTCCTTGATCGGTTTCATAAAAACGCATAATTAAGTTAATCATCGTCGATTTACCTGCACCCGTTGGCCCGACTATCGCCACTTTCATTCCAGGTTCAACTTTGACGGTTAAATCTTGAATCAACTCTTTATCTGGTGCGTAAGAAAAATCAACTTGTTCAAATGTCACTTCACCTTTAATACTATCGGCTTTGTACTCTTTCTGACCAGTTTCTACTTCGCTCGGCTCATCTAAAATTTCAAATAAACGATTCGCTGAAGCAAGTGCACTCTGCAGTTCAGCCAAGACATTTGAAATATCGTTAAATGGTTTCGTATATTCGCGTGCATAATTTAAAAATACGGTTAACCCACCAACCGTTAAGCCATTATTCACAATCAAAACAGCTCCCATATACGTCACACCTGCATAGATTAAGGCATTGATGAAACGTGTTGCCGGATTTACGGTAGAAGACATGAACGTTGCTTTCTCGGAATATTGACTATAGGATTCATTTAAATCAACAAATTGGTCTTGTTTTTCTCCATGAATGTTAAATAGCGTAATAATTTCATTTTGCGTCACACTTTCTTCTACTATCTCAGAAAGCTCTCCACGCATTCGCACACTCATCGTAAATTCTTCATAGCTTTTCTTAGCTACAAATTGTGAAACGAGTAATGACAGTGGTGTTAAGACAGCTACTACCGCCATCATAACAGGGTTAATTCGAAACATCATAACCAATGTGAATAAAATGGCCAATACTCCGATTAAAAATTGTTGAAAGACTAGAAGTAGTCCGTCGTTTAGTTGCTCTGAATCGGTTGTTAAGCGACTAACTAAATCACCCGTACCATGCTGATCAATATAGCTAAGTGGCATGGTGTGAATTTTATCCAGTGCTTGTTGACGCAATTCTCTCGTCAATTCATAAGCAATTTTTTGATAAATAACCGGTAATACCCATTGCACCACGGTATTCACCAAAACAACAACTAGCATTTGGATAAGAATATTCTTTAGCGTTTCAAAATCCACTTGTCCTTCCCCAACAATCACATCTACTGTACGACCAATTAAAATCGGAAGATAGACGGTAAGAGAAACTTGTATAATGGATAAAATAAAAATTAAAAACAGCATCAATTTATGGTTCAACAACAGGTGGATTAAACGTTGCAGTGTATCTTTTCTATTTTCAGACATTTATTCCACCTCCTTAACAAGTTGTGATTCATAAATCTCACGATAAATTTGATTGGATTCAAGCAGTGTTTCATGCGTGCCTAAACCAACTTGATTGCCGGCATCCATCACTAAAATTTGATCCGCATTTTCTAAACTGCGCGTTCGTTGCGAAACCATTATTAACGTACGATCACTATATTTTTCGGCTAATGTATTTAATAAATTCGCTTCCGTTAAGTAATCAAGTGCTGAAGTAGCATCATCAAAAATCAATATTTCACTCGGTTTTAACAGCGCTCGTGCAATTGTTAAGCGTTGTCGCTGACCGCCTGAGAAGTTTCGTCCAAATGCAGAAACAGGTGCATCAAGTCCCTTATCTAAATTTTTAACAAATTCAGCTGCTTGAGCATCCGCTAATGCGGTCCACATTTCATCATCAGTCGCATCCGCTTTTGAAATCAATAAATTGGAACGAATCGTCCCCTTAAATAAAGCAACTTTCCCTGAAACAACACTGATTTCATCACGTAACTGTCGTCGTGAATGAACCTCCATCAAGTCCGGACTATAAATAATTTCACCGGCTGTCGGTAAATAAATACTTTCGATTAAATGAAGAATCGTTGACTTCCCTGAACCCGTTCCTCCAATAATTCCAAACCGTTTGCCTTTTTCTACTTGGAACGAGATATCACTTAGTACATTTTTCTCAGATGTTGGGTATTTGAAGTCTACCCCGTGAAATGCAAAAGCTAAATCGTCGGAAGTAGAATCAAAAGGTGTTTGTTCTTTACCGATTTCACCTTTCACATTATTGGAAATCGTATCTGTTTCAGACTGATAATTTAAAATCGTCGCAACTCGTTTCCCACTAATCCAACCGCGATTTAGACGAATAACTTGCATAACAAGTTTAGTTAATTCAACTAAAATCGCTAATAGATAGTTCACTAAAGCGACAATTTCACCTTGTGTTAACGTTCCTTCGTAAACAAAATTAGCCCCATTCCAAATTAATAGGATTAATGTCAGATTAACCGTCACAAAAGTTAAAGGAGTAGTCAGCACAGTTACATTCCCGGTGCGGATTAATTGATGGGTTAACTGATCGTTGATTTGCTTGAATTCTTTTTGCTCTCGTTTATCCTGATTGAACGCACGGATGACTCGTATACCCTGCATTTGTTCTCTCGTATGCGTAACTAAACGGTCAAACACATTACGAATTTGATTTTGAAATGGCGAAGTGATCGCAATTATTCCCGCTATTATAATAGCCAGTACAACCGTCATCCACATAAAATATTGGGTTGTTCGTCTATCAATTTGCATGGCCATAAATAATGACCCTGCCACAATAAAAGGTGAACGTAAAAACAAGCGGAAAAAGATATTCAATGCCCCTTGTATTTGAAACGTGTCACTCGTAATTCGATTAACCAAACTTCCCGGCGTGAAATAATCCACACCAGATTGGCTCAATGATAATACTTTTTTATATAAATCATTTGTTAAATTTTTAGTGTACCCAATCGCTGCTCTTGCAGAGAAAAACTGGGCAGTTATTGAAAAAATTAAACTGATAATGGCAACTAAAAACATCAAACCAACATAATAAAGAAGCGAATTTCGGTCCCCTTTTGGAATGACATCATCAATAATTTTTACAACAATTAGCGGAACGGTTAGCTCCATCAAGGCCTCAGCTAATTTTCCCAATGGGGCAAGTACACTCATGATGCGATAACCTTTAAAATATTTCAGTAACGTCTTCATTCAACTGCTCCTACTCTAATTTTCTGTCCGTTTATCATAACATAATCCCCAAGGCTTGAAAAATTTTGAATTCCATTTACACTACTATTACCAACACACTAAAAGGAGGTTTTTGGATGAAATGGAAGATACTTGAAGACTGTGGAAACTCACCCAAAAATAAAATGCTCGTTGATTGGACTGTCGATTTTGTCGAACAAGAAGGTGAAATGACGTTCATCAGTGAAGATTCTATTATCAGTTACAAAGGCGAAGACATACCATTGATTGATTTTGAAATACCAGTTGAAATTAGTGAAATCCAAATCACTCAGTCGATTACTCACGGACGCATTGGTGCTCTCTTAGGAAAAGCCCTCACCGATAACCATGACTATCCCTTCTCATTATTCTTTGAATTTTCATTAGGAAAACAACCAAAAATAAAAACACTGAACTGTAT
>CAZTXI010000099.1:2149-5799 GCA_964617265.1 uncultured Carnobacteriaceae bacterium | reverse complement strand
AGACTTCGTTTGAAAATCATATGTTTATTTTCATAATTTAAGTAGAAAAAAACTCTTACACACTATGAAAGCGTATAAGAGTTTAAATTTTACTAAAATCCAATTTTACCCCAATCAAATAAACTTCCAGGATCTGTTTTACGATTCGTATATTCATCATGTCCTACAACCTGCAATCTATTTTTTTGAATACCTGGGTTTCTTGCGATGATATCGTTTATTAATTGATTTAATGTTATGTATTGTTCTTCTGTATACCCCATAAGACTTGGGTCAATTTGATTGAATGCTGCTTCCCCTATTACGGGTATCATTTCTTCTTTTGTTCCGATTGCCAATAGCTCAATTCCAATTGAATAATGATTTAAACCTAAATCATACTCAGGAAATCCCTTGATGGTACCTGGTCCAGCATGATAAGCAACACGATTTTCGTCCGTTAATTGATAAATTTTACCTGCACGATCAATCATATAATGTGAAGAGACACCGTGATCTTTGAATATTTGATAGACATCATTCACGTTGTATGGATCCTGGGGTTTAGCTAAAGCATTACTTGAGAAATGTAATACGATGTGCGTTGTTTCTTTTATTCTAACTTCAGAATTCTCAGCCGGTAATAATTTCATCGTCATTGGTAAAGTTGATTTTTTAGTCGTGGCTCTGGTTGGTTCAGTTACGAGACTCTCCTGTTTTTCAGTAGATACTGCTACTGGTTTCTCGGATTTTTCTGGTTCTACTGGAGTTTCTACTATCTGCTTTTCGGGTTCTTTTTTAGTCTCAACTACCGGTTTTTCTGGTTCTTTTGGAGTTTCTACTTCTGAAATTTCTGGTTCTTCTGATATTTCATCCTCTGGTGTATCGGTTTCCTTTGTAGTCTCCACTAACGTAGTTTCAGGTTCTTCAACGGGTTCTATTTCAGCTTTTTCTACTTGTTCGATTAAATCCTTACTTGCCGTTACTGTTTTTAATTTTTCATTGTTCTCTGAAATTATATTACCAGTAATTGCAAGTAAGGCTATCATTGAAACTAAGAGCACATTTTTTTTCCGTTTATCCATTTACTACGATTCCCATCCTTCTGGAGTATTATAATTAACCTCTTCGATCGGATGTGAATAATTTCCATTAACAATTAAACTTGCTTTGGTTACTGCCGACATGACATCGACTTGGTTTTGATTCATCATTCCATCAATTTTAGCGTACGCTTCCCCACTTGTCGTACAAACATATTTAGAGGGCAGTCTATTTAACGCTAAAGCCATTGTATCAAAATAGCATCTCTCACATTTACAAATATCTTCTGTTTTTCTCCACAAGTTTTTGATCCCTGTTTCAACTAAAACTTCAGTATAATTAAAGATTGTATATTGGTTAGCCATAATATCCTCCTCTTTTTATTTTTACATTTTCAAATCTATTGTATCACATTTTTGTATCACATATACTTTTTTGATTTAAATATATTTACTCACTGAATTTATTTTTGCTTTTAAATCCATTTCAGCTTATCCTTTAATAGTAAAATATTTTAGGAGATGAGCACATGCGTGAAATTGAAAAAATGAAAGCTGGACAATGGTATGATGCGAATTATGATGAAGAATTAGTTAAAGCTCGTCGATATGCTCAAGATAAATACCATGAGTATAATCTTGTGAAACCAAGTGATGAACAGAAAAAGCAAGAAATACTAGCTGATATTTTAGGTTACAAACCAAATAACGTGGGTGTGAGCCAACCCTTTTATTGTGACTATGGAACGAATATTCAGTTTGGATCTAATGTACATGTTAATTTATCTTGTTACTTTATGGATGGAGCGACAATTACGATTGGCGATAATTGTTTTATTGGACCATTCACTGGATTTTACACAGCTGCTCATCCGATTGCTCCCGAACCGCGCAATGAAGGTTTAGAGCAAGCTCGCCCAATTACTGTTGGGAATAATTGTTGGTTTGGGGCAAACGTTTCAGTTATGCCGGGTGTTACGATTGGAAAAAACTGTGTTATTTCAGCAGGTTCAGTTGTTACAAAAGATATGCCGGACAACTCTGTAATCATGGGTGTTCCCGCAAAAGTCGTTCGTAAAGTAAATGAAAACGACAACCCAACAGTCAATTAAGTAAAAAGCCATTCTGCTAGTTTTCATATCTCCTAGTAGAATGGCTTTCTTTATTAGCTCGTCTCAATCAATTCTGGTTCAAATCGATAAACGATGAACTTTTTTTAGGATGATTCTTCCATGGTAGACGAATCGTTTTTACCCGTTTAAAAGAAGTTTCACTCTCTAAAAATCTTTTAAATGTACTCTCTGGAAAATACAAGATTAAGTCCGCTTGACGTGGATGTGTTTCAAGAGATATCATAATGTTTTTTACAACCTGTTTGAAAATTGAGACAGAGAATGGATTGAAAAAATAGAAAATCGTTTCATCCGCTTGGATTTGATATTGCTCTGCAAAACCAAACTCAAAATGTAAATTCGAATAGTCCATCCCTTTCTTTTTCAAATAAAACTTTTCGTTCCTAACTAGTTCGCCATATGTTTGCTCATGAAGCTCAACTCCTCTGACTGGAATTTCAAATCGGTCATGAATATAAAAACTTGTTCGACCTTTTCCAGCCCCAAAGTCCACCAATACATCGTCTTCATCCACTTGATAATGTTTGAAGAAATCATCTAAGGCTTGGTAAGGGGTCGACTCTGCACGATTATAATGTTTTGCTTGTTTGCCAGTCCAGCTACGCAACCCCGTTGTATTAATTAACAACTTAAGATCCCGCTCTTTTTCTAACAATTTTCGTTGCTCCTTTAATAAATTAATGCATCAATTATAGCAAAGAAAATGGCTGGTTTATAGGGGTCTTTTGGTTACTCTCCCTGTTGTGAAATGAATTCGTGAATCGATGTGATTGTATTATTTAATTGTTCTTCGATACTGATCTCAGCTTGGCCATCTCCGTCTTGTTCGCCATAACGTCCAAACTGGGCATGATTTCCACCTAAAATGGTTTCTTCAATTGTGTTAGCCGGTAAATTTGATCGGTACTCTGCCACTTTTTCAGCATCCATTACTTGATCTTCACTACCATAAATTGCTAGCACTGGAAGATTTGACTGGGATATATCCGCTGTCGAATAACCTGCAAGTAAAATTAATCCTGCGATTTTATCTAGATTATCTGCAACATAACTTGCTGCCATCGCAGCTCCAAGCGAATGCCCACTTAAATACCAGTGTTCAATTGTTGGATTGTTTTCTATAATGTCATCCGCTGCGTCAATATCAAACACAGCTAAATGAAATGGCATATCAACAATAAACACCTCATACCCAGCTTCTGCTAGTGGATGCATTACAGGAGTATAGGCTACTTCATCTACTTTTCCACCCGGATAAAATATAATTCCAGTATTAGCTTCATCTACTGGTGAAAAGTGAATTGGTGAATCACCACGATACTGAACCGTTTCAGTTGTTTCTAAAAAAGCATACGCTGTTTCATCCGCTTCATAATAATCAGATACATAACCAATAAATACACCGATTAGTAAAACTAAAATAGCGAATATTGATAATAAAATTGGTTTACGTTTGCTTTTTTGGGCATGAGTAATTTTTCTAGATGGTAGAGAC
>CAZTXI010000099.1:0-2049 GCA_964617265.1 uncultured Carnobacteriaceae bacterium | reverse complement strand
AATTGGTTTACGTTTGCTTTTTTGGGCATGAGTAATTTTTCTAGATGGTAGAGACATTTTAGACCTCTTTTCTTCGATCTCTATTTTACGCAAGAAATAAGGGAACTAGTAAGTAATTACTAACTCCCTTTTTCTAATCATTTATTTATTGTTTTCTTTTAACCATGAAATAGCTGAGTTTAAGAACACTGCTACTGCTGGTGCCATCATGTCTTCATTAAAGACTACTTTAGGATGGTGAACAGGATAAGGTTCTACTCCTTCAGGATTCATTCCAATAAAGAAGTAAGTTGTTGGAACTTGTTGTGATACCACTGCAAAGTCTTCAGATGCTTGCATTGGTTCAAAATCAGTTACTTTATATTCATTCTCCAATATATCTGTCGCATATTGACGAACTTTTCGAGTTAATTCTGGATTATTGTCTAGTACTGGTACATCTGATAGGAATTCAAATTCCGTTTCACCACGGTAAGCTTTAGCAATTCCTTCTGCTAACTCTGGTAAACGTTCTTTTAGGTAAGCTCTTGTTTTTTCACTAAATGTACGAAGCGTTCCTTCGATTGTTACTTCGTTTGGAATAACGTTACGCGATCCTGGACTGTTAAATCCACCTGTCGTAATCGCTGCTGATTCAGCGAATGAAATTTCACGTGCAATTAATGTTTGTGATGCACTAATAATCTCAGATGCGATAAATACTGGGTCAATCCCATTATGTGGCATTGCTCCGTGTGCACCTACTCCTTTAACTTTGATGCTGTAGTTATTTGCTGCAGCAAGTGAAGCACCTTCTTTAAACATAATAGATGCTGGTGCCATTGGTTGAACGTGAGCAGCTAAAGCAGCGTCTACTCCTTCTAATAAGCCTGCTTCGACCATCGCTTCAGAACCGATTAGTAATTCTTCTGCAGGTTGGAATTCAAAACGAACTACACCTTCTAATTGATCTTCATGCTGTTTCATTAATTTGGCTACACCTAACATAATCGTTGTGTGAATATCATGTCCACAAGTATGCGAGTAGTCATTGTTTGAGGCAAAGTCTAAACCGGATTCCTCTTTGATTGGAAGACCGTCCATATCTGCACGAAGTAAAATCGTTTTTTCACCCTGACCAACTTCTGCAATCAATCCGTGTTCCAAAAGATTTTTTGGCTCATATCCAAACTCGATTAATTTATCCTTTACGAATTTACTCGTATTTGGTAAATCAAATCCAACTTCTGGATTGGCATGTAAATATCGACGCCATTCCACTAGCTCTCCTAATAATTCTTTTGCTTCATTTAAATAACTCATCTTATTCATCCCTTTCAAAATGTACCTTCATTCTATCAGATTTTGGAAGTAATACAATGTTAAATCGCTATGCTAATGCATGTCTGGCTAGTAGATACAAAAAAGCTTTCCACTCAAATCAAGTCTGATCAGAAAGCTGTTTGCAAAATAAATATTATATTATTTTTAGAAATAGCTAACTTTCTCTAATCTCTTCTAGCTTCCTCATCTGTAAATGTCCAGCTGATTTCAGTGTACTTACCAGCTGCAATTGCACCTGAACCCGTTTCAAAGTAATATTCATCCGAAACTTCTGTATCTGCGATAAACTCTGCTTCTCTGGTCTCACCAGGTTCGATATCACCTTCGAAAAATTCAATGCTGTCAAAAGAAGCTGCCGCATTCGTATTTTGGTAGGCGCCTTGTTCTGTCGATAATCCAAAATTAATCATTTCATGTTCACCTTTAAATGATGTTTCACCAATATTTTTATAGGTCAAATTTAAAACAATTAACTCATCAATTAGAGCTTCTTCACCGTCTAATTCTGTTCCTATTAGTTCAGCACTATTTAAAGTCAGCTCATATAATCCCAGTGGTGATTGCACGATAGCCGTTTCACCAATACGTAAACCCGTTTGTGGCCCTTCTGGAATTTCAGTTGCTTCGTTGTCATTTTCTGCAACCTCTTCGTCCTCGTTGATTTCTTCCATCCCAGATTCTTCTGGTTGGGTTTCCGCATCATCATTTCCACATGCGGCTAATACT
>CAZTXI010000098.1:0-5809 GCA_964617265.1 uncultured Carnobacteriaceae bacterium | reverse complement strand
AACTGAGGAAATCCCACGCCGAGTTCGCACAATCCATAGAAAGCTAAATGCTTTCTTAGACGTCGTACTTGATCATGAAGCATTAACATCTACAATTCTTCCATTAGGAGACGGCCTCCTACTAATTACCAAAAAAGAAGACTATGATTTTTCGTTTATGAAGCCAACTAAATAATCAAAGTAAGCAACGGCCAGCTACCGTTGCTTTTCCTTTTTCTTTCGTTGATGAAGGTTTTCGTTTGGACGAAAACCTTCCATTGAGATTAGAAGGAACATTTCGCAGAGCGAAATGACCCGAAGAGCATTGAAAAGGTCGAGGTGTGTGCAGAATATTGGTATGTGGCCGCTCTAACTCACCACCTAAATGGATTATCTGGTTTGTGGCGGCTCTGACTCACCACCTAAATGGATTAGTTGGTTTGTGGCGGCTCTGACTCACCACCTAAATGGATTAACTGGTTAGTGACCGCTCTGACTCATCAACTAAATGGATTATCTGGTTGGTGGACGCTCTGACTCACCACCTAAATGAATTAGCTGGTTGGTGAGCTTAATTTTCATCGGAAATCTTAATAGTCCCCGATACTAAGCATTCTTTTCAAAGGTAAATTGAATTCTTTATAGATGAGTTTAAAGGGAGCACAATAATTATGATAAGTTGTGTTCCGATTAGATCCAATTTTAGTAAAATGTTTTTGCAAATATCTTAATATCGTATTACGAGACACCTGCTCTCCGAAAAAAGTACATAAGTTACTGGTAACTAATTCTTTATCGAAATGGATAACTCCATACTCGCAGATGGTTCGTATAATTGCATTTTCAAGTGGTTCCTTCATCCCACAGGTACACATTATAGAAATTCTACTCACTTCTACATTGAAACTACCACAATTACTACAACAGATTCCTTTACGCAATTGCAGCTGCATCTTTTCGGTGATTGGTTCGGGTACGAATTTACTTTTTGCGGCATATCGCTTAAATAGTTTTATGGAGTAATCCATATCCACAATTGCACCGTAGTGGTCGCGTTCTTGTTTACGCATTTCCCAAATGTGGTTCCTTAATTCATTCCGCATGACAATTTTTATGCCATTTATAGCATCGTGTACCTTTACGGTATTATACTCACCTACAAAAACAAGGGAACCGTAAACTTTTACATCCGGCATTTCAGAATGAATCAGCTTTTCAAGGTTCGTGTACGAGTACTGTGTTTGATTGATTGGATTAAAACCAATTCGTTCACCGTTAATGGAACACTGCATATTCTCAAACACAAAGTGTCCAGTATAATTTTTTACCTCAAATGTGTAAATACCTGCTTTAGTTAACACGACAATATCGCATTCAAAATAACCGTTGTATTCAAACCACACATTTTTAAGTACCGTCCAATTTGGTTGACCAAACTCTTCCAACACTTCAAGCACAAATTGTTCACCCTCAGCACCAGACTTTAACCGATACAATTCTTTCATAGATTTCTCAGACAGCTCAACTCGTTTATCCATTTCAATTAACCAATCCAATTGGCTAGGATATATCATGAAAAACGCCTCCTTTATAAAGTAGAGGAAAATACCCCCTATTATTATAATTTGCAAAAAAATCGTATTTTCGCGAAAAAAGTTTAAATAAAATGAATTTCACTTAAAAAAGTGTCCATTTCACCGATATACCACTTAGAATCTCTCTAGCTTAAGATAGTTTTAGTTAAACCGGTTAAGCGTAAAATCAGATTAAACATAAAATAAGTTCAGTATTTATTTCAGTAAGGGGGATTGCCAAAAATTCGAGTAACAATAAAAACAATTGTCAATCGGAGGCCGCACAGTGAAAAATATAAAGGCGCAAAAGCGTGCAGAGACAAAAGATTTAGAAGCACGGTTAAAAGAAAGTAACGCAGCAATTTATGACTTAATGTATTATGATTCAATAACGAAATTACCGAATCGAAAAAAACTAATTAATCAGTTTAATAAAAATTTAGAAACCAATGAAGCAAATAACAGTGCAATTTTTATGATTGATATCGATCGTTTTCATTCCATTAATGAAATTTATGGCCGCGAGGTTGGTGACCAATTGCTAACATCCATAGGTGAGCGACTGCAGCATTTCACTCAAAATGATGAAGGAGTTTTTGCGAACGGAGAAGATGAATTTATCGTTTATCATCAGCATCTATCCTTTTACAAGACTGAAAAAATGGGACAGGAAATGGTTGAAATGTTGTCGAATCCATTTACGATTGGTGACCATTTTATCTATATCACGGTAAGTATTGGAATTAGTCACTTCCCGGCGACAGGTCAGTGTATCCATGAGCTACTGAATCAGGCTGAAATTGGTTTGTATAAAGTAAAAAGAATTGGGCGGAATAATTACCAAGTATTTTTACCGCAAGATGCATTAGAAGTAGAGCGGAAAAGCCGACTAGAGCTCGATTTACAAAGAGCACTTGAACGAAACCAACTCCATCTGGTTTATCAACCTAAAATCAATTTAGCAACAGGTGAGTTAATCGCAGTTGAGGCGTTGTTGCGTTGGAAGCATCCAGAATTAGGGAACATTTCTCCAGGAGAATTTATCCCAATCGCAGAAGAGTCTGGCATTATTCGCAATATCGGTTATTGGGTACTGTATGAGGCGATTCGTCAAGCAAAAGAATGGCAAGACATGGGTTATGAAATTAGTACCGCAGTAAACGTGTCAGCGATTCAATTTAAAGACCGCCATTTTGTAAAAAGAGTATTAGAGGCACTCACGGCATTGAAATTACCCGCACGTTTCTTAATTGTTGAAATTACAGAGAGTGTGGTTAAAAACTTTCAATCGGCTAAAAATAGTATTGTAGAATTAAGGAACAACGACATTCGGATTGCGATTGATGACTTCGGAACAGGATATTCTTCTTTAAGTGTGCTTAGAGATACGAAAGTAGACGTGGTAAAAATTGATAAATCATTTATTGATAACATCCCACAAGATGCGATTTCATCAAGTTTAGTGAGCACTATGATCCAAATGGGGCAGAACATGAACTTTGATATCATTGCTGAAGGAATTGAAACGCTCGAACAATCGAATTATTTATTAGAAAACAACTGTAAATATGGGCAAGGTTATTTATATAGTAAGCCGGTATTTCCGCATGAAATCACAGCGTTCATTGAGAAACATTCTCATTAAAAACTCATTAAAGTACATTGACTTCGAGACGTATGAAAGTTAAAATAAGGATAATCAAAATTGTATTAGTAAATGAGGAATGGTTTATCGTTATGGCGAATATTAGCAGAAGGAAAAAAGTTGGAATATGGGTACTCTTCATACCAGTCGCAATTTATATTATAGCATTAAGTATTGCGCAATTAATAAACCAGCCGTTGAGTGTATTACGTTACGGTCTTTTTTTACTCCTCACAATTTTAATTGCTGCATTCCCCATACGAATACGAGATACTGTATTTAATTTAATACAAGGGATGTCTTTAGCGACATTCATAGTTTTTGGATTACTCCCTGAATTACTATTGTCTTTTATAGGAATATTAGCAGTCCTAATCCGATCTAAAATTGGATCAGATCAACATTATCGCTATCCAATTAATATACTAGCAACTTGGATTTCGTCGACTATTTCAGCAGGCGTTTATTTCCTGACATTAAATTTACTTGAAATTCCAAGCTTAGCGCCGTTTCATATCCTATCCATGGCTGGATATCTAATAACTTATAATCTAATTAACCAATTACTGGGTGTTCTTGTTGGTAAGTTTTTTTACAACGGAGAGAAAGTATCATTCTTTAATGAGGAATTACTTTTTTCATTAAAAGTAACCTCGATTATCCTACCATCAGCTTTTATAGTAGTTTACTTACATGAATCATTAGGTACAGTTGGTGTTCTTTTTGCAGCATTTCCATTTATAGCGATATCGGTAGTGACCCAGTATTACTATAAATCGAAAACAAATAATCAATACTTAACTAAAATTGCTGAGTATTCACAAATGTTAGCAATCAGAAAAAGTCGAAAACATGTGATTAAAGACTTCATGGATTATACGTTAAAGATATTTCCATCAAAACAAGTCTTTTATTTTAAAATACAGAAAGAAAAGTTTGCCGTGTTAAATAAAATATCGATTTTAGATGGAAAAGAAATGGAATCTCTACCTGAAATTATCCTAACTGAGAATTCGCCATTGATGGAAGCATTCAATAAGGATACGGCAACAGTATTCCACCATTCGACAGAGTGGCAAAATAAAGCGTATTACAATAAGAGTTATCACCCTGAAAGTGCGGTAGTATTACCAATTAAATTAAAAAATAAAAATATAGGTCTCATTGTGATTACTCATCCACAGCGTAAAATCTATGACGATCTCCTTGTGTCAATGATTGGTATGTTTTACCAATATTTCAGAATTGTGTTAGAAACGATTTATGCTTTTGAAGCTCTGGAAGACTCAAATTATACCGATTACCTAACAAACTTACCAAACTTAAGAGGTTTTTATAATTATTTTGATAAAATGAACAAAAATAAAAATGATAACTCTGTATCCTTAATCGTACTTGATTTGGATCATTTCAAAAGAATTAATGACACCCACGGGCATGCTGCTGGTAACGATGTGTTGACCCAAGTAGCTGAAGTGTTAAACAAATTTTCATCTGAACATGTTTTTGTCGCCCGATTTGGCGGCGAAGAGTTTATTCTTTTAATTCAAAATTTATCAAAAGCAGAAGCTTACCAATTGACAGAAAACATTCGACAAGCTATTGAGGGCACAGTATTTAAAATTGACTACTCCATAGAGACAGGAATGGCAGAAGAAATACGTGCAACCGCTAGTTTTGGACTTGCAACGTACCCCGATGATGTAAAAGATATTCATAGTTTAGTCCAGTTAGCTGACCGAGCCATGTATCTAGGTTCAAAACAAACTGGCCGTAATAAGATCACGATGCATGAAGAAGAAAGGTAGCGGATGTCATTGGAAAGATTAACAAAACAGTTTAAAAAAGAACACGGAGTGACTCTAGTAGAACTTCTAGCAGCGATAGCGATTCTCTCCATAATCGTTACCGCTTTTTTAGCTTTGTTTACACAAGCTGGAAGAACGAATTCAATGATCGATGACAAGAATAAAGCTACTTTTATTGCTGTTGAAGAGATGGAAAAGATAACGAATCTATCCCAACAAGAATTAGCATTTAGTCAAATGAAAAATGTCTACCTTAGTGAAGGTAGTGGCTATACTCTTTCTGTAAGAAGGTTAAATTCTGATTCACAGTTAGAAGTGACTACGAGTACCGATGGCTATACTGTAACCCTTCATGTCATTAAAAAGACAGACGTTCTAGAAAAACCAACTAATTTATACCACGCAATTGTTGATGTAGAAGGAGGCCGGAACAATGCGAAGATGCAATCTGTTTTACCGTTTGAAAAACAAATTAAATGATGAGTCCGGCATTACATTAGTGGAACTTATAGCTGCGATTTCAATACTATCTATTGTTATTTTATTAGCAGGATCCATCCATCTATTTGGCCAAAAACAATTTAAAAGCCAAACAGAATCTGCTAGCCAATCAAACGATTTTAGTTATGCTTTAACAGATATGACTACTGAGTTAAGAAAGCATGCTCCGAGTGAAATCACTGTTGATGGCAATGTTATCAAAGTAAATGGTGATGTAGTATATGAGAAATTAGGTACAAATTTATTTAAAAACAAATCTGTCATCGCAAAATTAGTAGAAACATTCACAGTTTCAAAAAGCG
>CAZTXI010000097.1:0-5987 GCA_964617265.1 uncultured Carnobacteriaceae bacterium | reverse complement strand
AAATGCTAGATGAATTTGAAGCTTCAATCGAAACAGATATACCTGCTACATTGGGTGTAGAATCAATCTAATGAATGTACCTTTTGGAGTCTTAGACTTTGAAAGGTATTTTTTCTTTATAGGAAGATTCATTTCCAAAGTAATTTCCCATGATTCATATACAAAATGTATTCTGTTAGCAGAATTTATGATTCTAATGTAGAATTTGCTTAAGAGATAACCCTAGGAGAGATTGAAATGAAAGAAATTACGATATTGATACCGGCATATAATGAAGAGGAAGTTTTGCCGGCATTGAAAGAAGCCTTAGACAACGTTACGGCTTCCTTATCCAACTATCGTTTTGAATTTTTATTTATTAATGATGGTAGTTCTGATCGAACACAAGAGATGTTATATGCTTATCATCTTGAAGATGAGCGAGTGAATTATATTGAACTATCTCGAAATTTTGGGAAAGAGAAGGCGATGTTAGCCGGATTTGATTATGCGAATGGGGATGCCATAATTATTATGGACGCTGATTTGCAACATCCTCCTGAAATGATTTCAGAAATGCTATACTGGTGGGAACAAGGATATGAGGATGTTTACACTGTTCGGGAAGAAAAAGCTGAAAATCATGTCTTAAAACGAATGGCATCCAGTGCTTATTATAAAATATTGGGTCGCATTTCAGAACAAGAAGTCTATCAAGGAGCAGGTGACTTCCGTCTTTTAGACCGAAAATGTATTGAGGCGCTTAAAACTTTGCGTGAAAGTGAACGAAATACGAAAGGTCTCTATGCTTATATCGGTTTTAAAAAGAAGGAATTAGTTTACGAAGAAGCGGAACGTGCTGCGGGTGAAACGAAATGGCAATTATCTGGCTTATTTCGATTAGCAATTGATGGGATTACATCCTATACAACAGCTCCATTACGTATGTGGTCGGTTATTGGGGTTCTCATTTCACTCGTTTCGTTTGTATTTTTAGCGATTGAATTATACAAAGCGATGTTTCACGGAACGGATGTAGCGGGTTACCCATCATTATTGGCAGCGATTGTTTTTCTCGGTGGGATTCAGTTGATTTCACTCGGGGCAATTGGTGAATATTTAGCGCGCGTATTTATTGAAACGAAGCACAGACCCTCTTACTTTGTACGTGAAATGACTAAAAAAATAGAAGAAAGTGAACAGGAACAGAAGAATGATGAAATTATATAATAAATATCGAGAAGTCATTGACTATATTATCTTTGGTGGCTTAACAACACTAGTTAATATTGTTGCCTTTTTTATTTTTGATACATTACTAAATTGGCCCTATTTAATTGCGAATGCCATAGCAATTGTGGTGTCTATTTTATTTGCTTATTTTACAAATAAATTATTTGTTTTTAGAACGAAGGATTTACCACTTAAAGAAAATATACTAGAGTTTGCACGTTTTATTGGCTTCCGTTTATTGTCTGGTGTAGCAGATATGGCTACGATGTGGATTTTGGTTGATCTTTTGACGCTAGATACAAATATCGCAAAATTATTAACGCAATTTATTGTAGTTGTTTTAAATTACGTCTTTAGTAAACTGTTTATTTTTAAATAGAAAGGAGGAAAAACGGATGACGCGTGTTAATCGTAGAACATTTATAAACTATACGATATTATTTTTAATCATGGCTGCGCTTATTTTTATACCATTTATGATTCAAGGAAAATCATTCATTCATCAAGGGGATGGATTTCATCAACATTATCCGTTTTTTCGACAATATTTAAATATGATTCGTACCTTTTTTCAGACGGGTGATTGGCAACAGTGGGATTGGTCGATTGGATTGGGGCAGGATACACTGTTAACGTATGGTTATTATGTTGTTGGGGATCCGTTTGTTTATTTAGGATTGCTGTTCCCGAGAGGATCTGAAGAGTTTGCTTTTCATATGGTCATGCTCGTTCGCATCTGGGCAGTGGGAGCTAGTTTTTTACTTTATGCTCGGGAGATGAATTTTGGTGAAATGAGTTCACTAATTGCAAGCCTGCTTTATGCATTTAGTCATTACACAATCTACAATGTAGTACGCCATCCATTTTTTATTCATCCATTAATTTTCTTGCCTTTAATTGCTTTAGGTATTGAGAAAATATATCAGAAAGAATCAGGTACTTTTTTTGCGGTGATGATTGGTTTAGCAGCTATTTCAAACTTTTATTTCTTTTATATGCTGACAATTTTAGTGTTTATCTATGCGTTGATTCGTTATCCTGATTATGGAAACGGTTGGCCGATATTTGGGCAATGGCTTCTGAAATTTATAGTTTTATATTTAATTGGTCTATTGATTTCAGCTGTGTTATTTTTACCACAGGTTTATGGTTTCTTAACCGCTTCAAGGTCACCGAATTTTCCACCGATTTCACTATTTATTTATCCAATTAATTATTACGGCTTATTGCTTATTAATTCGATAACACCGGGCACCATTTTTTGGACAGTGGGTGGACTTTCAATTGTCACAGTATTGAGTTTGCCATTCCTAATCAGGCGTCGTCAAGAAAATAAAGGTTTGTTTTGGGGCATTCTTTCATTTTTATTTATGTTATTGATTCCTTTGTTTGGCTCGGTTATGAATGGTTTATCTGCGCCTTATAATCGATTTAGTTTTGTTTTTCCATTTTATTTTGCGCTTGCATTGATTTATTTTTTAGATCATTTTGATGAAATAAGTTTAGAAGATCTAAAGTGGATGAAACGACTAATGCTTGTATTTACTTTCGGTTATGTCATCTTAACTTTTGTGACCCGTGAATATGTCATGTATCTTACTCCTTTAATAGTAGGATGGGGTGCTTTTTATATTTGGACAAGTGCGTTTGACAAGTTATTGAAACTTAAAAAAATGCAGCGATGGATTCTAGTCATAACGATAACCAATATGGTTACAAATGCCTTAATTTTCTACTTGCCGATTGGAAAAAATGCCATGGCAGGAACAGAAGATTATGGGACGATTGATGAAGCATATGACCAAGTCTTTGCTGAATTGGAGAATAAATTACCTGACGATGAATGGTACCGTGTGGGTGTCAGTTCAGAAGACCCAGTTGTACGAAATCATTATGCTTGGCATGATTTGAATGGACTTAATTCCTATGCTTCGATGACGAATGGTGCTGTTTCTGACTTTGCTGAAATGATTGAAACAAGCCAATATCAAATTATCCAGCCATTAAGAAATGGTATTGATGACCGTCGTATTGCAAATGAAACTTTGGGTGTGCGGTATATTTTAACGGCAATTGAAAATGAGCCTTATTTACCGGCGGGGTACAAAGTGAGTGAAACGTTATCTGATTTTGAGCAGGGAATGTTGGTAGCTGAAACACAAAATAACCGACCGTTTGCTTATGTGGAGTCTGATTTTGTTTTGGTTGATAAAGTATCTGACATGCATCCTGTTCAACGTGAAGGGGTATTGGAACAAGCGGTTATATTAGAAAAGCCGAATGCGATGATGCAGCCACTTCTGTTTAATCCAACATTCATTTCACACAGTGGTTATTTAGAAACATTTAGTGGGATTGAATTAGAAACAAATTTTCAGCTAAATGAATCCGTGGAGTTTACCGTGACGGAAGCGAATAGTGCGTTAGTATTACAGTTTGATCAACCAGAAGATTTTGTCAATCAGGAAGTCTTTTTATCGATCGAGGGGATTACTTTTACACCGCCTGAAACTTTTCCAGGTGCTCGCGAGAATACGTCTTACGCCATTAATACCCATTTTAATGAACAGGTTAAGGGGATTAACCAGCTTAACAAATACAGTTTCAGTTCGTATTTTAAACGCGAAAATATTCTGCTCCATTTAAATGAAGTCACTCAACCTCAACTGTCAATGGGGCTTGTATTTGAAGATGAAGGTCTGTATGAATTTGATCGGATATCTGTTGTTTCAAGACCGGCTAATCCTGCGCAATCAGCTGCTTATGCAGATCGCCGTCAAAGAAACAATTTAGAACTGGATTATTTTAGCGATGAATCGATAAAAGGTCATATTGAAACTGAGGGCGGCATGTTGGTTACGAGTATGCCGTATGCAAGGGGATGGACTGTTTTAGTTGATGGAGAAGAAGTCGATAAAGAAAAAGTCAATGTTGGATTTATCGGCATCCCACTAAATGCAGGAGAATATGTGATTGAATTTGTTTATGAAACCCCATTTTTAAAAATAGGCCTATTCTTAACCATTTTTGGTGTAGTTGGAATAACCATTTATGAATTTTGGTGGCGAAAAAGACTAGCTTAATCTTCTGTACGAATGGGGTGGTTGATTTTTGTAATCCGCTACCCCTTTGCTATAATCAATGTAAGTAAAAGGAAAGGGTCGATAAGATGATTTCAGAAACAGATATCAAACATCTAACACGATGTGTTGAGTTAGCCAAAACAGCATTAGAAAAAGGTGACCAACCTTTTGGATCAGTTTTGGTTTCAAAAGATGGGGAAATTTTATTTGAAGATCATAACCACATAGCGGATGGCGATTATACGCAACACCCTGAATTTAATATTGCGCGTTGGGCAGGTCAAAATATGACAGAGGCCGATCGAGCAGATGCAACAGTTTATACCTCAGGAGAACATTGCCCAATGTGTTCGGCGGCTCATGGTATGGTTGGATTAGGACGAATTGTTTATGCTAGTTCATCAGAACAACTGAATCAGTGGAAAGATGAAATGGAAATCGATGAAGTTCCGCGTGTCCGAACGTTAGCAATTGAAGAAGTTATTTTAGAGGCTAAAGTAGATGGTCCCGTTCCTGAATTGGCAAAAGAGGTTCGTGAATTGCACCGTCAGTATTACAATAAATAATTTATGAAAGAATCCGCCTCTACTATCGAGACGGATTTTTTTAATGGAAAAGAGTTAATTTGCTTTTCGAGATGATTCTTGTTCATTAATTCGTTATAATGAACAAGCAGAAATATTTGATGGAGGGTAACTAGATGACAAAACAAATACTTGTAACCGGAGCAGCGGGCTTTGTAGGTTCTTTTTTAAGTAAAGAATTAATGAACCAAGGTCACACTGTAGTCGGTATTGATAATTTAAATGATTACTATGACGTGAAATTAAAGACAGATCGATTAGAAATGTTAAATGATGATGAGGCATTTACATTTATTGAGTTAGATATTTCAGAAAAAGATGATGTGGAGAAACTATTTGCGGATCACCAATTTGATATTGTTGTGAATTTAGCTGCGCAAGCGGGTGTTCGTTATTCGATTGAAAATCCAGATGCTTACATTAAAAGTAACATCACTGGGTTCCACAATATTCTAGAGGCTTGCCGTCATTATCCGGTTGAGCATTTATTATATGCTTCATCGAGTTCAGTTTATGGCTCAAATAAAAAAGTTCCTTTTGAAGAAACGGATTTCGTTGATAATCCTGTTTCATTATATGCAGCAACTAAAAAATCAAACGAACTTATGGCACATACGTATAGCCATTTATACAATATTCCAGCAACGGGACTTCGCTTCTTTACTGTTTATGGTCCAATGGGTAGACCGGATATGGCATACTTCAAGTTTGCAAATATGTTCTTTAATAATGAGCCTATTCATATTTACAATGATGGAGATTTCACGAATGACTTGTATCGTGACTTTACTTATGTAGATGATATTGTTGAGGGGATTATTGGTTTAATGGACGTTCCACCTGTTAAAACGGCAGATAATGCAGCGCATACGGTATTTAATATTGGAAATAATAACCCCGTTAAGTTAATGGATTTTATTTTGAGTTTAGAAAAAGCATTAAGTCATTCTTTAGGTCGTGAAGTTGAATTCGAAAAAATTTATGAGCCAATTAAACCAGGTGATGTACCAGCAACATATGCGAACACTGAAAAATTACAAAAAGCAATTGGTTATAAACCTGATACAAGTATTTTAGATGGTTTGCAAAAATTCACTGACTGGTATGT
>CAZTXI010000096.1:4206-6027 GCA_964617265.1 uncultured Carnobacteriaceae bacterium | reverse complement strand
CATTTGAGTTGCCGAGAACGGATTCCATTCAATATCTAATTGACTTTCCTCTAGCGCATCATAAAAACGTGCTTCTTCCTCTACTTCATGAAGAGGCGGAAGGTATTCTTCTATTAATAAATCATAGGATTCAAATTCAGTTGCCTCATATAAAAACAAATTATTTTCTACAACCGTTCGACCACTTTCGATATAGTCCGGCAGCAACTCAAAACCTTCAATCGCATTCCCTTTACGCTGACCTAATATGTAGCGACTAATCCCTAATGCCACAGAGTTTGAGCCTAGTCGTCTTTGAACTTCTTGACCTAATTCGCCTTCAAAGTGATCTTTTGGAATCAAGCGATAAATTGCTCGTTCGTCTTGATACTCTTCCGTCATTTCAGATTGCGGAAAAGTGACATTTTGTTGACGATAAAGTAAGGAGAACGAACCAAAGAATACAAAAAACAATACCAATAAAATACGTGTTTTCCAATCACGAATAATTCGAAGCCAATTCCATTTCACTAATCTATTCACGTTCACCCTCCTTAGTTAAAAAACTTTTGTCTTGTCATTATTTTTGTTGAAATATAAACCAAAATTTCTATCAGTAAAATCGTTAAGCCTAAAACCATTAATCCATGCATAGAAATATCTGGTATCGATTCTCCAATTTGTAGCTCAAAACGTCCTGTAATAATTTTCCCAAAATCAAAATAGGTTTGTGGGAAATTTGTCACCGGAAAACCGAGTAAAGTGCGCGAATCAGAACCATAATAAATAAATTGAAAAACTAATACAAAGAAACCAAGCGCCATTGATACAACAGATTGTCGCGTCCATAAACTAACAAACGTATTGAAACGCGTAAATAAATAACTCAATAACAATAAATATGGAAGGGACTGCATCAAGAACCAGCCAATCGTTCGTACTTGGAAGTTATCCGCATGAAATACCCCTATACTAAAGTTCGCCTCATAAAAACCAACCGGTAAACTCAGCGAACCAAACCCGTAAAAGAGACCATTTAATCCATAAAACAGTACTCCTAGAGCAATATAAAAAGTCATGACAAAGCCTAACGCTGTCATCGCTTGAACCCAGTTATATGAGCCCCATTTTAATGGGTATCCAATTTTCTGTGTACCAAGTGATCGGTCTTTTACGTGCACATCGCTAATCATAAAAATTAATCCCGCCAGCAACAAAATTGGTCCATAACCTAATAGAAATAAGTGAAGCTGCTGTAAACTCGTTCGTTCATGTACTGTATGGAAGGATAGATCCGTTTCTTGGTTTAAATAAACAGCATACTTCGGTTGTTGAAATGTTTGTTCCATTTCATAACCGAGTAAATTATAAGCTAGTTGTTCCACACCAACACGCTCTGTTTCCTCTATATTCGCTCGATAAGGTGTGGCAATATAACGACGGACATCACCTTGTTTCAATGCCGTCAAGACCTCGCGCTGGTTCACGTAATTCTGGCGTAACTCTCGATAGGCCGTTGTACCTGTTAAGGCATTTGGCACAATTAAACCATCTTTCAGTGCTTGTTCAAATTGAACAACATTCCCATTCATATCCCGCTCTAAATGAGCCGTATTCATCTCTGCCTCTCCGGATAAACCAGGAACAACAAAAAGCGTGTACAGTAATACAAGAATTGTTGTCAGCCCCATAAATAGCCGATTTTTCTCACTTCGCCACATATATTTTGTTGTTTCTTTTATGACTTGTCTCATATTCTATCCCCTTTAACCCGAGCATTCCGTATTTTTTCGTATTCAAACCATTGTACTGAAAATGTTATAACACTTCAATTTTTGCATG
>CAZTXI010000096.1:0-4106 GCA_964617265.1 uncultured Carnobacteriaceae bacterium | reverse complement strand
GCTAAAGCTAGTGACGCTTGGAACGTTTCACCACCAGATAAGGATTTGACACTTCGCTCATTTCCAGAATGACGATCAAATACATTCAGATCTAAACCACCAGCGGCTCCGAATTTTGCCCGTTCTTCTTGTCGAACCAATTCATAACGGTTATTTGTCATCTTCAGAAAACGCTGGTTCGCCGCATAAAGTACTTCCGTGAAGTAAATACTTAGGATATACCGTTCGAATGAGACTTTATTGGTTCGGTCTGTTGAGCCATTGGCCACTTCAGAAAGCTCACGATAAATTTTATATGGTTCAAGAACTTTTTCACTTTGTTCGTAATTGGATGTCACATCACGATACGTGTTTTGTAATAATCCAAATTCCAGATGCATTACATCTCTTTGTTCTTCAAGCTCTACTTTTTTGATTTTTAATCGGTCGAGCTCTTCGCGAAGTGTGTCTAATGTCTGTGTTTCATCATATGCTGCTAAACTTTCACTATTTTTAGCTCGTTGACGCGCATTGTAAGTCTGTTCTTCTTTATACGTTTCAATTTGAGCACGATAGTTATCTGCTGTCTCAGTTGACAGCAACCATTCTTCGCCACCCTTTTCAAACTGATATTGTTCATTTAACTGTTTATATTTTTCTTCTTGTTCAACTACTTTTTGTTGATTGACTGTTATCTGTTCGGCGACATGTTGCACGGTTGCTTCCAAGCTCGATTGTTTAACTTCTAATTCATTCATTCTCTTTTGAATCTGTTCAGCTTCTGTTTCAATCGTCGTAATGGTCTGTTTCTTTTCTGAAATGACTGCTTGAATAGCTTCCGTTGAATCAAACGTTAACGTCTCGAGTAGCGCTTGCTGCTTTTTAAGTGTTTGATCGGACTGTTTTTTAGTTTCTGCTAATTGAGTTGAAACTTCTTTATGACGGAGCTGGTTTGCGGTTAATTCAGTCTGTGCTGTTCGTAAAGCAAGTTGCCATGCGTCTTCTTGTTCAATAAATTGACGTTGTTCAGCTTGTTGTTCTTCTAATATTTTTATTTCATTCTCAAGATAGGCTACTTTTTCCAAAATTTTCGGCAATATTGCTTTATAATCCGTCTCTGTTTTATGGAACAATACTTGTTGTTCAGCGATAAGCTGGCCAATTTGATCAATTTCAGCAGCTTGTTTTGTTTGTTTTTGTTGATCAATATTTTTTGTTTTCTCTAGCTCTTCTAGCTGTGCTTTAGTCATTCCTACCCCATCAGTTACGACAGGATTGGGATGATGCGTTGACCCACAAACCGGGCAAGGCTGCTCATCAGCTAATTCTTCCACTAATATTCCAGCTAAATTACTGAAATATATTTGCCGCGCTTCTTCATATTTCTTTTCAGAATGTTCGGCAGCTTTTTGTACGATTTGATTTTGGTCTAAAGCTTCTGCAAGTTTCTGTTGCAGAGCTATCAACTGCTCGACAATTTCTTTTTCTCGAGTGGTTGCCTGTAATTCTTTTTGGTAACGATCATTTTTATCCCGTAATTCTTCTAACTCTTTTCGCGCAGTTGTTATTTTTTCAAGATTTTCTTCAAGTGCTGTCTTCTCAAGTGCTGTTTTTTCAGCCTGAATAGTCAACAATTCAAGTTCTTCCGTCATCTTATTCATTTTTTCTAGCATGATTGTTAACTCTGAAGCTATGCCATCCAATTCAGAGAACTTAATCGCTTCTGCTTCAAGTTTCGTAATCTCTTCTCGAATGCTGTCTAGTTTTTTGACAGCTTCTTTTGATTCTGTCGCTTGCGTATTAATAGTCGTCTGTTCTGCGTTTGTCTGGGAAATACGCTCTTTTGTTTCTAAAAGCTTTTCTGAATAAGTTTGACCCTCGTTTGTTAACTGGGTTAAATGATCAAACTCTACTTTTAACTTTGTAGCTTGTTCATGTTGTTTAAGGGCTTTTTCATAGACTTGGATAGCCGGTAGTTGTTTTTCTAATTCAGCTTTTTTAGCCTCTAACTCCGCCTGATCATTTAATAATTCTAACCATGTTTCATGCTTCTTTTCATCTTTTTGCAGTTGACTCAATTCGACTTTAGTCTTTTCTAACTGTGTAGAGATGGTGTCTAAATTATCAGATAATCGTTCAATAATTTTAGAGTAATCTGTATGTGCGATGGCCTCCGCAAGTTCGTCATCAGCTGTTGTATCAATATTTTCAAGAATTTGTTCCAAACGTAAACCATATTCTTTATAAGTTGAATGGTAGGCTCGTGCTTTTTCTTTTAACTCTTCTTGGAAATCACGAATAAGTGTTGTTCCAAAAATATTTCTGAAAATATCTTCTTTCTCCAAACTTGTTGATAGTAGTAATCTTCGAAATTCACCTTGTGGCAGCAGCACAATTTGACGGAATTGATCATAGGTTAAACCTAAGCGAGCATCGATTTCTTTATCCACTTTATTGGATCCTTGAGCAATCAGCTCACCGTCTTTATAGAGTTCAACATCCGCTTGGTGATTAATCGGTGTTTGACGGGCCCCTGGTGCACGTTGTTTGGGACTCCGTTTAATACGGTAGGTTATTTCACCCATTTCAAACGTAAAATCAACAAAAGAAAAATCATTATCCGTCGCAAATTGAGATTTAAACATCTCTACTCCGCGCTCATCACCACTAGCTTTGTTGTAAAGCGCATAAGCAATCGCATCAAAAATCGTAGTTTTACCTGAACCTGTTGGCCCCGAAATAAGATAAATGGCATGATGACCAAAATCGGTAAAATCTAAATCGACTGTTCCACGATATGGACCAAAAGCCTGCATTTTTAATTGAATCGGTCTCATTGATTGGCCTCCCTTGACTGAACGATTTCGAGTGTTTGATTAACCGCTGCTTCTTGTTTTTCGTTTAACGGCATTCCGATGTGTTGGGTGTAAAATTCGCTAAATATAACGTCGAGTTCTTTAGTTTGAACATGTTCTTTGGAATGATGAATCTCTAAAGAGTGATGTTGTTGATGGTTGATATATTCTAGACCCATCGCATTTGGATATCGTTTTCGAAGTCTATTCATCGCATCCAAAATATAAGTCGTGTCTTCTAATTCAAAAAAGATATAGTCCGTTGAAGATTCTTCTAAAATCTCATCAAATAAGCCTCGAATAACCCGTAAATCTTTTGAAGGGGTGTTTTCAAGAGCTGTAATTTGAATACCGTCCTTGGACAAGTCTACTAATACATCTTGTTTTTTATGATTCGCTTCAGATTTTGAATATTTTAAAGGAGACCCACTGTATCGAATATGGTCACTTTTTACTTTCTGCGCCTTATGTAAGTGCCCCATCGCTACATAATCAAACTGTTCAACGACCTCTGCGGGTACATATTCTACTGTTCCGATAGATAACGGGCGTTCTGAATCTGATTCTTCTGGAATCTGATCAGCCGATGTATGAATCACAAATCCGTGGTAAAGCAGGACGTTTATAGCTTCTTCGTCCCAATCTTCCTTGATCGCTTCAAGCTGTGCGCGCAAGGCATCTTCTGGGTGTCTGATATCTTCTTGCTTGAGAACTTGACGAATATTTCGGTGATCATCGTAAGGCAAGAGATAGAAATGAACACCATTTAAGGTGACTTTTCTGATGCTTTCTTTGGTTGTTCCTTCTATAAATAGACGACTTCCAGCTAGGAGTTCTGAGCCGTATTCTACGCGCTCATTACTATCATGGTTGCCTGCAATCACCAAAACTGGTATGCCGACTTCTTGAGTCAACTCTGTAAAAATACGGTTTGCTAAACTCACCGCTTCTTTCGGTGGTATGGCTCGATCATATAAATCGCCCGCCATAATTAACGCATCAACCTTATGCTCCTTAACACGCTGTATCAACTTATCTAAGTATTCTTCTTGCAAATCAAGCATCGAAAATTCATTAACAACTTTTCCCAAATGCCAATCGGCTGTATGTAATATGCGCATGTTTTCTACTCCGTTCTTTTTCGTAAATGTTCATTCATCATATCAAAAATAGCATGTCCATGATAGTAATCGTTGATAGCTTTTACTCTAGATAAAATGAAAAATGCCCAGTTGAAAGCAATCAACTGAGCGAAACTGAATCGATTATTTT
>CAZTXI010000095.1:0-6121 GCA_964617265.1 uncultured Carnobacteriaceae bacterium | reverse complement strand
GCGTTGGTATAAAATAATTATACACACGCTAGAACGCCTTGCGTTGGTATAAAATGGATTACGCTCGATGAAATGACTCCTTAAAATCAATTTGCATAAGTTACCATGCCTCTCTATAATAGAAAGCGTGAATTTTTAACGATGAGGAGACTAAAGGGAATGTTTTTTGGAGTAATGATGGATGGTTTAGCCATCTTTTTTGGTGGACTAATTGGTCTACTATTTAATAAAGGAATTCCAGAACAATTAGAGAAAGCCATTATGAAAGCTGTCGCATTCAGTGCGATTTATATTGGGATACGTGGAATGAGTACTGGTGAGAATACAATTTTTATTATTTTAGCCATGGTATTGGGTGTTCTCATAGGTGAGTTGTTGCAAATTGATGATAAAATTAATCGCTTAGCCAACCGAGTAGCTAAAAGAATTACGCATAAAAATAGTGACTCCACCTTCGCAGAAGGATTTATCACAGGTAGTTTGATTATGGGTGTCGGTGCTTTATCCATTATGGGGCCAATTGAAAGTGGCTTAACAGGTACTCATGGGATTATGATGACTAACGCTGTAATTGATGGTTTTACGAGTATCGTGTTAGCCTCTAGTTTAGGTATTGGTGTGGTTTTTTCAGCTATCCCAGTCTTTTTATATGAAGCAATGATTGTTATTTTTGCCGGAAATTTAAATACTTTGCTCACAGAAGTGATGATTAATGATATTAACGCAATTGGTTCTATTCTCGTATTAATGATTGGTCTAAATTTACTCGATATCATTGAGATTAAAGTTATGAATTTTGTGCCGGCTATTTTTATTCCGATGATTTTATTTTTCTTATATTAATCTAAAAAACCACTCAGTTGTTCAAACTGGGTGGTTTTTATATGGGAGAATTTCTAAGGGTGCGTTGAATCATCACCATTGCTATAATCGTCTCCACTGACATCACTTTCATATTCATCAGGTGCTTCAAAATAAGGTTTATCTTTATTCATTTTTTCCACATCTGTTTCATAAATAGCGTAAAATGATTCAGATTCATCCGCTTCTATTGGGTTTTCTTTTACTACTGAAGACTTCATTTTGTCATGCGTTTCATATAAAGTTGCGGCATTGTCATTAAATTTATCTTCTTTTTCTCTTACCGCAATGACGGTATACCCCGCCTGAATATCCTTTTTATACGGTTGGATTAAATCTGTTTCTTTATCATTTAACGATGATTCTTCTTCCTTGTCATAAGAAACCATGTCTTTTATTTTATCCCAAAATGACTCACGACTAGAATCATCAACTGTCTTTGTTTCATCCGCTAGCATGTCTACATCATAAGTTTCTTCAAACGTTCTAAGACTATCATTATTCGTGTATAGTGTTACATCGTCCCGTGTATACCCCTCACGCTCTAAACGTTGCAAGGTTGCTTTCACATCTTCGGGATTTTTGTACTTTCCGATAACTACTTTTTCTGATTTCTTCATTTGAATTCCTCCTCGTAGGATGGCGAATGAAGTAGTGTTCTAGTAAAAGTCTATAAAATGTAAGCAAGCATTACAATTCATACGCTCACACCACACAAAAACAAAAACTCCTAGACCATTAATCTAGAAGTTTTTTGGTTAATCTTTTAAGTCCGCTATTTCACCCATATCCGGTAACCAAACTGAAGAAGCATCGATAAATTGACTGTCGTCCTCGGCTTGTCCACGAATATTCGAAGGTATTTCACCATTAAGTTGCTTACGAATACTTTCTGAACGCAACAAACTAAAGTCTTTGATGGTTTCAACCCCTAGTAAATAATCCTCATGTGAAATAAAAGCAGTCGGATCCTTCTCGACATAAGGTGAAATCATTGTGGATACGTCTTCTACTAAATTCTCAAAATAACCCGTTTCAAAATAATTCGTTATAAAATAGTCAAAATATGTATGGTATTGGTGATAATTCTCATCCACCATCATCAGATTGTGATACAACGGTCGTTTCAACATGACCTCACCAGGTGCTGGCGTATCAATCGGATAATTCACATACAACTCCGCATCGTTAATCGGATTGGGCATACCTAGAGAGTAAGTACCAAACGCTAAATTATAATCCCAAGGCAGCATCGATATTTTACCTTCGTTTTCATAAAGAAAATAATTATGTCCTGTTGGTCCTAAATAACTATCTAAATTCACAACAAAAACTTGTGCCACAAAGAAACGGAGCACTTCATCAACATGTATGACCGAGTCTAAATCCTCACCTGTAGCTAACACTCGTAAGGCTTCAACAACACGCTTTTCATCCGCTTTAGTTGGATTGAATTTTGCGTGATTGAAAATCCCTGGGTAACTATCCGGGTCGTTATCAATATAACGGAGGGCAACATCGGCATTTTCATCCTCTAAACTACGGTACCCTGGTTTATATAACTGTCCATAATCTTTTCCAAAATTACGTGCAGCAAAAGCTTCTTCCGGCTCCTCAATCGCAAGAAACAATCCCCAATCTTCACCATTTACCTTAACCCAAGTATAGCTCGTTAGTGGAGACGGGACATCCATGAAGGTCATCATGTCGTATACTAAAAAAGATTTCAAATAACTATTATCTTGAAAAGATGAATCCAAAGAAAATTTATCTAATCCATAATAATGATTAAACCCATAATGATCCATTTCAACTTTTAAACTAAAACGCTGATGACCATAACGATCAGTCAAACGCAGAGAATTATTACCCTTTGTACGAATACCCACATCTCGAAATAGTTCACCATCAATCAGCAAATTCGCTCGATGGTATTCTTCATCACGTGCATTTTCTAACATGTTTTCCCAATCTTCTTCTGCTATTTGGATATCAATTTCATGAACGGTTGACTGATCAAACAAACGCTCTTCATAACCTGGATGCCGTGAAGCTGACTGCAACCCAAAGCGGTCACCATTCATAAAAACAACAGTTACTAGTATCGTTAAAACTGCTAAAATTAAGACAATTTGATCGAATTTTTTGTGTTTTATCATGTCATCAACTCATATAATCGCCGTTATAAGATACGAGGATCGTATTGGTCACACCTGGAAAATTGGCTAATTCGTACATGAAATCTGTATCATCACGTTTTAAGCGAATTTCATAGTTTAATTCAATCTGATTTGGAACAACACTTTTGCTCTTTAAGGCGAGTTTTTTTACATATTGTTGAACGTATGCTTTTACTTCTGCTTCCATTTCACGGCTTTCACAATGTACGACCAAGATATATGGCTGGTCAAATGTTTGACGTGAAGAAAACAGTAATAATACCAATCCGATTAAAATACTGCCAAAAACAGCTAAAGGGATGAGCCCTGCTGCCAGTACAATCCCCACAGCAATACTCCAAAAAAGAAAAGCAATGTCCGATGCTTCCTTTATTGCCGTACGGAATCGGACGATAGAAAGTGCACCGACCATACCTAAGGAAAGGACGATATTACTCGTAACCGCTAAAATCAGTAAAGTCGTAATCATCGAAAGAGCGATTAATGTAACACCGAAACTGGCTGAATACATGACTCCTGCATAAGATTTTTTATAGACAAAAGCGATAAATAATCCTAACGTGAATGATAAAAATAATGCTAAAAACATATCAAAAGCAGGTATTGTATCCACATTCTCTAAGAAGCTAGAACGAAAAATATCTTGAAAGTTAAATGTCATCTTGAAAACTCCTCTACATATTTAATCAAAACGTCGACTTAAAGCATATTTTGAATTTTCTCGTGCTTGACGATTCGGGATTTGAATAGCTAATTTTACAATTTCTGGTAAGAAATTATCGTACTTCACTTCAAAAATATTGAAGCCACGCTCTACATCCAGATGAACCGCCGCTACATCCAGAAAATGTTTAGGATCGAGTGTCGTTCGAATATTTCGGTCCATAGTAATGCGAACATTTCCCGGTATATACTGAAATGCCTCTCGTTCATAAGTCACAATCGACTTTGGTTGTAGCAATTGCCCTCTCATTTTACTATATAATTCAACCAACAATGCATCTTCCCTCTCAAGTAAGAAATCAATTTCACCTCGGAGAAGTTGTTCAACCTCTTCTTTTGAAAGTCGAGATTGAAATTTTGCATTTAAAGAGCCTTTTTTAATTTTTTTCTCTAAACGAATAAATTCTAAATCATCATTATAATACCGAATTCGAAACTTCTCTCGTTCACTAACACCATCCAACTTCTGACGAAGGGCCTTATCATTAGGCGTATCAAAGTAGAGACTGCTCACTCGATAGTTCCCTGTTTCATCCGCAAAGGAATCAATCTGAAATAACTTCCGTAAGCGATTGGCAACAATATAATCATCTGCTTGATTGATACTAAATTTATGTTCATGTCGCCACTTTATCGGTCTTTTTTCTTTAATTGTCAGTCACTCCTTTACGCTTTTTCTATTTTAATCATAGCACACTCTTGTTGCGTTGTTCTAAAATGATTTATATGTAAAAAGCAGCCCAGAGGGAAAAGGCTGCTTAAGTGAGTATACTTACGAATGCTATTCAATCTTAATTAGTTATAATCTGAATCGTCATAGTCGGAGTCATCATAGTCCGAGTAGTCCGTATCGTCATAGTCGGAATAATCTGTATCGTCATAATCAGAATAGTCCGTGTCATCATAATCTGAGTAATCCGTATCTGCTTTTTTAGTCGTTGCCGGCTTTGCAGTAGGTTTCGGAGCTGGTGCAGGATTTTGTTTAGGTGCAGGCGCTGATTTTTTAGGTTCTGCTTTTGGTGCTGGATCCACTACAGGTTTTGCTGTTTCACCATAAGCTGAATCATCATATCCACGATCATTGTTTTGGTTTGTTGCAGCTGGTTTTGACTTCTCTTCTCTTTCAAACTTTAAAACTTCACCTGAAACAGCATGAATATCGTATTCATATTCAATACCATCTAATTTAAACTCTAGTTCAAAATGTGGTACCCCATCATCAATGTCAAAGTCTTGGTCATCAAACTTTGCATTGGCTCCATCAATTCCCGCATGTTTAAATGCAATAGTTTTTGCTTCGTCCATTGTAATATACGTT
The DNA here is from genome assembly GCA_964617265.1 of uncultured Carnobacteriaceae bacterium. Taxonomy (GTDB): domain Bacteria; phylum Bacillota; class Bacilli; order Lactobacillales; family Carnobacteriaceae_A; genus Atopostipes. Next base: position 1,039 of record CAZTXI010000095.1, on the reverse strand, counting down.
TCACCATCTACTTCAACATTTGAGTTTAGTTTATATTCTTCAACCGCTGATTGTGCCGATGAAGCCATCACTTCTAAGAAATTATCACCTGGGATAACAGAACCAGCTTCTAATTCAATAACGATTTTTTTAGCGCTACCTTCAATTTCTTCTACGAAGAATCCAGCTTCACCAATTAAGGCAATTAAATCTTTTACGACTAAACCACTGTCTTTTCCAATAAAGTCAGGATATAAGTTTACAATATCCGATCCATCATCGTTTACTCCAACAATACCTGTTACTTTTCCATTTTCATCATAGTCAATTGCGATTTCAGGATTGACCTTTAAATAAAGTGTTCCCGACTCTGCCAGAGATGACGCAGATAGCGCTCCTTCTGAATCAGTAGCCGAATTCGCACTACATCCTACTAACAATAACGTAAATCCTATAACTAAAATTCCAACTAATTTTTTAATATTTTTATACATTTAAATTTTCTCCTTCCAATTTCTGTCTATTTAACGTGTCTACTATTTCCACCTTCACCCATAGATTACGAAAGTGGAATAATATATTCGGGGTCGAGTGAACATTATTTAATTTTTGTTTATTTTAGTTTTTGAAATACTCTCTAGTTAAACGGTATGAAAGGTGGAATAAAGAGAGTTTATTTCCTGTTACATAAATAGACTACGAAATGAAAAACATTAAAGTGGGGTCATTTCAAAAAGAATATTTTAATGAAAATAAAAAACAGCCCACACCCACCTAAGAGTGTAAGACTGTTTACTACTATTATCTCCGATTACGAGAGTTTCTTTCATTTGTATAACCCTTTTTATCTCGGTGATTTTTCTTTTTTGAATGCCTATCCCGATTTCTTTTATCCGATCGATTATCATAATAATCAGAATAGTCTGAATCGTCATAGTCCGTATCATCATAATCTGAATAATCGGAGTCATCATAATCAGAATCATCATTATTATTTTTATCCGGCTTATCTGTTTGATTTTTATCCGGTTGCTTGTTATCCGGCTCATTTGAAGGCGGA
>CAZTXI010000094.1:0-6132 GCA_964617265.1 uncultured Carnobacteriaceae bacterium | reverse complement strand
AAACAACAACACCATCTACACGGTTAGCATCTGGAGCAGAGAATACTTCTTCAGTAGGTAAGTTTGCTACGAAAACTTCTCCACGATCATTTGTTGAACCGGCACCTTCAAAACGGTGTAGTTCTGGCAATCCAACAACTAAGTCTGTACCTGGACCTTTGAAATGTAAAGCAGAGAATTTTTCACTATTTAATTCATCTGCCTTAGATTGTAAAGTATCAACTTTTTTAGCCCAGTGAGCGATTGGATCTTCTTCGTAAAGATGAACAGAGTTAAAGATTGCATCCCATAATGCATCAACTTGTTCGTCAGCTGAATCTAAATCTGGGAATACTTTAGCTGCCCAATCAGCACCTGCAGCAGCAGCCACTAACCAGCTAACTTTGTTTGCTTGTGTGACTTCCATCATTGGACGTAAAGCAATACTACTTGCTTTTCTAGCTTCAGCAATCTTAGTTGGGTCAATACCAGCTAGCGCATCTGGAGCAGAAGAGCGTACGCTAATACGGCTTGCGCCTGCTTCAATCATTTCATGCATTTCAACTGTTTTTGATTCTGGTACAGTTGTTAATGTTTCTAAATCTTGGTTAGTGTAATGTAGTCTAGATAGTTCGTCATCTGCCCATTTCACGATAACTTCTTTTGCACCACGTTCATAAGCAGCAGCAGTAATTAAACGAGCTAATGGAGCTTGATCTACATCAACTGATAAAACGACTGTATGTCCTTCTGAAACGTTAATTCCAGTAACAACAAGTAATTCAGCATATTTCTTTAGGTTTTCATTAAAATTTGGTAATACCATAAATTCATTCCTCCAACTATAAAATATAATACCTATTAATGCTAATTCATTTCATTCAATTTATCCAGTAATTCTTTCGCAAAGTTTTTTAATTCTTCCGTTGCTTCTGTATTAGGATCTAAATTGTATTTAACTCCTTCAGCACCTTTTATCGCGTTTGTTTTTGCAAATTGATCCTCAAAATAGTCAACACATAAACAATATTTACCTACATAAAAAGTATCTCCTGAACCAAAAACACCAGAGACTTTACCGGTTAAATCAACTTCTTCTAATTCTTCATAAAAGTCAACAATTTCATCCGGAAGATTGGCATCTGTACCATAAGTATATGTACCTACTACGCATATATCAGCATCTTCAAAATCAAATGGATCGGCATCATAACTTTGAATAAGCGCAACTTCAGCACCTAATTCTTTAAATGAGTCAGCTATAATTTCAGCACCTGCACGAGTATTACCAGTTAAACTAGCATAAACAATCATAACTTTCGGCATTTCATTCGTCCTTTCTAGTCAAATTATGTGCATCCAGTATACCATTAAATAGGATTGATAAAAATAGTGTATCGAGTCATACCTAACATTCTTCGTTGAGCACAAGTTGAATTTAGGTTATAATTATTTAGATAGTGATTTTAAAGGAGACGAATATAAAGTGATTACAAGAAAATCAAGAAGAGAAATTGATGAAATGAAAAAAACAGGGCAATTACTTGCATCGATTCATGAACAATTAAGAGACTTCATTAAACCAGGAATTACGGGTCATGATATCGATAAATTTGTTGAAAAATTAATTGTTGAAAATGGAGCTGTTCCTGCACAAATTGGTTATCAAGGTTATGAGTACGCAACTTGTGTCAGTGTCAACGATGAAATTTGTCATGGTTTTCCAACAGATAAAGTTTTAAAAGAGGGTGACTTGATCAAAGTTGATACGGTAATTGACCTAGATGGTGCTTACTCAGATTCATGTTGGGCTTACGTTGTAGGTGAAGGATCTAAAGAAGTAACGGATTTAATGGATGCTACACGTGAAGCGTTATATAAAGGAATTGAAGCTGCACAAGTAGGGAACCGTATTGGCGATATTGGTGCAGCTATTCAAAATTACGTCGAGCCAAAAGGTTATTCTGTTGTTCGCGAATTTGTTGGCCACGGAATTGGTCCAACAATGCATGAGGAGCCTAGTGTTCCACATTACGGAATAGCTGGAAAAGGCGCACGCTTAAAAGAAGGTATGACGATAACAATTGAACCAATGATTAACACTGGAACATGGCGTTCAAAAATGGACGATAATGGTTGGACAGCTCGCACACAAGATGGTGGCTTAAGCTGTCAGTATGAACATACTATTGCGATTACAAAAAATGGTCCTGAAATTCTAACACAACAAAAAGATCAATAATAAAAGAAAATCTCCCTCAACATATCTTGTTGAAGGAGATTTTTTAAAATTTATTCAGTGTAACCATTTGGATTATTTTTTTGCCAATTCCATGATGTTCGACACATATCTTCTAAATTATATTTTGCTTCCCAATGTAAAAGCTCTTTCGCTTTTGATGGGTCTGCATAACCAACTGCGATATCACCAGGTCTACGTTCAACAATATTATAAGGAATATCAATATCATTTGCGTTCTCAAATGCGTGAACAACATCTAATACAGAATATCCTTCACCAGTACCTAAATTGACTGCTTCAACACCTTTGTTTTCCAATGCATAATCTAGAGCACGTAGATGACCTTGAGCTAAATCAAGAACATGAATATAATCACGAACACCCGTACCATCATGTGTATCGTAATCATTCCCAAAAACAGATAACGAATCTAATTTTCGAACAGCAACTTGAGTAATATAAGGCATTAAGTTATTTGGAATATCATTAGGGTCTTCTCCTATACGACCTGATTCGTGCGCTCCTATAGGGTTAAAGTATCGTAATAATACACCGCTCCAATCCTGATCTGAAACAAACATATCTTTTATAATGTGCTCAATAAATAACTTTGTACGACCGTATGGATTAGTAGATGAAGTTGGTAAATCTTCTGAAAAAGGTGCTTCATTATCCATCCCATAAACCGTAGCACTTGAACTAAATACAATGTTCTTAACGTTATGATTTTTCATAACCTCTAATAAATATAATGTACCAGTAATGTTATTGTGATAGTACATTAAAGGTTCAGCAACTGATTCACCTACCGCTTTAAAACCGGCAAAATGAATGACTGCTTCAATATTATTTTCTTCAAAGACAGTATTTAACGCATTTTTATCTAATAAATTCAGTTCATAAAAACGAAAGTCTTTTCCACTTAATTCTTTAATACGATCCAATACAGTTGGATGTGAGTTTGAAAAATCATCAACTATGATTACTTCATAATCTTCATTTAATAATTCTACAACCGTATGTGAGCCAATATAACCCGCTCCACCAGTAACTAGAATAGCCATATAAACACTCCTAAATTGAATTTGAACTTATTTTACCATATAATGTACCATTCAAATAATATAAAATTAAATTCATTTTTAATCTACGCAAAATATAATCATATGAATCGTACATAGAATTCGAAAATTCTTCAACTCTTTATGTTATAATATGAACCGTAAGAAATTATAGGAAATGGTGGTTAAAAATGTATCGTGTGTCTGTCATTATGCCTGTTTTCAATAATGAAAAAACACTTGAAAAGGCAATAGAAACTATTTTAAATCAGACGATGCCAGGTATTGAATTAATTTTAATTAATGATGGTTCAACTGATCGTTCAGCTCAAATATGTGATGCATATGCCAAAAAAGAACCACTATTGGTTGAGGTTATTCATCAAAAACATCAAGGTCTTACAACTGCATTAAATACTGGGTTGTTGAATTCAACCGGTAACTATCTATATTTTGCAAGTCCAGAAGATCAATTTAACGCAAACTTATTAGCATCAAATATTCGACTGGCAGAAGAGAAAGATGCAGATGTAGTAGTCTTTGGTTTTCATTCAGAAAAAGAAGATTATAGTCTAGAAATCGAAGCTCATTTACCACGTATGCCCTTGATTACGAGTCAATATGAATTTAGAAATCATTTTAGAAATTACTATCACTTTTATGCTTTTGAGCTATTCAATAAGTTATATAAACGGGAATATCTCTTAAAAAATCGATTAAGTTTCCAACGATATTCAAGTTTAGGCTATCAATTCTTTAATTTGAAATTATATCAAAACTTAGGTTCCGTTGCCTTCAATCGTGGAGTATATTTGAAGAGAGGGTCAAGTGCGAAAGAAAATAGTAAGACGATTGCAAATCATGTTGATTTACATCGAATCTTTATTCAAGAGTTAGAAAAATTATTTCAATATTGGGGATATGAAACGGAATATCAGGATTTAATTGCAGAAGAACTCTATCTATTAATTTATAATGAATTGAAAAAAATTACGGATAAAAGCAGTTCACTAACGAACATTGAACAAATAAAACATATCGAAACGATTATTAATCATGAAGAATTAAAGAACTACCTCAAGTTGTTTACATTACTTCAAGATAAAACAGCGATTAATCGAATATTACTAAATCAGTTGCAAAAGGGTAATGTAAAAGCATCAATCGACTTATTTACGCGTAAATCGGACTCTCAAAGAATGACAGGTAGTTTCAAGAGGATTATGCGTAAAATATTAGATTAAGAATCATATAGAAATATTGTTTAAAGTATTGTATAGTTATATTTAATTAATAAATTCACAAGTAAAGTTGGTAAAATAATGGAAAACAATACAAATGAATATTCAAGAAGAGATCGAAAAAAGAATAAGAAAAAGAAACGTGGGCGTGGTTGCCTATGGTTTTTCGTTATCCTTTTATTAATTGGTTTAGGCCTAGGAGTTTATGCTTACTTTGAATTAAGAAGTACAACAAACACAATTCATGATGATGTTAAGGACGATACGATTGTTCATACAAGTCGTGAAAATGATGAACTAGAATTAAATTCAAAAACACCGTTCTCAATTTTATTATTAGGAATTGATTCAGGTGATATGGGCCGAATTGAACGTGGACGATCAGATACAATTATGGTTATGACAGTTAACCCGAACACGAATAAGACAACATTATTAAGTATTCCAAGAGATACCTATGTTGAAATTGTTGGTAAAGGGATTCAAGACAAAGTTAACCATGCATACTCATTCGGTGGACCTGCAATGTCTATGAACACTGTTCAAAACTATTTAGATATCCCAATTGACTTTTATGTTTCGGTTAATATGAAAGGTATTCAACAAATTGTTGATGCAGTTGGCGGTATAAACTTAACACCTACGCGTTCCTTTAATCAAGATGGTTTCTCATTTGTTGAGGGCCAATCAACACAAATGAATGGTGAAATGGCGTTAGCATATTCACGTATGCGTAAATTAGATAGTGATTATGGTAGACAAGGAAGACAACGAGAAGTTGTTCTTGAAACGCTTAATAAAGTTGCATCTTTTAATTCTGTGTTAAACTATCAGTCTGTGTTACAAACGATGGAAGATAATGTATTAACAAACTTGACGTTTAACGAATTAGTTAGTATATTTTTAAATTACCGTACAGCTTTAACAAATTTAGAACAAATTCAGTTACAAGGTTCTGGCCAACGAATGGGTGGAATTTATTATGAAATTATTCCAGAAGACCAATTACAAGAAGTACGTCAGGAATTAAAGACACAACTTGAAATTGAATAAATTAGGACTGTTATAGAGAAGGGAAGAAACAAATGGCAAATATTACTGTAGTAGGTATGGGTTATGTAGGTTTAGCAAATGCTGTTTTATTATCACAGCATAATGAGGTTCGAGCATTAGAATTAATCGAAGAAAAAGTTGAATTAATTAATCAACGTATTTCACCGATTCAAGATGATGAAGTAGAACGTTTCTTTGAAACAAAAGAACTTAATTTAACGGCAACAACTGTTAAAGAAGAAGCCTATGGACACCAACCTGAGTATGTAGTGATAGCTGCACCAACAAACTATAATGAAAAAACAAACTATTTTGATACACAAGCTTTAGAAAGTGTTATAGCTGATGTATTGGAGTTAGCACCACAGGCAACAATGATTATTAAATCAACAGTTCCAGTAGGTTACACAGCAGATATTCGAGAGCGATTTGAAACAGACAAAATCATCTTCTCACCAGAGTTCTTAAGAGAAGGTCGTGCGCTTTATGATAACTTATATCCTAGTCGTGTAATTATAGGTGAAAAATCAAAAGAAGCAGAAAAATTTGCTCAACT
>CAZTXI010000093.1:0-6138 GCA_964617265.1 uncultured Carnobacteriaceae bacterium | reverse complement strand
GCTTCATCATCCCAATCAAGCGTGTGAATATTGAATAAGCCTGTAGCGGATGCGATTGAGTAATCGACGACATATTCGCCAAAAAGTTCATGAAAGACGTATTCTTTAATCCCAATAAACTTTGTAGCTTTATGAAAGATTTCGGGTTTTTCTTCGCGTAACCAAAGTAATTTCGAAAGAGGGGCCATCGGATGAATCGGTGTCCCGGTTTTTTCGTAGATTGCTCGGCCATTTGTTTCTTTCAAACGTAGTGCTTGTGCCTCACTTCTTTGATCCGCCCACGTAATCGAGGCAGTTAGCGGGGTTCCCATTTCATCCAAAGCAATCAGGCTATGCATAGCAGCACTGAAAGATAATAATTTTATATTTTCTGGTTTTAAATTCGCTTGTTGAATCGCAGTCTGAATCGATACTTTTACAGCTTGCACGATTTCATCTGGATTTTGTTCAGCCGCTTTTGGTTCGGGGGTGAGTAGCGGATAAGCTACTGCAAATTCTTGAACCGTTTCTCCCGAATCGGTAAAGATGACCGCCTTTGTGCTGGTTGTTCCAATATCAATTCCAATCGAATAAGGTTTCATAAGTTGTCTCTCCAATACGTTTAAATCTGTCTCTAATATTAAAATAACACAAAAGACTTAGTCATTGGAAACAACTGCGTGTCCGCCAAACTGATTTCTTAATGATGCGACAACTTTTCCACTAAATGTGTCCGTCTTTAATGAACGGTTTCGAGCCATCAATGACATAGCGATAACGGGAGCTGCTACTTCGTATTCTAATGCTGTTTCAACTGTCCATTTACCTTCACCTGAAGCATGAACGATTCCTTTAATTTCATCTAGGTTTGGATCTGCTGCAAATGCGTCTTGCATTAATTCCATTAACCATGAGCGGATAACTGATCCGTGGTTCCATACGCGGGCAATTTCTTCATAATTAAAATCGTACGGGCTTGCTTCAAGGATATCGAAACCTTCACCCATAGCTTGCATCATGCCGTACTCAATTCCATTATGAATCATTTTTACAAAGTGTCCGCTTCCTGATTTACCTGTATATAAGTAGCCATTTTCTATTGAAACGTCTACAAAGATTTGTTCTACTTCTTTTACAATGTCTTCGTCTCCACCAACCATCGTACAGGCACCGTGGCGTGCACCTTCTGTTCCACCGCTTGTTCCAACATCAATATAATTAATGCCAGACTCTAGTGATGTTTCATAACGGCGAATCGTGTCTTTATAATTCGCATTTCCTCCATCGATAATGATATCGTCGGCTGTTAAATAAGGTGAGATTTGTGTGAAGACACTTTCTGTTGCGTCTCCAGCTGGAACCATCATCCAAATAATACGTTTTTCGTCAAATTTACTGGCCACATCTTCTAAAGATGATGCTGGAATTGCACCATGAGATGCAGCTTCTTTTACTAAGTTTTTGTCTAAATCAAACGCGACAATCTCATGTCCATGTTCCATCAAGTTTAATGCCAAGTTCATACCCATTTTTCCTAATCCACAAATTGCTAGTTTCAAAGTAAAGCCCTCCTGAAATTTTATTTCTTAATTGTAGTATACGGAAGAATATTATTTCTTTCAAGTGTATTGGCGAAAAAATATTTCTTTTTGATGAAATTCCCTCTATAATAAGTGTATGAACGCCACAAGGAGGTAGCTATGAAAGAGACATTGAAAGATAAGAATATCCACATGCGCATTAAGTCACTAGCATCAAGTTTTAGTGAGAAAGAGAAACGCATTGCCGATGTCATATTAAAAGAACCCGAAAAGATCATTCATGGGACCATTAACCAAATCGCGGCTGAAACTGAATTAGCAGACTCAACGGTATTCCGTTTTTGTAAACGATTAGGGTATAGCGGTTTTCAAGAGTTGAAAATTGCCTTAGCATCGGATCAAAGCAACAGTATGCAAGAAATTCATCAGCGGGTCAGTAAGCATGATGATGAGAAAACAGTCCTTGAAAAAATATTCCAATCAAACGTACAGACTTTAATGGATACATTAGAAGTCATCGATGAAACAGCCTTTAGTCAAGCCGCTGAGAAAATTGTTGCCGCAAACTCCGTCACATTTTTTGGCTTTGGTGGCTCAAACTCGGTGGCGATGGATGCTTACCACAAATTTATCCGCACCGGATTATCTGTGAATTATCAAGTGGATTCCCATTTACAATTAATGACATCATCACAAATGCATGAAGGGGATATCGCGATTTTAATTTCTCATACGGGTCACACGAAAGAAGTACTTGAAATATTAGATATCTTAAAAGCTAAAAATGTTTATACAATTGGGATTACAGGATTTGCGGAGTCACCATTGAACCGAGATGTTGATTTGTCTTTAAATACTTTATCGGAAGAAACAGATTTCCGATCAGAAGCATTAGCTTCTCGAATTGCACAGTTAAGTATTTTGGATGCTTTATATGTTAGTTTGATGATGAAGTTAGGCGACCAAGCACAAGACTCTCTTGATACCATTCGCGAAGCAATTTATATTCGCCGCTTGAAATAAAGACCCGTTTAATTAGAAAGACTAACTATAAGAAGTCAATTGAAAGGAGTATGTTGTTGGATCTAATTAAATTTACTTCCGGTAAAAACTTAACCGATTTAGAATTATCAATATTAGATTATATCGTTAAAAATATTGAAGCCATACAAGATTTAGGTGTACGGGATATTGCGAATGCGACTTTCGCATCACCCAGTTCTGTTATCCGTCTCTCTAAAAAAATGGGCTTCACGGGTTACACCGATATGTATTATTCCCTGTTGCCGATTGTGAAGAAAGCTGAAGTTGAAAAATATGATTCAGGGAGTGGGCTTTTAGATTTTGACTTCTCTGAAATTTTGAATGAATTTTCCGAAGAGAAGATTGAAACTTTTAACCGCCATATCTTTGAAAAGTCCGATAAATATATCTTTATTTATGCGACTGGTTTTTCTAAAATTATCGCAGAGTACCTTTATAAGAAGCTTCTCGTTCTCGGACGCTGCGTAATTGTATCGAGTGGTTCTGATTCAATTGGGATTTTTGAGAATAACCTAGAAGATATAAGTGCGATGCTCGTTGTGTCAAAATCGGGTGAAACCGAACAGGTCTATAATAAACTCTCGAAAGCTGTCGAAGCAGATATCTTCACGATTTCCTTTACACAAGATTCGAAAAACAGAATGGCCGAACTCACGGACTTAAACATTCCTGTTAAGGACTTGCGTCAATTGGATGATCGCAATATGTTACCGAACGTATTCTTTCCCGGGGTTCTACTAACCTTCGAATTTCTACTCGAAAAATATTTAGAGCAATTCTAATAAAAAAGTATTTCATCAAGAGGCACGGATGACTCCAGCAGTCATTCGTGTTTTTCAATTTCTAAACAACCTGAAACGGTGTTCCGGATAGACGAAACATGTTTCGGAACTAAACAAACACCTTTTTATGAAATGGCTTTCAAGTTATACTACACGTGACTTAAAAACTTAGGAGGAAGAAAAGTGAAAGAAAAATTATTTAATAGCATGCAGAAATTTTCTCGTGCGATGTTTATTCCGGTTTTAATTTTACCAATAGCTGGTTTATTAATTGCAATCGGAAACTTATTCACCAATCCAGGCTTACTGGAATTATTTCCATTTATGGATAATCCCATTACAACTGGTTTTGGTACGATTCTATCAAGCTCGTTAGTTTCAATCTTATCGAACTTGGGACTCATTTTTGCCGTTGGTATCGCCGTTGGTTTGGCGGATAAGAAACGTGCAGAAGCAGGATTCACAACGGTTCTTGCGTACCTTGTATTCATTTATGCAATGAATGCATTCATGAGTTTAAATGGGACGTTAGCTGACCCGGAAAGTTTAAGAGGAACAGGACAAGCAATGGTGCTTGGGGTTCAAATCTTAGATATGGGTGTTTTTTTAGGTATTATTTTAGGAATTATAGCCGCACTCGTCCACAACCGCTATGCCGATAAAGAATTCGACAATGCCTTACAAATTTATGGCGGTTCACGATTTGTCTTTATTGTTTTAATTCCCATCGTCGTTTTACTCGCCATTGGATTTAGTTACGTTTGGCCAATCGTTCAAGGTTGGATCAACTCACTGGGCGGATTCATTACGAGCTCAGGAAACTTTGGGCTAATGCTTTATGGAATGTTGGAGCGATTATTAATTCCGACAGGGCTACATCACTTAGTTTACACGCCATTCTTATACACATCACTTGGTGGAGTGGCAGAAGTTGGGGGCGTCGTCTTCGAAGGTTCACGTAATATTTATTTCGCTGAAATGGCAGACTCTACCGTTGCGATGCTATCTCAAAGCGTTATCTGGGATGCCCGCGGAATTTCAAAAATGTTTGGATTAATCGGTGCCTGTCTAGCCATGTATCACACAGCTAAACCTGAAAACAAAACGCGCGCCAAAGCATTACTAATCCCAGCAGCTTTCACATCATTTATCGCCGGAGTGACTGAACCGATTGAATTCTCATTCATGTTCGTTGCACCAATTTTATTTGTCATTCATTCCGTTTTAAGTGGTCTCAGTATGGTTGTATTGAACATATTAAACGTCCGCGCAATCGGACCAAACGGGTTCATCGACTTCCTACTTTACAACGTACCACTCGGATTTGAAAAAACAAGATGGCCATTTTACATTTTAGTCGGTTTGCTATTCTTCGTTCTTTACTACGTGATCTTCCGATTTGCGATCACCAAGTTCAATTTAATGACCGTTGGACGCGAGGCGAATCCAGAAGAAACACGCTTATACTCGAAGAAAGATTTTGAAGAAAAAGGTAAAGTTCAAGATCAAACTCCTGGTGAAATGAAAGACGGGACAGTAGACGCAGATTCTAGCCAAGCAGCAACAATCGTAGCAGCACTCGGTGGAGCAGATAATATTGAGACACTAACCAATTGTTACTCTCGGTTACGTTTGACGGTGAAAGATACAAATAAAGTCGATGAGTCGGTGTTGAAAAATGAAACAGGCGCAACAGGTGTCATGATCAAGGATCAAAATGTTCAAGTTGTGTACGGCTTACAAGTCACCAAAGTCCGTCGTGAAGTGGATCAATATTTAGGTAGAACGGCAGAAGATTAAGTTTAAAAAGGAGACGATTTAAAGATGACTAAGAAAGAATTTTCAATTGTAATCGCAGGAGGCGGGAGTACATTTACTCCAGGAATCGTCTTAATGCTATTAGAAGAAGCGAAAAGATTTCCATTAAGAAAGTTAGTATTATACGATAACGATGGTGCAAGACAAGGTGTTTTAGGTGAAGCACTAGAAATTTTATTAAAAGAACAAGCACCAGATATGGAATTTTTTTACACAACAGATCCTGAAGAAGCTTTCACAGACGTTGATTTCGTATTCGCACATATCCGCGTAGGGAAATATGCTATGCGTGAAATGGATGAAAAAATACCATTAAAATACGGTGTTGTTGGACAAGAGACATGTGGCCCAGGTGGAATTGCATACGGTATGCGTTCGATAACCGATATGTTAGAGCTAGTTGATTTCATGGAAGAATATTCGCCAAATGCTTGGATGTTAAACTACTCAAACCCAGCGGCAATTGTAGCCGAAGCAATGCGAGTATTGCGTCCAGATTCGAAAGTATTAAATATTTGTGATATGCCCGTGGGAACACTTCGTCGAATGTCACAAATTGTAGGAACAACTCCCGACAAATTAGAAGTTAGTTACTTTGGATTAAATCACTTTGGTTGGTGGACAAGTGTGAAAGATAAAGCAACCGGATATGAATATATTGATGAAATCAAAGAATATGTTGCTGAAAATGGTTATCTAACACAAATAGAAGTAGACACTCAGCACACCGATCCAAGCTGGCAAGAAACCCATAAAAAAGCCAAGGATTTAATTGCGATTGATCCTGATTTCTTACCAAATACGTATTTAAAATATTATTTTTATCCACAAGACGAAGTAGCGAGTGCGAATGCAGAATATACCCGTGCAAACGAAGTAATGGACGGGCGTGAGCTAGACGTCTTCAGTGCAGCTCAAGAAATTATTGATAAAGGGACAGCGAAAGATAATAAATTCCATATAGATGCACATGC
>CAZTXI010000092.1:2384-6155 GCA_964617265.1 uncultured Carnobacteriaceae bacterium | reverse complement strand
AACATTCCTATGCGTAGTGCTCAATTTGCAAGTAACTGGGAATTATCCACTGGTCGAGCCATTTCAGTGCTTAAAGAGATGCTTGAAAAAACCGGGATTGAACCAGTAAAATTCTCGGCAGTCGGCTATAGTGAATACCATCCGATTGCAACGAATGAGACCAATGAAGGACGAGCGAAGAATAGACGTGTGGACTTCTATATAGAATCTGTAGGTGCTGAAGAAACAGAGGGAACACCAGAATAAAAAAGAGTGAGAAACTTGAAGCATAGGTTTCTCGCTCTCTTATTTTAATGATTATGTGCGTTTGAAAAGTTCTTTTAGTTTTTGAGTAAATGATTTTCGTTTATGTGAAACGACGACAGTATTGTTTTCTTCAAGAGGTTTCTTTTTGGTTTTAGCAACATGTGGTACGCGAGAGTTTTGATAGGTTCTTTGGCGATTTAGTTGGTCCATTATCAAGTATCCTCCTTTGAATAGCATATAATATCTGTATTGTTAACATTACTATAACATTAAATGAATCATTCGCTTATAAATAAGGCTCTTCCATTTTAAAAACTAGACTATAAACATACTTCGGCAAGCAATAGATCGAAAGCTCGGACATCGATGTCTCTTCTAAGGTTAATTTTGATATTACCGGCACGAGTCCATAGTTGTACTTCAGCATTCATATCAATAGTACCTGCATTTTCAGTGGACCACATAGTGATTGAGCGATAAGGTAAGGAATAAATTTCCTTCTTACGACCAGTTAGACCCTGTGCATCACTAACAATTAATCGTCTATTCGTAAAAACGGCAACGTCACGTATTGTTTTAAAGGCCTGGTACCCCGTTTCACCATCTGTAAAAAGTTCTTTAATATATGTTGGAACGGCCACTTTTTGTACAAATGTCCATTCAAGCTGAGTTAAGCTCATGTGAATTCCTCCATTTTCATTGTATGTAAGTTAATCATATCATAATTTAGGCCTTATCATCTATCGGTCTTAGTGCTGAAATCATTCTTTAAGAAATACACAAAAATTTAGCTACTATATTGTTCAGGTGTTTGGTATCATTAAAAATAATATTGTTTAAAAGTGAAACGTTTGAAACTTGGTTCTAGGAAAATCAAGGAGGCTTTTAAATGTCTAAACGATTTAAACAGTATTATAATAAGAACAAAAGGAGGTAAGAATTGGATATTGTATTAAAATATATTATAGCTCTTACAAATTTTTATGGTGTAGCAACGCCTCAAATTGTAGTAGCTGTATATAATCAACAAAATGATGATCCGATCAGCGAGGATTCTATTCATCAGTATATCATTAAGCCGCCAAAGGAATTAGCGGAACATTACGTATTTGTTGAAGGTGGATTGTTTGTACATGATTCGTTATTTGTTGGAAATGATACGTTAATCAACTTGATAGAAGAGAAGAATAATAAACCATACTATATTCCTGAAAGAAGAGAACTAAAAAAATATTTAGACGCAAATTACATAGAAAAAAATGAACATTATTATCGTTTATATAGATACTTAAGAAAGCAATTCGGGGATATGTCAGATGATTTAATAGAAGAAATTTGCAATAATTTTGTTTTTGCTTTAAAAGACGGGGAACTCAATTTTGGGTTTATTATTCAACAACTACGCAGTTTTGGAATATCATTAGAGGATAGTCAAGATTTTCAGCAGAACGTAAAGTTGATTGCGGATTTAGGATTAAATGTTAGGCTATGGGAAAATAATGGTTTTACACGAAAAGAATTTTTTGAGCAAGAAGTCTCTTCATTATTACATTATGAAGTTTATGAACAGCATTCATCTGAAAAATCGTATAGTTCAGGTGAAATGACTTCTAAAGAAAAAATCAGACACCTTGATGATTATCGCTGCTAGGAAGAAGTGAGAAAATGGATCAGATTATTTTAAAAGAATATAAAGACTATAATGAAGAAGAGATTGTAACGCTCTATAAGTCTGTTCATTGGAGTCTATATGTGAATCACCCAGAAAAATTAAAAAAATCTTATGATCATTCACTTTATACATTGGCAGCTTACGAGGGGGAGCGATTAGTTGGAATGATTCGAGTAGTCGGAGATGGGGTATCAATTATTTTTATCCAAGATTTGCTTGTTCATCCAGACTATCGCCGGAAAGGCATTGGTCAAAAGCTTATAACGGCTGTTTTAGAAAAATATAAAAATGTTCGTCAGAAAGCTTTATTAACAGATAATATGCCGATACTAAAATCATTTTATCGTAGTGTAGGTTTAGTCCCAATCGAAGAAAAAAATGGTGTCTGTTTTGTGAGTTATTCCATGTAACTATATTTCAAGCATAATAAAAAGCGAAGCCCTATATTTGGTTTCGCTTTTTTGTATTATATTAGTTGATGTGTTTTATCTTGTGCTGCAGTCATCGGGATTGCAGGCTCCTTCGAACATTCTAAAGCAAATTCAAGGTTTTTACCATCTGCTGTGTAACGAACAACGCGGTAAAATGGATCATGATAAAATAAGAATGAATAGTTATTTTCTAAAGCTTCCTTCATTAATTCCTGTTTTGCTGAAATGCTATCGATAGGATAATCATCGACACCACCAACCCATAACGGATTTGCATGAACGAAAGATAATAAAATGTCTGCCATATGCATGACTGTTTCACCTTGTTGTTCAAAACGAATAATTGCATGTCCGCGTGTATGACCACCAGTTAACTCCATTGTAATTCCTGGAGCAATTTCAACTGTATCGACAAAAGTTTCAACTTGTTCTTGAATGGGTTCCCAGTTTTCTTTCAAATACGTTTTTTGGGTTCGGGTAGATGGGTTTCGAACATCTTCCCATTCAGCCTGACTCATATAAATGGTAGCATTCGGATAACGTGATTTTAATTCTCCGTTATCTAAATAAGTTAATCCGCTTGCGTGATCATTATGCATGTG
The DNA here is from genome assembly GCA_964617265.1 of uncultured Carnobacteriaceae bacterium. Taxonomy (GTDB): domain Bacteria; phylum Bacillota; class Bacilli; order Lactobacillales; family Carnobacteriaceae_A; genus Atopostipes. The sequence goes on along the minus strand of CAZTXI010000092.1, from coordinate 3,204 downwards.
TGTCATCATAACGACATCAATATCTTCTGGTGTTAGTCCTACTTCTGTTAAGCTTCCAACTAGATCCCCTTCGGAATAAACACCCGCATTTCGTTTCATCTTTTCATCGAGCTTGTCTAAACCTAAACTAGCATCAATTAGGTAGTTTTTATCCTGGTATTGAATAAGAATCGGATCAGAATTACATGGAATTTGATTATTTTCATTAAATGGGTAAAATCTTCCCCACATTGCTCTAGGGACCGGTCCGAATAATGTGCCACCATCCATATTGAAGGTCACACCGTCTAACCAAGTAAATGTCATATCGTGAAATGTATATTGGTCCATTGTTTGCATACTCCTTTAGTACAAATTGTTTATCCATCAATTATGAAGAGTTGGCTATTTATTATCAAGTATAACGAATATTTAACCAAAAATAATATAAGAATAGATTTAATGCCTAGATTTCAGAATTAATTGGTATGATAGTTGTAATTCTATCCTTACTTAAGAAAAGAGGCGATTATTTGTTAACTATTTTATATAAATCAGGTGTTTTAATGGCCATCATTTTCCTTGGCTACTTATTAAAAAAAGGCGGTCTTTTTTCAAAAGAAAGAGATTTTCGAACGATATCAGACATTATATTATATATCACTCTACCCGCAGCCTTAATCAATAATTTAAACGGCTTGCGATTTCCATTGGAGTTACTTCTTCTATCTATAATAGGGTTTATGTGTAATTGGTTATATATCCTTTTATCCAATAAATTTGGAAAAGACAAAGAAGAAAAGAGTTTCATGATGCTCAATGTTAATGGCTATAATATAGG
>CAZTXI010000092.1:0-2284 GCA_964617265.1 uncultured Carnobacteriaceae bacterium | reverse complement strand
CTTAACTTTGAACGAGAGAATATCGCCTTACTCTTAAAGTTTACATTGATTCGATATCTTCCAGCCATTTTATTAGGTATTATCATCACATCTCTATCGTTCATCCCGCTGACAATTAAATACGCTCTGACTTTAGTCTTTCTAGCGCCGGCTTCAGGATCAGCCGCCATCTTTACTGAAAGAATGAATGGTAATGTCGAACTGTCAGCACAATTTAACTCGCTCTCGATTATTCTGTCCATTATCTTGATGAGTGCTTATTTGATTTATTTAGGCGTTTAAGACCATTTTCTCCAAGGTGAAATGGAAAAACTGGGATTAGAATGAATTAAATGTTATTTAATGCTAAACTAATAGGTACATTTAAGAAGGAGGTGCCTCAATGAAAAGTGATTTATTATATGTCGATGGTTACAATATGATTGGAGCGTGGCCACACTTAGCCCAACTTCATAGAAGCGATCAACTAGCAACAGCTAGAGATGAGTTGTTACATGAGCTGAGTGAGTTTGCAAAGTATGAAGACATTGAAATAAGAGTGGTGTTTGATGCGCAATTTGTGCCAGGCATTCAAAAACAATACTCAAGATATAACCTAACTGTCATCTTTACGAAAGAAGATGAAACGGCAGATAGTTATATTGAAAAGGCAGTTGGAAATGAAAATCTTCATACAACGAATGTTATTGTTGCAACTTCTGATTTAGCAGAACAGTGGCTAGTCTTTCAACGAGGTGCCTCAAGAAAATCTGCACATGACTTATATAAAGAAGTTCGTTATACAAAAGGAAAGATAAGAGTCGACGCGCATGAATATAACGTAAGAAACACACGTCGAAATTCACCATTGAGTGATGAACAAGAATTACAATTAAGAATGTATTTAGAAGACTTACAGCAGAAATAAGCTGTCGGTCTTTATTTATCGGGTGATTTGTGAATAAAGACACAAAAATATAATAAAATATGCATTTATGTATATCTTTTATAATCAATTTGTGGCATGATGTATGTGATAGGACAAACAAAGGGGATGAACCACTTTTATAGAAGGGGAATTTTGTATTGGCGGCAGAAACATTTGAATTACCCGAAGATTTTGATTTTTCAGAATTTTTCAACTTACCCGAGTATCTTGTAAAAATGATGCAACAAATCAATGGCGATCCATTCAGTCGTTTAATTGATCTCTGTGCCCCTGTAACCATGAGTTTGGTCAGTCGTTATTTTTTAGTAGGCTATGAACCCGATGATATTATGCAAGAAGCAAGATGGGCATTATTGAAATCGGCTAAATCCTTTAAAAAAGACGAAGGTATGGAATTTTTACGATACTATCATATGAACTTAACGAATCATCTTAATATGTTAGTTCGGAGTGAGCATACGAATAAACGAAAAGTAAACATAATGGCAAACTCTTTAGATGAGATAATGGAAGATGTCGGAAACTATATTCAAGGCAGTTCGTGTATTATGACCCATCCCGAGAATGCTATAGTAGCGAAAGAGACTTATGAAGAATACTTAATTGAATTATCTCCTTTTGAGAGGGAGGTATTTAATCATATTATCGACGGCTCATCATTAACGCAAATAGCAGAAGAATTAAAAAGCACAAAGACTCAAGTAAAGAACGCTTGGTATAGATGTGGTAGTAAGTTTAAGCAAAAGATGAATTAGTTCAACAGAATAAAATGTAGTGGTGAAATATGAATCCTATCAAGCCTATCCGAATTCGGTTAGGCTTTTTTAATACTTACTATAGAAGGTAGCCAATATTATATTAATAGTTATTCTGAATAAGCCTCGAAATTTAAGCGAAAGTAGTAGTTTTGTTTGCATAGTATAAGAATGTATAACGGGTGTTTTGTCGTTATTATAGGTAAGTTTGTTTTAAACATGTCTTATAAATGCTGAAATAAAGGTATTTGTAATTTAAAATATACAAAGTTTAAAAATGCCCTTGTTTTTTTATAAAACTCATGTATAATTATAAGTCGGTAAGGGAATTAAATACAGTTGTTTTTATCACTTGTGGTGAAAGACGAGCAAGTGGTTTTTATTTCCTTAATCGCTAAAACAAGTTGGATGTTGATTCCGTAACATTTGTAATAAAATTTACAAAAAGTTTAAAAAAGAGTTGACATTAAATAACAACGATGTTAAGATATATCTTGTGCTTGAGAAGTTAAATGACTTATTCAAACGCATGAAATATAAACAATTGATCTTTGAAAACTGAACAAAGTAATACAACCAAAATGTGCAGGGGTCTTCTATC
>CAZTXI010000091.1:0-6164 GCA_964617265.1 uncultured Carnobacteriaceae bacterium | reverse complement strand
GAATAATTCACAATCGTGCCGATAATAATCAAAATTATTGCCATTGCTCGAAGTAATCGGTCAAACCGTTTATGTTCATCGTTTATATAATTATGTCGCCACCAACTCAAGTGCTTTACTTGATAATATCTTCGAATTAGGTAAATAGAACCACCATACAGCACACTAAATATCAACATGATTAATAAAAACCTTACTGAAAAAGACATGTTTCTACCTCCTGTTTTTATCTATATATTATTGTATAACTCAACATACCACAAAAAAGGATTCTAACGAATAAAATGGCTGTCTTTAGTCTCCTCCTTTTACTTCCCATGACTATATCTACGAAATATTGCAGTTTCAGAAGTAGTGGTGCATCACACCGTCGTCGTATTTCGTTTTCGAAGTCAGTGGAACGCCGCACCGTCGCCGTATTTCAGTTTCGAAGTTAGTGGAACGCCGCACTGTCGTCGTATTTTGTTTTCGAAGTCGGTGGCTCAATATTAACGAAGAATATTCTGCATAATCTATAGGATAGAGAAAATTTCATCCTCTAAAGCTTTGAACGGTCATTTTTCCATGCAAAATGTTCATTTATAAACTAAAACAGCAGCCGATTAGGACTGCTGTTTCATTTCATAAAATATTTATTATTGAACTTGATCGATCACTTTCTGGATGCTTTCGGTAATCTCTGCTGGAAGATCATGTGGTGCTTCTTCCTTGGCCAGCGTGGTCGTCAAGTGATGGATGCGCGTCTCCATATTTTCTTTGAAACGCTTCGTATAATCTGCATCGCCAAATGGAACGTCGTAACCTTCAATCGCTACATATTCAAGACTATCAATTGAACCAAACGACTGATATTCAGCTGTTCCGTCCACATTCCCTTCAATACTTCCAAGCGTAACAGCAGGTGGAATATCTTTGCCCATAAATTTGCCCGTGTTAATAATATAACACTCGACGCCTTTATCAAATAAGGCTTTAAAAGCAGTATAGTCATCCACTAACGGATACACACGGAATGGATTCGCGTATGGTGAAACAACTACTTCCCCAACATTCTTAACATTTTCTGCGCTGGAGCGAGTCGTAACAAGTGTACAGCCCATCGCAGAAGCAAGTGTTGGGTCTTTAATGCGAACAATTGGTGGTAATGTTTCATCCTTCATAATCCAATAAATGGAGTTAATCGGATCCGTTACTTTATCTACCCGATTTGGTGTACTGAAGCGCGATTTGACCGTTCGACCATTCGCATTACGGATATCTTCCGTTAATAACACTTTATGTCCATTATCATCTAGCGTAACCCCAACGTTTTGAACGGTGACAGAATAATCTAATTCCCGATGTCCCGTGGGGTAATCATTGGTTTTATCAAAATAAGATGGCTCAAGCGCGATTGTCTGACCATCCGCTTGGTCAATAATAAACGCATCATCATGCAAGACCGTAATATCATACTTACCATCATGCTTAGCATGGGTCAATGTTGACTTACCGGAACCCGATAAACCATAGAACGAAGCAACATGGTGGCTACCATCCGCTTTCTTGTAATCCTTCAGCCCACCATGACTCACAACATAACCTTGACGAGCAGCTGTTCCCCAAGCTAAAGTCAGCGTACCTTTCTTCAACTCCCCAAAATATTGTAACCCTAAAATAATCGCAACATTATGGTTGGTATCAAAATAAGCCAAACCATCAGGGAAATCCTTATGTGTCCAGCTTGGATCAGCATATATATAAATATCATTTTCTTCATATTCTTTTGACGTTTTATATCTTTCTAAGTATTGATTATCCAGAATCTGGAAATTCACAAGCCATGAATATAAATTACTGATATATTCCTCTGGAAGCATCAAATGTGCGCGAACCATGAACTCTTCATCTAAACCAACAACCGCAGATCCACTAACAAACTGGAAATAACTGCCCTCAAAAACTGCATCCATAGCGATTTTGGTTAATTTCTTATCCTCATCTGGATTCTTCCCATAAATCCGACGAGCACGTGCCGTCCGTCCAACAATACTACTGCCATTATCTACAAGAACTTTCGCATCATCTGGTAACCCAAGCTCCTCAGTATGCTTCACACCTTGGTCCAGAATAATCGTAGTGGGTGCATCATGTGCCATTTCATAGGCCTCAGCGAGCGTCTTCACTTTATGAACATTATTTCCGTAAAATGCCGTTTCTACAATCGATTTCAATGGAGACAACAACTTATTTTCTTTACGAAGTGTCTCTGCCTCAAATTCTTTCCTTGTAGCCATCGCTTTCTCCCTTTCTTGTTCGTATTCAATTGTCAGTTCGATTAGTCACCAGTTACAACATGATTCTCTGCGCAATCACCTTCCACTTAGTATTTATCTTTAAATAAAACGCTTTCATTATTTAGATTATAACACATGTTCATTCCTGTTTTATACATATATTATATTATTTTACAAATTGAGTGCTGCCAAAATGAACTTCCTGTCCATAAAGCACATCCAGCGACTGATCAGCTTGTCGCACCAACAAGTGCCCCTCCGCATTTATCCCCTCAATCACACCCTGCTTGCGCTCCTGATTCATGGTGTAAAACACATCCTGCCCCACCCCAAGCAGATGTTCCTCATAACCCTTCATAAACCCTTTTTCGTGAAATGAAAGATGGTAGCGGTGAAATTGATTTAAAAAAGCAGTTAAAAAATCATTTTGATTAAATGACGCAGGTGATTGCTTCCCAAATAACGTTCCCGCAACCGATTGAACTTTGTCATCCGTATCCGAAAAATCGCCAGCAATATTCAAGCCAATACCAACAACAACTCCCGGTAAATCAGTTGTCTCTAATCCTGAAACCATTTCACTTAAAATACCGCTCACTTTTTTGCCCTGATAAAATAAATCATTTACCCATTTTATCGATACAGGTTCCGGCAAAATTGTTTCCAATGTCTCAACAAGGGCTGTTGCGACAAGTAGCGTATATAAAGGAATGTGTTCAATTTTATCCGTGTTTGGTAAAAAAGCTAAGGTGAAATACAAGCCATGTTCAAGTTCCGAATAAAAAGATTTTCCATTGCGACCTCGTCCGGCTGTTTGTCGATTGGTCACAATAAGCGAGAGACCTTCTGGTGCATCCCGTAACTGTTGCTTAGCGATGTCATTTGTTGAGGAAACATAATCCAATACAACAATATTTAACTGATCTGGGTTACCCGCAAATCCTTTTTTAATCTCTTCTTTATTCAATTTATGATTTATCACTGTATTTCACCTGCCTTTATTCTTTATCGATTTAACGATTGTGCCATTTTGAAATACGTATGGCGTTTTCCACGAACGGTTAATCCTAGTTGCATAATATTTTCTGGATCAGGCATACGACCGTAACTTCCATCTCCAATATGGTGAACATCTACACCCACTCGTTTATTGCTTAATCCAATTTCACGAATCGTTGCTGGGTCAGCACTTTCTTGACTTGTACCAATTGTACTAATAACTATTCCACCCATTTCATGAACTGCTTTTGTTGCTTCACGTGCTTTTTCTTCACTAACACCAGGAGCTGTTCCGCTTGCCGGAATTAATACGCCATCTGCACCTTTTTCCATAAAGATTTTTAGCTGTTCGACATCAATAATGTCCTCCGCTAAACCTGCTCCATGCATTTTACCTGCAAAAACAAGTCCTTTATAGTGTGTTTTAGCCAATTCAACAGAGGCTTCAATTGACGTCATGGATACACCTGTTGCAGGGTTTCCAGTCAGCATAATAAAGTCGACTCCTAATTTTTCTGCCGCTTCTAAACTCTCTTTGGAAACACTACGACCTTTTGATAAGGTGATAAGTTCTTCTAACCCTTCAGCATCCGCTTCAACCGGTTCTAGGTTAATCCCAATCGGGCGACCCGCCCATTCTTTTAATTGCTGAATAGGGTTGTCCATTTTTTCCATGCCAACAATATCTTTTTCGAATACGTCAAACTCGTTTAACACTAAGAGATCCGCACCAAATGCGGCCATCATTTCAGCATTGGTTACTCCTTCAAGTAACGGCGCAGATGTAACAACCCACTCACCCATGATCGTTCGGCCCTCACTCGCCAAAATCGATTGCTTGAACGCTTCTGGTGTCATGTCCTTGTAATCACTCGGGTAACAACTAATTAAACGTTTCATTTTATTTCCTCCTTGGTTTTAAAGAAAATTTCCTATTATCATTATAACGCATATACCAAAGAAACTTAATCTTAAACACACCTTCTCCCTCTTTTGTGAAATGAACATCTTGAAAGAAATGGCTATACAATTTTGTCTACTAAAAGAATCATGGTAATATAAGGTACGGACGTTCATCATTAGGAGGAAAAAGAGAAATGGCACAACAGGATGAGATTTTAGTCATTAGTCAGTTTTTCAAAATTATAAGCGATTCGACTCGTTTATCGATTTTATATTTATTGAAGGAAAAAGAGCGCAATGTTAGTGAAATTGTGCGTGAAATGAATATGGAGCAATCAGCGATATCGCATCAGCTGAGGATTTTAAAGGATTCTAGACTAGTAAGATCTCATCGCGAAGGAAAATCGATGATTTATAACCTAGATGATGACCATATTTTTGATATCTTAAATCAAGTTCGTATCCATATTAATGAACGCGAACATGAGCATGAACATAACGAATAATTTAACTAGCGAGATGAGCAATCATCTCGTTTTTTTGACTGATTTTTAGCTTTCATTTCATTAATAAATCATCCATAATGAAGAGGATGTATGGTCAGAGGGAGTTGTCTTTTAATGAAAAAAGAATATTTAACTAAATTTTATAAAAAATCTCGTGGCGAACGAATTGAAGCACTTTATCAAGCGGGCGTTATTTCAAAAGAGGATTTTGACGCACTAAATCAAGAAATCTTAGCACTATCGAATGACGTGGCCGATCAAATGATTGAAAACGTCGTGGCGAAATATGAGTTACCTTTTGGAATTGCGTTAAATTTTGTCGTAGATGGCGAAGAATTACTCATTCCGATGGTTACAGAAGAGCCTTCTATTGTTGCTGCTTCAAGCAACGCTGGTAAAATGATTGCACAATCTGGAGGTTTTCAGACTGAAATGGAAACCCGTTTACTCATCGGACAGGTTGCTTTGAAAAATATTCCGGATATTGCAGAAGCTAAGCGATTAGTTACTGAAAATGAATCTAAAATAATTGAGTTAGCGAATGCTGCTCATCCTTCCATCATAAAATATGGTGGCGGTGCTCGAAAAGTTGCCGTTCGTATATTAGAAGCGGACGAAGAATATGGCACCCCTACATTTTTTGTCGTGCACTTGATGGTTGATACAGGTGAAGCCATGGGCGCCAATATTATAAACACCATGGTTGAAGCACTTGCTCCTTACTTAGAAGAATTAACAGGTGGCGAGAGTCTGATGAATATTTTATCCAATTATTCAACAGAAAGTTTAGTAACAGTAAGTTGCTCGATTGAACCACAATACTTAGCGTCAAAAACAATGTCTGGTGAAGAAGTACGTGATCGTATTGTTGAAGCCACACAATTCGCAACGGTGGATCCATATCGCGCCGTGACACATAACAAAGGTATGATGAACGGAATTGATTCCGTATTAGTCGCAACCGGAAATGACTGGCGCGCAGTTGAAGCAGGTGTTCATGCCTATGCTTCTAGAAGTGGGCAATACCGTTCATTGACAAAATGGACTGTAGATGAAAAAGGACATTTACGTGGAGAATTAACGATTCCTTTATCTGTCGGTTCTGTTGGTGGCACATTATCGATTCATCCTACCGCACAATTTGCCTATCGCTTACTGAAAGAGCCAAATGCGCAAGAACTCTCACGTATTTTAACCTGTGTTGGACTCGCACAAAACTTATCAGCCATTCGTGCTTTAGTAACAGAAGGAATTCAAAAAGGACACATGGGATTACAATCTCGTGCATTAGCTATTCGCGTTGGGGCATCTGGTGAATTCGTCGATCAAGTTGCCGCCAAACTTCAAGAAGCGGAACATATGAATTCAGAAACCGCCAAAAAGATACTCGATCAGCTAACCATTAACCCTATTAACTAGCGCCATTTTAATTGATTTCAATCCATAAATTGATTAAAATGAACAAGCAATTATGGATTTA
>CAZTXI010000090.1:0-6242 GCA_964617265.1 uncultured Carnobacteriaceae bacterium | reverse complement strand
CCAACGCAAGGCGTTCTAGCGTGTGTATAATTATTTTATACCAACGCAAGAATCATTTTAGGCGCTTTTTTGTTTATTTCAAATGGGTGGGGTATAATCGAAGTAAGTACAATTTTAAGGAGGAACTATGGAACAATTACCAGATTGCCCACAGTGTGGGAGTGATTTAACGTATACAGATGGTACGTTATTTATTTGCCCAATGTGTGCCCACGAATGGACACAAGCTGAAATGGATGCAGCAAAAGAAGCGGCCATTGTACGCGATGCAAACGGGAACGAATTGTTTGATGGCGATTCAGTAACGGTTATTCAAGATATTAAATTATCGGGATCAGACCGTATCAAACAAGGTACAAAAGCGACAAAGTTGAGTATCTTAGACGTACCGTATAATGACCACGATATCGAAGTTTCAATTGATGGTATGGGTCGAATGTATTTAAAATCATGGTTAGTGAAAAAATAAGGCTGGAATTTCCAGTCTTTTTTCATTTCACAAAACACTGTTTTATAGGTCGGTCATGCTATACTCTAAATAACCTGATCTAAAACGGAGGGATGTCGATGCTTCAATTACGTTCGGTTCAATATCATATATCATCTGATTTACAACACAAATATCCCTATAATTTACCACTTTTTAAAACAGTCGATAAACTAGAATTTACAGCACCAGTAACAATTTTAGTGGGAGACAATGGTACGGGTAAATCAACCCTTCTCGAGTCAATCGCAACTGCAGGAGATTTAATTACAATTGGTGAAACAAAGAAGCGTTCACTATTTGAAGAAGCGATAACGCAATCGGTGAAACTCACTTGGAATGCAAAATCGAAACTTGGTTTTTATTTCAAAGCGAATGATTTTATTCAGTTTATTGAGCGCACGAAGCAAGTTAAGCAAGAATCAAGAGCTGCCATTGCTGAAATTGATCAGAGTGGTCAGGATCCTTTGGCTAAAATGCCACATGCTCGAACATTATATGAGTTAGAACAACTTTACGGTGAAGGTTTAGAATTTCGATCACATGGAGAGAGTTTTCTAGATTTATTTCGAACGCGATTTCGTCCAAATGGTTTGTATTTATTGGATGAGCCTGAAGCACCTTTATCGCCGATTAATCAGCTAGCACTTATTTCAATGATGAAAACAGCCATAGAAGAAGGAGCCCAATTCATTATTGCGACCCATTCACCCATTTTAATGGCTTTTCCTGAAGCCAGCTTATATGTTATAGAGGCGAATCAGATTGTTCAGAAGCCTTACGAAGATTTAGAGCATGTGAATATAACGAGGGATTTCTTGAATCATCCAGAAAGTTTCTTAAGACATTTATAATAAGGTGAAATGAAGATCGTAAAATCATACTCATGATAGGAAGGTTATTTTATGCAGAAAGTAACATGTTATATTGTGCGCCACGGACAAACCGTTTATAACCAAACGGGACGCGTGCAAGGCTGGAAAAATAGTCCATTAACAGAAGAAGGTAAGAAAGTTGCTGTAAGCTGTGGAATCGGCTTAAAAAGCATCCGTTTTGATGCGGCTTATGCGAGTGATTTAGAAAGAGCTACGACGACGGCAGAACTAATTCTGTCTAAAAATAACCATATACAACCAGAGGTTATTCAACGGAAAGCTTTACGTGAAATAAGTTTTGGTCATTTCGACGGTGGATTAAATGAGGACCGGATTTTAGCGGGGACAGAAGTATTACTAGGTAGCCCAGATGTTGCGTTATTGAATGAAAAATTATCAACTAAAGAACTTCGTGTCCGACATTTATTAAATGCGACCTATTCAATTGATGAATCAGGAACAGCTGAGACATTTGAACATTTGCAGGAGCGAGCAGTTAGAGAAATTGAAGCAATTTGCTATGAAGCCTACGAACAGCAAGCGAAAAACATTTTGATTGTATCGCATGGTGTAACCATTGCGGCTATTCTAGACTTTTTTCCTGGAGCAGAAATTGCTGAAATTAGCGACATTAAAAATGCGAGTGTTTCTAAACTGACTTATGATGGTGAAAAGATAATAGTTGAAGAAGTCGGATCAATGCACCCAGTTCAATTAGGTTCTACAGAACAATAGCGAATTAATTTATCTACTATTAAAAATAGAGAAATTAGGAGTGGATTCATCATGTCTATTTTAGAACAATTAAAAGGAACCTCATGGTCTTTAGTTGAATACCGGTCGGAGTCAATATCAGGTGATCTGCTATATCCATTAGGAGCGGATGCATTAGGGACAATTATATTCACAACAGAAGGCTATACTGCTGTTCAGATAATGGCCAAAAATCGAGAAGATAATATTAGTCCGGAAAATTTAGAACAATATAATACTGAAGTAGAAAAAGATATGGCACGTTTTGGTTACCATGCATATACTGGACCTTTTACATTTGATGAAGAAACGAATGTCTTAACGACACACGTTACTTTAAGTTTAATACCTGAATATATAGGGACACAGCAGGCACGTAAAGTTATAATCGAAGGAGATATTTTAAAATTATCGAATATTCTTCATCCTGAAAGAAAGATTGTTTGGAAGCGAATTGACCAGCCCTTGTAATATTCTTGTAACAATTGAAACATCGTGTAATTAACATTCTGTTAAAAACGCTTTCAATGACAGTTTCATTAAGAAACCGGTCCCCCTATTTACGTTTAAATAAAACATGCTAAAATAACGAAGTGAATTTAATTCATGCAACAAAGTTTATACCTATAAGTATATAGGTATTTTTCTTTTAAAAAAACAAACAAGGGGACTAATAAGTGAAAAAATATCATGCTCGTATGACTAAATATATAACAATTGTTGGATTAGCTATTGTCGGAATTTTTGGACTACTTTCAATTCACCATGTTGATGGTTCAGGAATTGAAGGACAAGTAACGGAGACGAATCAAAACGTCAACGCACGGGTACGCCCCGGCCATCCATACGCATACAAATTAGGTGATGCGATGGATATAGAAGGCTCAATCAATAATTATGAACGAGTCACTTCAAATCAAAAACAAATTATTAAAGCGCAACGTGAAGCAGCTGAAGCTGAACAACTTGCGGCTAAAAAAGCAGAAGAAGAAAAACGTTTAGAAGAACAAGCTATTCAAGCTGAAAAAGAATTAATAGAAACAACGAAAGCCACTCAACAAGTAGCTCAAAAAGCTACTCAGGCACCACAAGAAAATACATCTGCAGCTACTAAGCCTGCACAAAGCAAAAAACAACCACAAGCTGAAGCTAAACCAGCTAGTTCTCAAAAAGCTGAGGCTAAACCAGCGCCAGCACCACAACCAAAACCAGAACCAAAAAAACCAGAAATTGGTAGCAATAAAATTGGTATTAACGGAAACTTCAAATCATACACAAACTACGGTCGTGCGAGTACAGAGAAATTACAATCTGGTATCGATGCCGGTTTAATTGTCGCAGGATTAAATTCCTTTAATGGTAATGATGGAGCAACAACTTATTTTGGAGGACATAACCCAGGTGTTATGAATTTCATGGCGAAAAGTATTCGAGTAGGAGCGACTATTACAGTTACAGATAGTAATGGGAACGTCTTTAATTATAAAATGATCGACAAAGTCGATGTTGATGAATATGGTGAAGGTGTTTTAAAATCAATTGGAATCAGCGCAATTGATGCTTATATGTACGGAACGGGTTCAGAATCCATTTTAATTCAGTTCTGTAATACAAATAATAATCTAATGTCATTTTGGTATGGCGTAAAAATTTAATAAAACATAAACCACTTCAAAATTGGAGTGGTTTTTTCTTTGAGGTATTTTAAAATATGATTTGTAATGTCCTTAACCAATATCCTATACTGGAGAAGTAGTAATTAAACAGTCATAGGGGGAATAGGGATGTATCATTTTGATAAAGTCATTGATCGTACAGATACGAGCAGTATAAAGTGGGATCCAGATATTTTACTTGGAAATTTTGGTGTGACAGATTCTTTACCGTTATGGGTAGCCGATATGGATTTTGAAGTAGCCCCACCCATCAAAAAAGCCTTAGTAAAAGTTGCTGAACATGGTATTTATGGCTACAGTGGAACCACAAAGCATATGGAAGCCTTTAAAAATTGGGTTGATCGCCGCTTTGATTGGACTATTCAAAGTGACTGGTTATTGAATACGCCAGGGGTAGTTACCGCTTTTAATATAGCTATTCAAACCTTCACTCGGCCAGGTGATAAGGTAATGATTCAACGTCCAGTTTATTATCCATTTACGGATGCGATCGTTAATAATGGGCGCACTGTTTCGTCAAATAGTTTACTTTTATCGGATCAAGGCCGTTATGAAATTGATTTCGAAGACTTTGAAATGAAAGCAAAAGACCCTCAGACAACGTTATTTCTATTATGTTCACCGCATAATCCAGTTGGCCGTTTATGGACTAAACAAGAACTGGAGAAGATGCTAGAAATCTGTTTAGAGCATAATGTATTAGTAGTAAGTGATGAAATTCATGCAGATCTGGTCATGCCAGGATATAAACATTATCCTGCTGGTACAATCAGTGAAAAGTATTTAGATAATCTAATTACTTTGATGGCACCAAGCAAAACATTTAACTTAGCAGGTATGCAATTATCTTATGTCGTGATTTCAAATGAAGTTAAAAGACAGCAATTCGCAAGAACGCTTGAGCAAGCCAGTATTGGAATCGTGAATCGATTCGCGTTTGAAGCGGCAACAGCTGCTTATGATGAGTCTGAAGATTGGCTTGAAGCGGTAATCGACTATATTCATGAGAATGAGAAATTTGTTAAGAATTATTTTAAAAGAGAATTGCCTGAAGTAATCATTCATGAATTAGAAGCGACTTACCTACTGTGGATAGATTTCAGAAAACTCGATTTAACCTTAGATGAGTTAACGACACTTATCTTTAGAGATGCAAAAGTTGGTTTAGATGGCGGTGATTGGTTTGGGCCAGAAGGAGCAGGATTTATGCGTATGAATCTAGCTTGTCCGCGGTCACTCATCGAAGAAGCTTGTGAAGCTATTATTAGAGCTGTAAAAAGTCATACGTAAAACAAAAGAGGGGCAGTTGAAATACACTGTCCCTCTTTTAAAATTCAATTATAATTGTGCTTGAATGTCTTTTTTTACTTGCATGATTTCCTCGCGATTCATCTTAGCAGGAGAACCCGTTTCAGCAACACTTTGAATGTTTAACATTTGAACATACCAGCCGGTGAAATCTTCAGCAATGGCCGTAAAGTTAACAGGTAATTCTTCTTCTAATATTAATTGTGTTCCTGTAGAAGAGTCGGCTAGCTTAAATTCAATTTTTCCAGCTGCCCACTCATAAGAAATATGCTCATCCGTTTTATAATCCAATAATTTCATTTTCTCAAACATACCATCACCCATATCAAACAATACCGCTTGTTCATTACCGTCATTGTTAATGGATAATTGTGGGAACCATGTCGAAATACCTTCCGTTGTTGCAAGGTAGTGGAAAACTTCTTTTTTTGTTGCTTGAATCGTTAAAGCAAGAGTTTGTTTTACAATAGTATCCGTTTTAGAATATCGTTTTTTATCCATAATAAACCGTCCTTATTCGTTATCGTAGACCTAGTATAAACCAAAAAGTAGAAAGCGAACAGTCAGAAAGGATAGTCACCACAAAAAACAGGCACGGACCATTGCTTACCCTCATTTTACCCATAAGCCCTGTAAGATTAATTCCCCTGAAACTATGGTAAAATTAATTGAATGAAAATTTAGGAGTGATAAAGTGAATATTGTATCCGCAAAAGAAGTATATGACTTTTGGTTTAATGAAGATAATGAAGAATTATGGTACACGCAAAGTGATGATTTTGACAATGAAATTCGAGAACGTTTTTATGAAACCTGGGAAGCAGCTCGGCAAGGTCTACTGTATGAATGGCGAGATACGTTTGAAGGACGTCTAGCTGAAATTATTGTGCTCGATCAATTCTCACGAAACTTACATCGTGGCAGCCATCTAAGTTATACGCAAGATGAGATAGCCCTCGTACTAGCCCAACATGCCATTGAACATCCCGACTATAATAAGCAACCCGTTAATCAGAAAAGTTTCACGCTTCTGCCATTTATGCACTCGGAATCAAAAGAAATTCAGAAGATCACAGAAAAACTTTATCTAGAGCTCGATAGTGATATGCATACAAAATATATGTACGAACATAAGAAAATCAT
>CAZTXI010000089.1:0-6257 GCA_964617265.1 uncultured Carnobacteriaceae bacterium | reverse complement strand
TGTATATAAAATGATAGAATAAGAGGAGTATAGAAAAATAAAGGAGTACATATGAAACCATCAAATGGAAAAAGGTTATTACCCTATTTTTCTTTAGCATCAATTAGAAGTTTAGTAGGTTTAATAATCTTTATACAGATTGCGATTGTTATAATCGGAATGCTGTCCAGCGTTTGGATAGGTGCAGTTATATTACTGTTATTTGTTGTACTAAATTTCTTAACGTTCTATGTTTATCAAAGAACAGGACGAGATTTAGATCAATATATATCAAATCTAAGCTATCAAATTAAACGTGGAGAGCAAGAAGCAATCATCAAGCTACCCGTAGGCATTATCATTTATAATGATAATTATCAAATTGAATGGTTAAGTCCGTATCTGCAAACATTTCAAAAAAATAATGAAGAGTCAATGATTGGACAAAAAGTTGACGAAGTATTTTTAGGTCTGACAATTGATGAAAAATCATTATCTGAAAATCCATATATTGAATGGAATAATAGACATTATAAAATTAGAGTTGAAAAAGATTATAATGTAATTTATTTAGAAAACATTTCAAATTATATGGAAGCTAAGATTGAAATGGATGAGAATCGATCAGTTGTAGGTTGGTTATTCTTAGATAACTATGATGAAGTGACTAATGGTTTGGATGACCGAGCTCTTTCAAACTTTAACAGCTTAATCATGACCTATTTATCAAACTGGGCAAGACAGCATAATATTTATTATAAGCGTGTCGATAATGATAAGTTTTTATTATTATTACGTCATAAAGAATTAGGACGTTTAGAGGAAGAGAAATTTAACATTGTTAATAATATTCGTGACTATACGTCAAAACGAAATCTTCCTTTAACAATAAGTATGGGACTCTCTTATGGAGATGCTTCCTTTGTAGAACTAGCAAATTATGCTCAAAAAGATTTAGATTTAGCACTTGGTCGTGGTGGAGATCAAGCAATTGTTCGAGAAGTAGAACAGGAACCTCGTTATTATGGTGGAAATACAAACCCAATGGAAAAGAGAACGCGCGTTCGCTCTAGAATGATTAGTGAAGCTTTACAAGAACAAATTAAACAGTCACCAACTACGTATGTTATGGGGCATAACTATCCCGATATGGATTCAATTGGATCAGCACTGGGAATTGCTCGAATAGCCATGATGTTAAATAAAGATGTAAAAGTTGTTATCGACCAAAATAAAATTGGAAAAGACATCGCTAATTTATTAGATGAAGTAATGAGATATCATGAAACAGCTAAAAATATTATCTCTCCTGAAGCTGCTTACCAAGAGATTACAGGTGAAGATTTAGTAGTTTTAGTTGATCATCATAAACCGTCGATGTCGATTGCTCCACAGCTAATTAAAAAATCAAATAAACTAGTTATCATCGATCACCATCGAAGAGGTGATGAATTCCCTGATAATCCAATATTAGTTTATGTAGAGCCTTATGCATCATCAGCAGCCGAACTAATTACAGAATTATTCGAATACGTATCAACGGATGGGAACTCAATTAATCGAATTGAAGCCACAGCGTTACTTGGTGGAATCATCGTAGACACGAATAATTTCAGCTTGAGAACCGGTTCGAGAACATTTGATGCTGCTAGTTACCTACAATCAGTTGGAGCGAATACGACGACAATTCAGCGCATTCTGAAAGAAGACCCAGCGAATTTTATTAAGCGAATGGGAATCATTGAAACATTTGAATTTGTAGCAGAAGGAATGGCTGTTGCAATGGGACAAGACGATGAAATACTAACACAAGTAATGGCTGCTCAAACAGCTGATACGATGTTATCTATGTCAGATGTTGAAGCATCATTTGTAGTAATTCGTATCAATGATGACACAATTGGAGTTAGTGCACGTAGTTTAGGTGCAGTAAATGTTCAACGAATTATGGAAAAATTAGGTGGAGGCGGACATTTAACTAATGCGGCCACACAGATAAAGGATAAAACCATTCAAGAAGTAAAAGAAGAACTCGTTGAAAAGATTATCGAATCCGTAAAATAAAGATACTTTAGAAGGGTGAAGAGAATGGAAGTAATTTTATTAAAAGATGTAAAAGGTACAGGTAAAAAAGGTGAAATCCATAATGTTGCATCTGGGTATGCACAAAACTATTTAATCAAAAATGGTTTAGCAAAAGAAGCAACCAATGCAGCAAAGAGTACACTTAAGGCACAAAAGAAAGCTATTGCTAGAGAACAAGAAGAAATTCTAGAAGAAGCTAAAAAACAAAAAGAAATTTTAGAAAATAATCCAATCGAAATTCGTGAAAAAGCATCAGATGATGGTCGATTATTTGGTTCAATCACGACTAAGAAAATCGCGGATACAATTGAAGAACAACTGAACATTAAAGTTGATAAGCGTAAAATTACACAAAAAATACCTATGCGTTCATTAGGGACACAAACAGTAGAAGTTAAATTGCATAACAAAGTAACAGCTGCTTTAACAGTTCGTGCATTAGGTTTGGACGAATAATTTAAAAAATAATTTGAAATGCTCTCGTTCTTTATTTGAACGGGAGTATTTTTAACTATTTATTTAAAAACGAGCTTATTTGACTAGATATTTGTTACAATATAAGCTGACACTTAAGATTCATTTGAGAGGATGATCGAATTGGCTATGCAGATACAAGGAGACCGAATGCCTCCTCATAATACTGAAGCAGAACAGTCTGTTTTAGGATCTATTTTATTACAACCGTCTGCTCTTATTTCAGCGATGGAATTTTTACAAGCGCATGATTTTTATCGTCGTGCACATCAATTAATATTCCAAGCAATGATTGATTTAAATGAGAAGAATGAAGAGATTGACGTTGTTACCGTATCAAACTTACTCGAAACGAATAAACAGTTAGAAGATGTTGGGGGATCAGCTTATTTAGCTGAAATCGCAAACGTTGTTCCTACTGCAGCAAATATAGAATATTACTCTAAAATTGTTGAGGAACGTTCTTTGTTACGACGGTTAATTCAAGCATCAAATGATATTATTACTGAAACGTATGAAGAATCAGACGATGTAGCGTCTATTTTAGATGCGGCAGAACAAAAAATATTAGAAGTATCTGAGCGAAAAAATCGTAGTGGATTTCTAAAAATTAGTGATGTTCTTCGTGATAGTATGGAAGAAATTGATGATTTATATAAAAATGCGGAAGAAATTACAGGTTTATCTACCGGTTATCGAGCGTTAGATTTAATGACTGCTGGTTTACATGAAGATGAGTTAATTATTTTAGCGGCCCGACCAGGTGTAGGGAAGACAGCATTCGCATTGAACGTTGCACAAAATATTGCGACATCAACAGATGAAAATGTGGCCATTTTTAGTTTGGAGATGGGGGCAACTCAACTGGTTAACCGTATGCTATGTGCAGAAGGAACAATTAATGCGAATAATTTAAGAACCGGTCAATTAACCGAAGAAGAATTTGAAAAATTATTTGTGGCAATGGGAAGTCTGTCAAAAGCAAATATTTTTATCGATGATACACCAGGAATTCGAGTTTCTGAAATCCGCGCAAAAGCACGTCGACTGAAACAAGAACGTGGTGGAATTGGCTTAATTATTATTGACTACTTACAACTAATTGAAGGTTCTGGAAAAGAATCTAGACAACAGGAAGTATCTGATATTTCACGACAGTTGAAAAAACTAGCGATGGAATTAGAAGTACCTGTTATTGCATTATCACAATTGTCCCGTAGTGTGGAACAGAGACAAGATAAGCGTCCCATTCTAAGTGACTTGCGTGAGTCTGGATCATTAGAGCAAGATGCGGATATTGTTGCATTCTTATACCGTGAAGATTATTATCGAGCGGAAGAAGGCGAAGAAGAAGAGGAAATGGAAGAAGATAACGTTGTAGAAGTTCTTATTGAGAAAAACCGTTCAGGTGCTCGTGGATCGGTGAAATTATTATTCATAAAAGAATATAATAAGTTCTCTTCTTTAACATATTACCCTGAAAGTCAAATTCCAGGTGCATAAATAAAGACTGCCCTAAACGAATAGTTTCGTTTAGGGCAGTTTTTTTTATTAATTTCTTAAATCTTCTTCAATTGAAGCGATTGTTTCATTTAGTTCACGTTGACGTTTATCTAACGCTAACAATTCATTCTCAACTTCTTCAGCAGCTTCGAAATAAGATTGTTTAAAATCTTCTTTTAGATGTTCGGCACTATCTTGTATAGAGTCTTTTGTTTCAAGTGTTTTATTTTTTATGTCGTCACGTAATTCTTTACCTGATTTTGGTGCAAATAATAATGCGACACCTGCAGATACAACACCTACTAATAGTGTTAAGCCCCAGTTGTTTTTCTTCATACTGTATTCACTCTCACTTTAACTTTATTTTTTATAGCGTACTTTTTGTTTTTGTGCAGTTTTTTTGAAAGCTCGTTTAAATGTTTCTACTATTTTTGGACCATCTTCTTTTAATTCATCTTTTATGTTTGAAGCAATACCCGAAGAGTATTCTCCAGCATGACCTTTAAGATAATTAAGAGAATTTTGGAATTGTCCTTGTTCGTCCATTAAATCTTGGAAGTGCTTTGTTTTGATTTCAGCATTCTGTTGAATAAATTGTGCTTTTTGATTTATTTCATTTACTCGGTCAGTAATGTGATCAACATCTTGAGTATACATATTTTTCTTTTGATTGATTGTGTCATTTAATTCTTTAATTTCTTGAAGAGTGGGTTGTACTTTTTTATAGGTTAAAATAGCTGTGACTATAATTAATACAAATGAAAGAGCTATAATAGAAATGACTAAAATATTTCCCGAACTCATATAAATACCTCTTTTCTAAACTTTTTACGTTAAACTAGTCGAATAATAATTGTTATTTTAGTAAAAATGAATTATCGTTAGTTATACAATAACAAAAAAAGCAAAATACATAAACTAAAAAGGTAGTTAAGGATTTAAAAATAAAGCGATTAGTCAATATAAAAAGGGAGTTGTTTCAGCTTGTCAGATGGAAATAATATGAAGGATTTTGAAGTGTTAGCCGTTACGGATGGTGAAATTGTACTTTTAGACGAGTTAGATGATCAAATTTTTGCACAAAAAATGATTGGTGATGGATTTGCCATTCGACCAGCGGGTAATATTGTATATTCTCCAGTAGATGGTGTTATCGGGCAGATTGCTCCAACAAAGCATGCAGTATATTTATCGATTTCAGAAGACATAAAATTACTTATCCATGTGGGTATCGACACTATTGAAATGAAAGGAAAAGGTTTTGAAACAACCCTCTCAAAGGGAATGCCAGTGAAAAAAGGTGATCCTTTAATTGAGTTTGATGCGAAACTAATTTGCGATGAAGGATTTGATCCGGTGATCGCGGTAGTACTATTAGATGGTTCAAAACATTCTTTTGAACTAACGATCTTCCCAACAGAAGAAGCAGTTGCTAATGAAACTTTGGCTATGTATGTGAATATTCAAGAATAACGAATAGAATAAATTTTATCCGGCTCTTTGCCTGGAAACGCTTAATTGCAAAGGGTTTTGGCGTATGGTATAATTTAAAGATGAAAAAATGAAATTCTCGAATTTAAATAGCGAACAAAATATAGTTTTTTAAAATTGAGGAGACGCGATATGAAGAAAATATTAGTAGTTGATGATGAAAAACCTATTTCAGATATTATTAAATTTAATCTGGAAAAAGAAGGCTACGATATAGTAACTGCTTTTGATGGTGAAGAAGCACTGGAAAAAGTGGAAGAAGAGAATCCTGATTTAATTGTGTTAGATGTTATGTTACCAAAAATTGATGGCTTAGAAGTGGTTCGAGAAGTTCGTAAAACGCACAGCATGCCAATTATTATGGTTACAGCTAAAGAAACAGAAATTGATAAAGTTCTAGGGTTAGAATTGGGTGCAGATGATTATGTAACAAAGCCATTCTCTAATCGTGAATTAGTTGCTCGAGTAAAGGCCAACTTACGCCGTCAGTCGACAACACAGGAACCAGAACATACAGAAGTTGAAACAAATGATCTTCAAATAGGCGAATTGGTTATTCATCCAGATGCTTATTATGTAACAAAAAAAGAAGAAACAATTGAATTAACCCATCGAGAATTCGAATTACTATACTATCTCGCTCGACATGTAGGTCAAGTAATGACAAGAGAACATTTACTTGAAGAAGTTTGGGATTTTGATTATTTAGGAGATGTTCGTACAGT
>CAZTXI010000088.1:0-6303 GCA_964617265.1 uncultured Carnobacteriaceae bacterium | reverse complement strand
GGTATAAGATGTGTAATGGCGCAACCGGCATTGGTAGTAAAAAGACAATCGTTTAAAAAACACCCATTTCACAATGAGTGTCTGTAGCATTATTCAATTTTTTCTTCTTTATTAAACCCTAGGAAAAATTGTTCCATTTGTTTTTTAGATAATGGCTTACTAAAATAATAGCCTTGAACCGTGTCAAATCCGAGTGTGGATAAAATCTTTAGCGTCTCTTTATCCTCTACACCTTCAGCAACTATTTCAGAATAAAGATAATTTCTCGCTCCAAGAATTCCTTTGATAATATGTCTTTGTTTAATATCTTTAATATTATCGATTAAGGATTTATCTAATTTTAAGGTATCAATATTAAACGATGTTAAGGATCTTAGATTTGAATAGCCTGTACCAAAATCATCTAGTGCTATTTTAAATCCTGCTTTTTCAATTTCAGTAAAAATGTTGTCTTCATCATCTTCCGTTGCCATGAACGTCCGCTCTGTTATTTCTAACTCCACCATCTCTGGCTCAATAGCATAACGTTGGCATAAATACACTAAATGTTCTTTAAAATCTTTTTGTGAAATTTCAACCGTGGAGATATTAATGGAGAATTTATTGAATGTAATCCCCATATCTAACCATTTACGAGCGGTTTTAATACTCTCTTCACGAATCCAGCGGCCAATTGCGACGATATAGCCTTTGTCTTCTGCGATAGGAATAAATTCAGCTGGTGAAACAGGACCTAAATTCTTATTTGTCCATCTCACTAATACTTCAAATCCGCTAATTTCATGGTGCTTTAAATCCAGCTGTGGTTGGTAAACCAATGACAATTCCTTATTCTTAATGGCACTTGGTAATTCATTCTCAATATCCATTTCACGATTATAAGTAGCCATTAATTCTGAATTAAAATACACAGCTCCGTCGTTGCCTGTTTGGCGAGCATGATTGATGGTAAAGGCACTAAAACGGATTAACTCTTCCACATCAGAACTCGCTTCTGGAAATAACGTTATACCGATATTAATATTTAGATATATTTGTTCACCATTAATTGTAAGTGGCTCTTCAAAAAGAGTGCTGATGGCTTTTGCGGTCAATTCAACTTCAGGAAGCCCCGTAATATTATTTAATAAAATCATAAATTTATCATATGGAAACCGGGCAATATCATCTTTTGTACTTATAAATTCTAATAAAATTCGACTGACTTTATATAATATACGTCCACCAAAATCAAAACCATACTTATTAATAATGACGTGGAAATTCGCAATATCGATATACAATAGCGCTCCATGTTGATTGTGTTCTTTCGCATATGCAACAATATTTTTCAGTTTTCGTGTAAACGTGACGTTGTTCATTAAATTTGTTGTCATGTCATGCCCTTGTTGTAAGTTGCCTTCTGTTACATCATACATAATGGCTCGCATAAATTTTTCAGATACCATTGTCCCTTTTATAAAAAGCCAGCGAATATTTCCATAAAAATCAATAATACGAAATGTACTCTGATAACTTTGGGTTTTATCCTCCATAAATTTCTCTAAATCTTGAAGGGCAGTTAGACGATCTTTATGAAAGACCATTTCATTAATAAAATCTTCAAGGGTTCGAACTTCATTAAAGCTTTTTCCTGTGAACGTCTCCATCACATCGAAGTGTTGATTCTCAAAATCCCATGAAAAAAGACCGATACGACCGGCTTCTACCATTTTTTGAAGAATCATTTGGGCTTGGTTATTCTCTAACATTCTATGGTTATTATTAGGCATAGGCATCCCTCACTTATACTTGAATTTTAAATCCCTTGTTATCAAAATTATAACACAAAAATAAATCGTATATACATTTATATTTCTTGTTTACTCCTATCAAAACCATTATCAAATCAATTGTTTGAAGTTTTTTGTGAATGTTTTAACAAATGATTTACGTATGGATATTAATTTGCTATCTTTAAGGGAAGAAGAATATTAAAACCATAGAAGGAACATTCATGAAACTAAAAGATAAGGTTGCTATTGTCACTGGTGCAGGTTCAGGGATGGGACAAGCAATTGCATTACATTTTTCTGATTTAGGTGCCAAAGTTGTTGTATCTGACATTAACGAAGAAGCGGTGCATCATGTTGTAAATGAAATTAAAGAAAATGATGGCATAGCTTTAGGAATTGTTGCTAACGTATCCGTTCAAGAAGACGTCGATTATTTAATCCAAACGACCATGGATACTTATGAAGGTTTAGATATTCTTGTCAATAATGCAGGAATATTAGACAATTTTATTCCTGTTGGTGAAATCATCGATGATGAGTGGGATAAAGTTATCTCAGTCAATTTAACGGGTCCAATGAAGTTATCTAGAGCGGCTATTCAAGTAATGGACAAACAAGAACATGGTGGTGTCATTATTAATAATGCTTCTGTCGGTGGATTATTTGGTAGTCGTGGTGGAGCAGCTTATACCGCATCTAAACATGGCCTTCTTGGACTTACAAAAAATATTGCAGCAACATATGGAACTTTTGGAAAAATTCGCTGTAATGCTATCGCACCAGGTGGCGTAAAAACAAACATTCAAACAACGATTACAAAACCAAGTGGCTTAGGATACAAAGCATTAGAAAATGCTGGACCAGGTCCACTAGCTGAATCGAATGAGATTGCACAAGTCGCTGGATTCCTTGCTTCGGATGAATCAAGTTTTGTAAATGGAGCAATCATTACAGCAGATGGCGGTTGGACTGCACGCTAAATAAAACAATAAAAATAATTAAAAACCATGAGAACCTGTTTTGGATTCTCATGGTTTTATTTGATTATTTAATTTTGGGTATTATGTTTCGGATGACCGTCTTCTTGGTAATCATCTTTTGACATGAATTCATCCGCTTCTAAATGTATATCTGGTATATCTGTTGGCTCAATAATATTTTGGGGTTCAATCTTTTTCGTCCAAAATCCACCTTGAATATACTTCGCTTCGGATGAATAATAAAATGCAGTCGGACTTAATTCATCAATCGCTTGATATAATTTTCTCTCCGTTGACCGGGGCGTTAAAACCGTTAAAACTAAACGTTCCCCATCACGTCCATACCCTCGTTCAATCGTAACACCATAGCCTAATTCTCTTAAATGATTGGGTAAAGTGTGATCTACCGAATCCGTAATAATGTAGATTACTGAATAACCTAGTGCTAGACGGTCTTCAATCATCATACCGGTATAAATACCAATTCCGAAACCTAGCGCATAAACAATTAGATAAATCGGTTCCGATAAATATTGCATAACCATCGATAAACCAAGTGTGTAAATAACAATTTCAATCATCGCGATAAAAGGGGCAACCTTGCGATACCCTCGCATTGTTAAAATCACTCGAATCGTATTCAACGTAATATAGAGAAAATTAATAATAAAGATTTGTCCTAAGAGTAACCAATTCATAGATTTATAATCTCCTTTGGAAATTGTCCTTTTTTCTATCTAAATATTGTACACTTTTTAGATTTATTTATATAAGAACTATAACATAATCAATAGGTTTCTTTTACTGTTTCAATATAAATGACAAAATCCTGTAACCTCTTTTTAAGGCTACAGGATTATTAAACTTATTATTTTTTATGTTTCTGGGAACTTTTCAGCGTGCCTACTAAACCTTCAAATTGTTTTTGCAGAGACATGACATCATCAAAAATGTCTACTCCTTCATTCAATTGTTTAACAGTTACCCAGCCTAGTGCTTGAGTAATCGTAGTTGCAACTGTTCCATTAATTGCAGCTCCAGCAACACTACCAACTCCAGGAATTAGTTTCATTACGTTACCAACAACACTCCTCCCTAACCCAACTACAATTAACTCACGAGATATTGCCACTCCCATACTTTCTGACCACGATTGACCAAATAGTTTGTGCAGACGTGCCATCATTGTTAATTGTACAGGTACCAAGAGAAACGCGTCGGAAAATGGTATTGGAGAACAACCGATAATTGCAGAAGTTAATGACGCTGCATGAATAGTCGTATGTGCTCTTTTACGAACATCAATATCTACTCCTTCTAAAAACTCATCAAATATCTCATCAAAACGTGCCCGAGTTTTATCCATGATTTTATCCGCTTGAACTTTTGATTTGTCATAAGCTTTAAGTATTACGTTAGTAGTCTTTTTAGGTAGTCGACCAATTACTTCTTCAAAAAATGAATCAAATTCTTTTTCTTCACTTAGTTGTAATGGCGTATGGTTAATTTTCTCATATTTAAATCCAATTGGCTTATTCGATACTCTTTTTCCTTTGAACATATCTCTCATATAATCTCCACCTTTATTCATTCTATAATAGGACATGATATATTTACGAGTATATTTCTCTAATTATATTTATTAAGTCATAAATCATATTAGTTCATAAAGCCTTCCAATATTTTCGAATAAATATAATTATTTCTTATCCATCACTATAATAATAGTTTACAACTTTTGCGACCATCTTGCGAACATTTAAATTATACTTTGCAAATGCTTATTTCATGGTCTTTTCGAGATAAAATAGGATTTGCGACCATTTTTTAGTGTTGATTATCAACTCAACAAATTATTTATGAGCTTTACGAACTTTTAATTTTTTCCCTTTAATTGTACGGTTCTGCATTTCAGAAATTACATAAGGACCTTTGCCATTCATAATTTCAACATAGCTAACATTTTCTTGGATTGTAATAATACCAATATCTTCAGCTGCAATATCTTTGATACTTGTCAGTGTTCCAACAAAATCTACTGCACGTAATTTTTTCTTTTTCCCACCATTGAAATAAATCTTAGTGATGTGTTTATTCAGTTCTTTATTTCTTGAAACTTTTGGTGCAACTTTTGTGTTTGCCTTTTTTTCAAAAGCAGACTTTGCACGAGTAACAGCACGTTCGTTAGGTAGAAGAACTTCTGTAACAGATTCTTTTTCCCCAAATGCATAGTCACGAATTTCTTGCCAACGTTTCTGATCGGCTTCGCTGACCATCGTTAAGGCTAATCCTGCTTTTCCAGCTCGTCCCGTGCGTCCTGTTCGATGTGTATAGCTTTCTTTTTCAAAAGGTACATCGTAGTTAATAACGTGAGTCATGTTGTCGATATCGATTCCACGCGCAGCAACATCTGTTGCGACCATGTAACGAAGTTTCCCTGCACGGAATTCATCTAAAACATCCAGTCGATCATTTTGATCCATTCCACCATGCAATTTATCGACTGGTAAATCAAATTTATCTAGATATTTTACAACATCATCCACTGCATCTTTCGTATTACAAAAGATAATACAAGTATCTGGATTTTCAACGACTAATAAATCGAATAATTGTTTTACTTTGAATTTTTCTCTTACATTCACATAAGAGTGTAAAATATTTGGCGTATTCTCTTCCGTCGAATCCATCTTCACTGATGTACGTTCAGCCTTCATATAGAAACTCGTTAATTGATTAATTTGAGGGGACATCGTTGCTGAAAACAGCATCGTTTGACGTTCTTTCGGTAAATATTTAATAATATCTTCGACTTGATCGATGAAACCCATGTTTAACATTTCATCTGCTTCATCTAGAACTAAACTATTTATTTTTTCAACATTTAGCGTGCCTTCTTTTAAATGTTCTAAAATGCGACCAGGGGTACCAACAACAATATGACTTTTTTGACTCAACTCTGATTTTTGTGTTTTAAATGACGATTGACCAAATACTGCCGTTGCTTTTATTCGCTTTAAACGACCGATATTCATAATGTCATCTTGAACTTGTAGAGCCAATTCTCGAGTCGGAACCAAAATTAACGCTTGTGGTTTATTTTCTTCCCATTCTGCTTGTTCCACTAGCGGGATTCCAAAAGCAACAGTCTTCCCACTACCTGTTTGTGATTCAACAATAATATCTTTTTTATCTAAAGCGACCGGTATAACCGATTCCTGTACTTGTGTCGGGTGAAAGTAGCGTAAACTCGTTAATGCGTCTAATATTTCAGAGCTAAGTCCAAAATTTTCAAATGTTTTTTTAATTATATTTTCCTGCTTTCCTTTATGTGCTTCGAAGCTATCAGTATAACATTTGTCCGTGTGAAACACACGCTTGTAAATAATTTATCATAAATTTTTTCTATCGCTAAATTCTTTATTTAGTTCTTAATATAAAATAGCAAAAACACGATCTACATGATTACGATTATGTAGATTGTGTTTTTGTTATTTATAATCTTACAAATATTATCCTATTTTCTATACTTATTTATGATACGGCTC
>CAZTXI010000087.1:0-6411 GCA_964617265.1 uncultured Carnobacteriaceae bacterium | reverse complement strand
GAATTAAATCACTTAAGGTCTTTCCTTCATTATTTAATTCCGGGAGGAGCATTAAGATTTTAGCAACAACATAAGCACCATCATCTAAGAAATAGTTTTCTCGGAATGCAGCATGTCCACTTGTTTCAATCGCTAATGGAGTTGAAACACCTTCCTCATTTAAGTCAATCGCTTTATTAATCACATTTCGATAGCCTGAAATATAACGGTATTGCTCTCCACCTAGATCATTGATAAATGTTTTCAAATGCGATGTCGTTGGTGAGTTTGTCACAATCGTTGCACCTTTCTCATCTTCTAAAACAATATGTGCAAGTACAGCAATTAAGTTATTTCGATTAATCGCTTGTCCTGTATTATCAACAACCGCCGCGCGGTCGACATCCGTATCAAATATAATCCCTAAGTCCGCTTGGTTATCTAACACAGCTTTTTGAATACTTGCCATCGCTTCTTTATTATCAGGGTTTGGAATATGATTTGGGAAATGGCCATCCGGATCTAAGAACTGGCTACCAGTTGTATCAGCGCCTAGTTGCTCTAAAACGTCTTTCGCAAAAAATCCACCAGCTCCATTTCCAGCATCCAATACGATACGGAGGCCTTCTAGTGGTTTCTTCATTTCAGAACCTTCTTGTATTTTACGAACCATATCTTTTGAGTAGTAATCAATCAAAGGAATCGTTTCAACCTCACCAATCTTTGTTGAAATAACTTCTGAATCAGAATATTCAACGATTTTGACGATGTCTTCATGCTCCGCTCCACCAGATTTTGTGAAGAATTTCAGACCATTATAGAAGTAAGGTAAATGGCTGGCTGTTATCATAATGCCTGCATCCGCATCAATTTCAGAAAATTGTGTTGCCATAAACATCGCTGGCGTTGTCGCCAACCCAGCATCTAACACTGTTACTCCAGCTTGGGTGAACGTTTCGGTCAGCGTATCTTTAATACTGAGGCCTGTAATGCGGCTATCCATTCCAATAGCGATACGTATAGGATCCTCATTAATATTTTTATCAATCTTCAATAATTTTAAAAATCCAGTAGCTATTCGTTTGACTTCCTCTTCTTCTAAATTCGCTTCATGCTCTTCAGTCGTCACAGCAATTCCACGAATATCTGAACCGTTAATTAAAGCCTTTAATTGTTTTTTTGACATGCTCTTATCCAACTTTCTTATTTATTTCGTATTATTTATATTCAGTGTTTCTATTTTAACATTTATGACAGCGCTTTTAAAAAAATAACCCATCTGTGTAAAAAAATATAAAAGCCAAACAAATGATTCGTTCATTTGCTTGGCTTTTGGAGGAGGTGAGTCATAAATTATGAGTTTTTATTTAAATCAAATTGTTGCTTCCATCTATACTGGTTCATATAAGATTTATTCTATTATTTAGAAAGTTCTAACAGAATATATTGGTTTAATGTTGCTTTGATAACCTCTAGTTGAGCAGACTCGTTTTTAATTTTAGGTAGGGCTAATGCATAGTTACTTAAGCTCTTGAAGTCTGTTTTCCCTTCAACGATTTCTTTCCCAATACCTTCCGTAAAGCTGCCATAACGTGATGAAATGACGTTCTCAAATACTTTATCTTCAATTAAACGGTGAGCTACTCGTAAACCAAATGCGTAGCTATCCATACCAACAATATGTGCTTTAAATAGATCTTCCGCTTCGAATGATGTTCTTCTCACTTTTGAGTCAAAGTTCAATCCACCTCGCCCGATTCCACCATTTTTTAACACTTCATACATTGCTAAAGTCGTTGTATATAAGTCTGATGGGAATTCATCTGTATCCCAACCTAAGTGTGGATGACCTTGGTTCGCGTCTAGCGATCCTAACATATCGTTAATGCGTGAGTAACGAATTTCATGCTCAAATGTATGACCTGCTAATGTCGCGTGGTTTGCTTCAATATTGAATTTAAAGACATCATCTAGTCCATAATTCTGTAAGAATGCATGACTCGATTGTACGTCGTAATCATACTGGTGAGTTGTTGGCTCTTTTGGTTTTGGTTCAATTAAAAACTGTCCTTCATAGCCAATTTCATTCGCGTAGTCTTTAGCCATATGGAAGAAGCGAGCTAAGTTGTCTAGTTCTAACTTCATATCTGTATTCAGTAAGTCTTCGTAACCTTCTCGACCACCCCAGAATACATAGTTTTCAGAACCTAATTCTTTACCAATTTCTAAGCCTTTTTTAACTTTTGCTGCAGCATAAGCAAACACGTCTGCATTATTTGAGCTCGCTGCTCCATGTACAAAACGTGGATGCGTAAAGTTATTGACCGTATTCCATAATAATTTTACGTTGCTGTCTTTCATGTGTTCTTTAATTAAAGCTACAATCGTGTCCTGGTTATCAAATGATTCTTGTAATGTCTTTCCTTCTGGCGCAATGTCTACATCATGAAAAGCAAAGTATGGGACATTTAGTTTTTCGAATAATTCAAACGCAGCCTCTACTCTTGCTTTCGCTTTATCCATTGGGTCCGTATATTTATCCCAGGGACGGATGGCTGTTCCTACACCAAATGGGTCACTTAAATCCTCTGTAAATGTGTGCCAGTATGCAACAGAGAATTTTAAATGTTCCTCCATTGTTTTGTCTCCAACTATTGCTTTTGGATCATATACCTTAAACGCTAATGGATTCTTTGAGTGTGCCCCTTCAAATTTAATTTTTTCTACATTTTCAAAATAAGACATAATAGTCCACCCTTCATTTTCTATTTATATTTTAGTTAATTGGTCATTTAAACCCTTCGTAGCTTCATAAATTTTTTTATATACTTTATAAGTTCCTTCGTATTTTTCGACATTTTTACTATTCGGTATAATTTTCTCTTGGTAGTTTACGAATACGTCTGCACATTCGTTAAAGTCAACAAACCATCCTGTTCCAACAGCCGCTATCATCGCTGCGCCTAAACCTGGACCTTGTTCTGTCTCTAAGGTTACAACGGGTGTGTTAAAAATATCGGCTTGAATTTGAAGCCATTCTTTATTTTTAGCGCCACCTCCAACTGAGACAATTTCATCAAATGTTTTGCCCGAATATTCTCGCATTAAGTCTTGCGAATCGCGCAGTGAGAAGGTAACCCCTTCTAATACAGAGCGTGCGAAATGATTGCGCGTATGGGCTATATCTATTCCTATGAATGACCCTCTGATATTACTGTCCGTGTATGGCGTGCGTTCACCTGAAATGTAAGGCGTAAAAAGCAAACCGTCTGATCCTGCTGGAATACTATGAATATTCTCTAGTAACTCTTCAAATGATTCATTGTTTGCAAATTGGTTTTTGAACCACGTTAAGCTATTTCCTGCAGCTAATGTCACCCCCATTGAATAGAATTTATTTGGAATCACATGATTAAAGAAGTGTAAGTGTCCATCATAATGTTTATTTCCACTTTCTTCATAACTCAGGAAAACACCGGATGTTCCAATACTTGCCATGGCTTGGTTCTCTTGAACAATACCTGCTCCAATTGCTCCACAAGCATTATCCGCTCCACCAGCAAATATTGGAATGTTATTTTCAATGCCTAAGTCTTTTGTAATTTCTTCTTTTAAATAACCTGTTTTATCTGTTGCATTTACTAACTTTGGACAAATGACTGGATCAATATTAAATGTCTCAAGAATTGGCTTACTCCACTGTTTCTTTTCAACGTCTAATAACAATGTTCCGGCTGCATCTGAATAATCCATTTCATAAGTGCCTGTCAGTTTATACCTTAAATAGTCTTTAGGAAGTAAAATCATTCGTGTTTGTTTCCAGATCTCTGGTTCATTATCTTGTATCCAAAGTACTTTCGGTAAGGTAAATCCTTCCAAAGCTTTATTCCTTGTAATATTGATTAAATCATCATCTAATACATCTACAATTCTTTCACATTGTTCCGTCGTGCGTACATCATTCCATAAGATTGCATTTCTCAGAGGTTCACCACTTTCATCTAGAACCACTAAACTATGCATTTGACCTGAGAAGCTGATTCCTTCTATTTTTTTCGCAGCATCTGGAACTAAGTGAATAATTTCTTTCATCACTTCGATACTTGCTTCGTACCAATATTTAGGATCTTGTTCACTGTAACCTCTCATCGGTGTCTCTAATGGATAACTTACTGTAGCAGTTGCAACCACAGTTCCACTCTTAGCTACTAGTAATCCTTTAAGTCCGCTTGTGCCCAAATCTAGCCCTAAAACATAAGCCATATATCATGATCATCCTCTCACTTAATATTCTTTTTCGGGTGGATTTCACACCATTTCAATTGGTTGGTTTCCCTAACTAACTAGAGTATAAGCGAACTCTTGCAGCATGTCAAGCGCTTACATAATGTTTTTATTTTTATTTCATAAGATGTTTCACTGAAATAAACTTCCCCTGGTTCTAATACAATAGAATGAAATTCTTTATGGTTAATTGTATCTGGCTCTTTCTGGGCCTCCAATGCAATACCAGAATACTTTTCTAACGGATTGTCCCAGGAGTGTAAATGATTTCGAGCCTCATTATGAGTATGTACTACAACACAAGGCTCAGTAGTATTCATAAAGAGCTTAATGGAGTTATTAGTATTCTCTAATGCTTCTTGTTTTTTTGAATCGTTTAATATAAATGGATGATCAAACCCTTTGTGAATACCAAATTGGGGATCATTCATTTTTAATAGCTCATTAAACTTTCTACCTATTCTTAAATCGAATGGTGCACTCTCTACAGATTCAAGTATACCTATTGGTAAATTTTCTTGATCAACAGTGAGATAATAATCTGCATCTATTTGTATAATATGATTTTCAATATTCTGATGATTGTCCCCATTCAAATTAAAATAAACATGGTTAGTAGGATTAAAAATTGTGGTTTTATCACTTTTACCATGATAAGTTATTGTTCATTTATTATAATTATAAACGGTATGAGTAACGATTATTTCCAAAGTACCTGGGTAACCATTCTGGCCATCTTCATCTACATAACTGAATTCAACTTCTACTCGATCCTCATATTTTTGAATATTATATAACCATTTTCTTAAGTCCAAACCTTCACTGCCACCGTGTAAATGGTTCTCATTATCGTTTTGGGTCAATTGGTAGTTTTTATCCTTAAGATTAAACTGCCCTTTGGAAATTCGCCCTCCTACTCTACCGACAGTTGCGCCAAAGAATAAATTAGGCGTAGAAAACACCTCTTCTGAATTTTTATAACCCAATACTATATTTCTAAAAGCTTTAAGGTCCATTGGTATCGACCAACTATTGATCCTCGCTCCTAAATCTGTAAAACTTATTTTAAATTGATTTCCATTACTAATCTCAATTTCGTCATACTCTACTCCATTGTAACTGCCAAACGATTTAATAATTACATCCATAAAAGTAGTTCCCTTCCATAAAATCTCACCAGTTAGTTAACATCATAAACTAACCAGTTAAACAATAATTGAAAACGCTTTATTTATCAAGGTTTATTTTCTATACTTACTATAGTTTCTTTTAATAATCAATAATGGTATAGTTGGTTTATTATAATAACTAATTGATTTAATTTTCTTTATTGTGATGGAAGGATGATTGGAAGATGATAACAAGCCATACTATTATGAGGGAACACAATGTTCAGATTGTTCTTTCTGAAATTATGAATAATCCCGAAGTATCTCGAGCTGAAATATCTAAGAAGACAAAACTAAATAAAGCTACGGTATCTGAAATCGTAAGAGATTTAATTGATAACGACTATGTTGTAGAAACGGGAATCGGAAATGGTTCGTCAGCAGGCGGTAGAAAACCGATTTTACTAAAAATAAATAAGCTAGGTGGGTTCTCACTTAGCTTTGATATTCGTTACGATAAAATAAGTTATATGATTAATTTCCTGAATGGTGAAATGACAAGGTATGACTCTAAAATGATTGAGATCACGAAAGATAATATCGTAGATGAAATTAGTGTAATTGTTAAAAATATTAAAAATGGTTTGCCTGAAACACCATTTGGAATCATTGGACTGGCTCTTTCAATTCATGGGGTTATTTCAGACAATCAGATTATTTTCACACCAAAGTATAATATCGATGAAGTCGATTTAGCCTCTGAATTAGAAAGTAAATTAAACATGGCGATTTATATTGAAAATGAAGCAAACTTGGCTGCCCTAGCTGAAGCGAGTATGGACAATGAGCACACCAACCTGATTACTTGTAGTATCCATACCGGGGTTGGTGCTGGAATCATCATCGATGAAAAGTTATATCGAGGGCATGAGGGTCGAAGCGGTGAAATTGGACATACTATTTTATATCCAAATGGGTTGAAATGCTCTTGTGGAAATCTCGGATGTATTGAACAGTACTGTTCTGAGACAGCTGTCTT
>CAZTXI010000086.1:0-6515 GCA_964617265.1 uncultured Carnobacteriaceae bacterium | reverse complement strand
CGAAAATTTGTCTGTTCCATAACAACTACTTGATCATGATTACGTAATTCCCACGCTAATTGATTGGTTCCAACATCCAAAGCATAAACGAGTTTTGCTCCATTTTTTAAAGAAACATCCGTAAACCCACCGGTAGATGCACCAATATCTAACACAATACGATCTTGTAAATCAATATTAAAATAGTCCAGTGCTTTTTCTAATTTCAAACCACCGCGACTGACATATTTTTTCTCTTTACCTTTAATATATAATTCAGTATGAGCAGGGAGTTTTTCACCGGCAGTTAAAATTTTTATTTCATCTCGAGTGAAAACTTTACCAGCCAAAACGTACGATAAGGCTTCTGCTTTATCCTCTACTAATAATTGCTCGATTAATAATTCGTCTACTCTTTTCTTTTTCACTACTTATACTCCTTGAGGGCTAGTAATTCTACAAAGCTAGTTAGTGGTTCCATTTCAAAATAAGGAACAGCTTCTTTAATATTTACTAGAGTCTCTTTTGACTTAGATAAGCGACTGTCTAAAGCTTCAAAAGCCCCATCTAATCCTAGTAACGATGGATAGGTACTCTTGCCTAACTCTGCATCCGTTGCAACACCTTTACCTAATTCTTCTTCTGTTCCGATAACATCTAAAATATCATCGCGAATTTGGTAAGAAATACCGATATCTTCAGCTAATTGGCTTAATTTATCTAATACCTCAGTCGATTGCTTCGTGATTATCCCACCAGCAACTGTGGCCATTTTAATTAATGCCCCTGTTTTTCTAAAATGAATACTTTCAATCTGCTCTAATGTAAGACTAGCATTTTCACCATCAATATCTGCTTTTTGCCCGCCAACCATTCCTTCATAGCCCGACATATCAGCTAAAAGTTGAGTCAATTGGAGTTTAATATCAGCATCTAAGTCACCTAAAGTAACCACTTTGAATGCCAATGTCAATAAGGCATCACCTGCTAAAATTGCAGTTGCTTCATCAAATTGTTTATGGTTTGTTGGCTTTCCACGCCTTAAATCATCATCATCCATCGCCGGAAGATCATCATGAACCAGCGAATAGGTATGGATCATTTCAAGTGCTGCCGCCGCAGGATACCCATTTTTCACAGGTTGTTTAAAGGATTCTATGACAGCCAATAATAAAAGAGGTCTTAAACGTTTACCAGGAGCTTGCAATGAATAGTTCATTGATTCTTCTAAGTTCGTTCCACTTTGAACCTTTATATGACTTAATAAGTAATCTTCAAAGTCATTCAGGTATTTTTCACTAAAACTTTTGAAGCTTGCTTCCATTTTTGCACCTCTTAACATTAATTTTCAAATACTTCTTCGCTGCCATCTGCCGTTACAATTTTGGCTAATGTTTCTTCAGCATTTTGTAGCGTTTGTTTTAATTCTCGACTTAGAGAAATCCCTTCCTGAAACTTATCTAATGCTTCCTCAAGTGGGACATCTCCTTGTTCTAATTGCGTCACAATTTTTTCTAATTCAATTAATGATTCATCAAATGTTTTTTCTTTTTCAGACATTATGTTACTCCTTATCTTTCATAATCTGATCCACAACTGTCTCAATATGACCATCCGCTAAACGGATTTGTAATTTATCGCCAACATTCAGCTGATCAACTTGTTTAATAACCGTCTCGTCTTTTTCAATCACAGCATAACCCCT
This sequence comes from uncultured Carnobacteriaceae bacterium, assembly GCA_964617265.1. GTDB lineage: Bacteria > Bacillota > Bacilli > Lactobacillales > Carnobacteriaceae_A > Atopostipes. The sequence goes on along the minus strand of CAZTXI010000086.1, from coordinate 4,831 downwards.
TGATAAAATCTTTAAGGGGGAAAGATGATCCAGTGCTTGAATAGACTGAGTCAATTGGTAGTTTTTATCTTTAATTAAAGCAATCATATCATGTTGAAGTTTCTGTGTTAAATAATTAATCGTTTGTTCTTTCTCTTTCATTTTTGATAACAGAGGGTACCCTCTTAATCGCTGTGAAAGTAATGCAACATGCTGGATATTTGTTTGTAGTCTTTTTTCAGTTTCGACAATTAGTCGATTTTCTAACTGATCGACATTCTGTACATAACCATCATATAGTCTTTTTGGTTGTCTAAAAATAACGGAATGTGTAATTTTATTTAGTTTACCCGTTAAGTAGACTATTTTACTTTGAAAAGCACGAGCCAGTCGTTGTTCAGACTCTTCTAATTTAAGAATTTCATCAGCTAATACCGGTACAGCTAATTCTGCTGCTGCAGTTGGTGTTGGAGCTCTTAAATCCGCTACTAAGTCAGTCAAAGTATTATCCGTTTCATGCCCGACAGATGAAATGACTGGTATAGATAATTCAGCGATTGCTCTGACTACTTTTTCCTCATTAAATGAAAACAAGTCCTCAAATGAGCCTCCACCACGTCCAACAATTAAGGTGTCAAGATTACCTTTCGATTTTGCTAATTGTAAGCTTCGAACGATTGAATCCGCTGATTGCTCACCTTGTACAACGGTTGGAAATAATACGACCTCTGCAATTGGATAACGTCGTTTAACAGTCGTTAAAATATCCTGAATAACTGCACCACTTTGGCTGGTAATTACCCCAATCCGTTTTGGATAGGTTGGAATAGATTTTTTTAATTCCTGTCTAAATAAACCTTCTTTTGCCAGTTTTTCTTTTGTTTGTTCGTAAGCTAAATATAATGCACCAATTCCATCTGGTTGCATATTTTGAATAATAATCTGATAATTTCCACCACGCTGATAAACTTGAACGCGTCCTTCAACGAGTACACTCATTCCCTCTTCAATATCAAATCGTAAAGAACGAGCAGGTCCTGCAAAAAGAACGGCTGATATGATAGCATTCTCATCTTTAATATTAAAATATTCAACGCTACCTCGTCGTCTTGGATTGTAGTTCGAAATCTCACCCTTTAAAAAGACACGCTCTAAATATGGATCATATTCAAACTTTCGTGCAATATATTTCGTAAGTTGTGAAACAGACAAATATTGCTCCACAAGTTTCACTCCCATCTTTGTGAGTCTCAATAAAAAGAAAAAGAAGCCTAATAGGCTTCTTTAGTGTCTAAAATTCCTTGAAGCACACCATTAACAAATTTACTTGCCTTTTCATTATTAAAGGATTTTGTCAGTTCAATTGCTTCGTTCATTACAATATTTGGACTAATATCTTCAAAGAACAATTCATATGTTGCTAATCTTAATAGTAGTAAGTTTGGTAAATCTATACGATTCATTGACCAGTCTTCTAATCGACTCTCAATCTTTTCGTCAATAAACTCTCGATTTTCAACTACTCCATTAACTACTTTTGTTAAGTAATCTAAGGCATCTTGAATCGCTTTTTCATTTTCCGTATCACCAGGGAAAACAATTTTCAAAGCTTCTAAATTAGTTAAGTCATCTTCTACGTCCATCATTGGATAACGAATCGAAAAAGCAATGGCTTCTTCTGTAGAAGTTTGTGGATTATTTGATAATTGAAATAAGGCTTGGAATGCCTTAATACGTATAAAACGTCTAGCGGTTATCACTTATTCTCTACTCCTAAATCTACGGCAGTTAGTACATCAATAGCAGTTGTTTGATCAGGAACAATCCCTAAAATATGAACGTTCACTTCACCTAGTTCAACTTCTGTCATGTAATAAACTTGGTCTTTTACGTTTTTTTGAATTTCTTTAGCAACTTTTGGTACGTTAACACCATATTTAAAATAGCAATATACATCAACTGATGTACCTAAATCATCTGCTTCTAGAGACACACCTCTAGAGTGTTCGTTACGTCCTAGCATCGTACGAAGATCGCTTGAGAAATCTTTTTTCATTCCATAAACACCGTTACATTCTAGTGTTGCGATGCCAATGATTACTTCTAATACCTCGGCAGAAACTTTAATTTCTCCTAAAGGATTATTTCGATCTGAAGTTTCAATCATTCTATTTCCTCCTTCAATACTCGATTATACACGTGAACTATAAGAACCTTCTTCAGGGTTAACTTCTAATACATCCCCAACGTTAATAAACAATGGAACAGTAATCACTGCACCTGTTTCTAATTTAGCTGTTTTAGAGCCACCACTTTGAGTGTCCCCACGGATTCCTGGTTCTGTTTCAATTACAGCTAGTTGAACTTTAGATGGTAATTGTACACCGATTACTTCACCTTTGTAACGTTGTACATCAACTTCCATGCCGTCTTTTAAGAATTTAAGTTCATCTTCAATTTGAACGGTTGGAATTCCGATTTGCTCATATGTTTCAACATCCATAAACATATGTAAATCATCACTCTCATATAAATATTGCATTGTATTTGTATCAATATGTGCAGGCTCTAATTTTTCTGCCGCTTTAAAAGTGATATCTTGTCGAGCTCCAGTACGTAAGTTTTTTAATCTTGAGCGCACGAACGCTTGACCTTTTCCTGGTTTAACGTGTTGGAATTCTAATACTCTCCAAATTGCGTCATTGTATACAATTGTTTGTCCTCTTTTTAAATCATTCGATGTGATCATAATATCACCTTTCATCTAGTTGAATTTTACGCTCTTTATTTTACCATGAAAACTAGGTTATTGCTCTTGGTAGAGTAATATATTTTCTTATAAAATAATAAGCTCTTTAGGAGTTTTCATTAATACTTCTACTCCATCTTCTTTAATCACTAAGTCATCTTCAATACGAACGCCGCCTAATCCCGGTACATAAATACCTGGTTCGTTGGTTATAATATTGTTAACAACTAATTTTTCTTCGTTACGGAAGCTTAAACTTGGTCCTTCATGCACTTCTAAACCAATTCCATGACCTAATGTGTGACCAAATTGAGGGCCATATCCATGTTCCGTAATATAGTCTCTGGCAATCGCATCAAGTTCTGCTCCAGTCATACCTGCTTTAGCCACTTCATTTACCTTTTTATTCGCTTGGTAAACAATTTCATAGATTTCTTTTAATTGCTCTCCAGGATCTCCAACTGCAAATGTACGAGTCATATCTGACACATACCCTTTGTAATAGCAACCGAAGTCAATCGTGACCATGTCGCCTTCTTCAATCACTTTATGGCTAGCAACACCATGAGGCATAGCAGAGCGTACTCCACTCGCTACAATTGTATCAAAAGATACACCTTTTGCGCCTTCTTTACGCATATAGAAATCTAATTCGTTTGCGACTTCAATTTCAGTTACGCCTGGTTTTACAAAACCTAAAATATAGTCATATGCTTTTTCAGTAATATTGATGGCTTCTTTTATTAATTGAATTTCATCATCTGTTTTTATTTCGCGTAATTTTTCTACATAGCCGGTAACAGGAACCAGTTCACAAGGAATTAATTCATTAATTGTGTTATATGTAGAATAAGTGATGTTTGTTTGTTCAAATCCTAAAGTTTTAACCTTGTCATTTTCAACAATTTTAGCAACTTCTTCGTAAATAGGTCCTTCATTTTTAATGATTTCAAAACCTTTTGCTTCATCCGCTGCTTGTTCAGTATAACGGAAGTCCGTTACAAAATAAGCTTTCTCTTTTGTAATTACAACTAAACCTGTTGAACCTGTAAAATTAGCTAAATAACGCACGTTAAACATATTTGTCACTAACAGTGCATCCACATTATATTCTGATAATTTTGCTTGTACATTTTTTACTCGTTGCATATACATTCACCCTTCTAATCATCCTCAATGGAAGATTTCCTAAGCTATCCGTAATTATATCAAATTTTTAAGAAGAAACATAGAAAACTAATAGATTAATTTTATCCTATTTTAAACCTCGATACTTTAAGTTCAATTCTTATCCTTCTATTGCGTCAAAAGCTGAAATAACTGCTCCTCTAAAACCTTGTTGTTCTAATTCAGTAATGCCTTTTATTGTTGTACCACCTGGTGAAGCCACGGCATCTTTCATCTTTCCAGGATGTTCACCTGATTCCAATTGCATTTTTCCAGTTCCTACTATCATTTGACTAGCTAATCGATAAGCTTCTTGACGACTCAAGCCATATTTAACAGCTCCGTCAGCCAAAGCTTCGATAAACATACTAGCAAATGCTGGCCCACATCCTGCTAAAGTTCCGGCTATACTCAGCTGTTCTGTATCAACAAATTCAACCAGTCCAAGTAAAGCTAATAAATCTGTTACTAAAATTAATTGCTCTTCAGTTAGTGAATGTTTCGACTCAGCGATTGTGATCCCTTCTCCAATCGAAACGGGTGTATTTGGTATTAAACTGATATGAGCCGTTTTTTCACAAAGAATGCTTTGATAATCTGTATAATTAATTCCAGCTGCCACACTTAAGATTATTTTAGTACTTAACTGCTCTTTTAAAGGCTCGACTACTGGAGCAATTTGATGTGGTTTTACTGCCAGAACAACAATATCTGACTCAACCAATAATTGGTTCAAATCATCATATGGAACGGCTCCAATTGCTTCACTATTTAATTTTAACCGATCAAAATTTTGAGCGGAAGTTAAAATTTGCTTTGGTGAAATCTTATTTGACTGAACCCAACCTTTAGCCATTGCTTGACCCATATTGCCAAAACCAATTATCCCAATTTTAATTTCATTAATATTCATGACTAACTCCTCTATTTGTTTTT
>CAZTXI010000085.1:0-6524 GCA_964617265.1 uncultured Carnobacteriaceae bacterium | reverse complement strand
ACTGTGGTCACGGTAATTTCCACATTCTTTTGCTGTTACAGCCGGAATAATTTCAGTTTCTAAAACATCTTTTAATGTTTTTTCAAGCGCTACTGCTATTTCTTCTGGAGTCGATTCATTCCATTTAATGCAGTAGAAACCTGTACGACAGCCCATTGGTGAAACATCAATAATACCTTCTAAATGATCTCTTAAGTAAGTAGCTAATAAATGTTCTAATGTATGAACAGCACCTGTAGGTAATGCATCCACGTTTGGTTGTAAGAAACGCAAATCGATTTTTTGAATCGTGCTTCCTTTATCATCCTGCTCTAATCCAGCTACACGCACATAAGGTGCTTTTACAATATTGTGATCTAATTCAAAACTTTCTACTCTAGCCAAAAAATTGCCTCCTAAAATGTTTTATGTCCTTATTTATCTAGGTTCTCAATAAATGATAATACCAGTTCTGCTGATCGTTTTCCAGCAAGTAAGACGAACTCATCAAAGTTAACAGTTGCTTCTTCATCCGCTACATCTGAAATGGCACGAACAACGGCATATGGAATATCAAATTGTGCACAAGTCTGAGCAACAGCCCCGCCCTCCATTTCAGTTGCAAGAGCTTCTGGAAAATATGTTTTAATATGTTCAATCTGTTCTTGACTTGAAATAAATGAATCACCTGTGACGATCAATCCATTCTTAACATGCCAACCGGTATTAACGGCTGCCTCTTGGATTAATTGGCCTACTTTTTCATCTGTTTCGTATTGAGCTGGCATCTGTGGAATTTGACCATATGTGTAACCAAAACCACGGTTATCAGCATCGTGATAAGCTAAACTTGTCGAGATAACTAAATCACCAATCGATAAATCCGAACCAATTCCACCAGCAGAACCTGTGTTAATAACAGCATCTACCCCAAATTCTTGGATTAATAAAGTAGTTGCGATTGACGCATTTACTTTTCCAATTCCAGATTGCACAACCGTTACAGGTTGACCAGCAATCACTCCATCATAAAACTTTTGGTTTGCAATTGTCTGAACCGTATCAGTTGAAATTGCATCTTTCAATCGCTCTAATTCTTCTTCCATTGCTACTAATAATCCAATTTTCATCTTTTTCTCCTTCAATTAAATAAATAATATATATAACCAAACAATCACTAATAATATCGAAACAATCACAATAAAAAGGGTCAACATCTGGTCTACTTTACGATAACGCGAATGAACATCCGAGCGCTTACGTTTCGTTTTACCTTGTCGATTTAATTTAAATTCTTCTATTCGATCTTTTAGTGAGTATTTTATTTTTGCTTTACGTTCTTGTTTAACCATTTCACGTTCTTTCATTCGACGATCTGTACGAGAACTCATAAAATTCATCAACCTATCTTCTATTAATTCTTTCCTTTAAGTCGGCGCATTTGCCAATAAAATAAAGCAAATACTGTTTTAGAATCGCATAATTCTCCTCGAGAATAAGCATCCATCGCTTCTTCGAAGTCTAGCGTTACAACTTCTATAAACTCATCATCATCTTGTGGGAGCGGGTTTTCAACTTCTTTAACACCATGTGCTTCATATATTTCAAGAAATTCATCCGTAAAACCAGGTGTACTATAGAATGATGTCACAAAACGCCAATTATCTGACTGAAGTCCTGTTTCTTCTTCAAGTTCGCGTTTAGCAGTAATCATACCATCGTTGTCATCTGCTTCTCTTAAACCAGCTGGAATTTCTAAAGTCGTTTTACCAATACTAACTCGGTACTGACGAACAAGTACAATTTTTAAATCATCCGTAAAAGCAATGACAGCAGCTGCCGGTTTATGCCGGACAATTTCACGCTGAGCTTTATTGCCATCTGGTAACGTAACTTCTGCGAGCTGATAAGTCGTTACAACACCTTCATGAATCGTCTCTACACTTGTTATTTTTTCTTCAAATTCCATTTGTATCCCCACTCTCTTCATTTGTTTTATTATAACACTTTAAAGATATCATTTTCATTGATTAAATAAAATCGTGCTAAAGTCTGAGTAAAATTATAGCCTTTTATGTTAAAATTATTATGATAACAAAGAAAGGATGTCGAGAAAATATGAAAAAAGAAACATCCAATAAGCTGTTTATATTTCTTCTTACGGTCATTACCGTGTTATTTATTTTTGGCTTACTCGGAGCTTTAAATGTAGATAGTCGTCTTGCCGCAATCATAGGAGTAGCAATTGGTTTTTCACTGTACGCTATTTTCTTAAAAAAGCAAGGTACACCTAAGAAAAAGAAACAACTTCGACCGGTTTCAGATAAACGAGAAAAATTTTATAAATCGAAAGGTTTATCTGATGAAGATATTGAATTTTTTAGAGATACAATGAACAACGCTAAAAAACAAATTCTTCAAATCGAAAGAAATATGAATAATGCTGGAAAGATGAAAGCAATCGCAAACCGCAACAATACATTACATTTGATAAAAGTATTGTTTAAAGATATAGTCAATGAACCAGATCGATTACATGAAGTGGATCAGTTCCTATATATTCATCTACCAAGTTTAGCTGATTTAACGACAAAATACATTACAATTAACCAACATCAAGCAAAATCAAAACAAACTTTTGATGTGTTGGAAAAATCAGCGAAAACGATTGATGAAATGTGTCAACAAATCGCAGAAGATTATATTCGATTCCGTTCAGCCGATATTTCTGATTTAACCAATGAAGTTGAATTAGCAAAACGTCGCCTAAATCGTGAAGGAACATCCATTGAAAATGATGAAATTTGAAAAAAGAAAATCAGTTAAAAATATTAACTATGGAGAGGAAAATGGTTTATGTCTGAACAAGAAAAAAATGATGAGTTAAATGTAACGGAAGAAATGAAAGAAACCAACGTAACTACTCCAATCGATTCAACACAATCAGTTGGTTCGGCATCGATAGAAGATTTACTGAAAGACCCTTTCAGTGAACCCGTTAAAATGCCTGAATTAGAAGTTAAAAATGAAGAACAAGAACACCGCTTAGCCGGTGAAACAATTAAATACTTACCAGCTGAACAGCAAGCTACCGCTCGCGAATTAGCTGGAAAAATTGACTACACAGATACAGATGCTGTATTAAACTATGGTTCTGCTGCACAACAAAAAATTGGGGATTTCTCACATAATGTCTTGAATCATGTTCAAAATCAAGACACTGGTATTATTGGTGAGTCAATCAATGATTTAATGTTCTATTTACAAGAGTCCAATCCAGAAGAATTAATGGATGAGAACCAAAACTTTATTCAGCGTATTTTCAAACGTGCGAAACGTTCTATTTATGAAACAACCGCAAAATACCAAAAAATTGGTGCGCAAGTTGACAAGATTGCTTTACAGTTAGATAAACAAAAAAGTAATTTATTAGAAGACAACAAAATGCTTAGCCAGTTATATGATCAAAACTTAAATTACTATGAAGCGTTGAACATTTATATTGCTGCAGGTGAATTACGCGTTAAAGAATTAGAGAATGACGTTATTCCAAAGGCTCTTGCCGAAGCAGAAGAAACACCAGATCAAATGTTGGTTCAAAAAGTAAACGACTTGAATCAATTCCTAAACCGCTTAGATAAGCGTGTTCATGATTTAAGAATTACGCGTCAAATAACGTTACAACAAGCACCACAAATTCGCTTGATTCAAAATACAAACCAAGCGTTAGCAGAGAGAATTCAAACTTCGATCAACACAGCTATTCCATTATGGAAAAACCAGATTGTTATTTCATTAACACTCTTACGTAAGCAAGATGCCGTAGCTGCACAACGTCGAGTATCTGATGCAACGAATGAAATGCTTCAAAGAAACTCTGAAATGTTGAAACAATCATCCATTGATACGGCTCGTGAAACAGAACGTGCTGTCGTTGATATTGAAACATTACAAAAAACACAAACCGATTTAATCGAAACCTTGCAAGAAACATTATCGATTCAACAACAAGGTACTCAAAAACGTCGCGAAGCAGAGCAACAATTGGTTGTTATGGAAGACCAATTACGTGACCAGTTATTAGAAGTTACGCAAAATTCTCAAACAGATCATTAATAAGTCAGTCCATCTAACAGCCAGAACGAGCAACTCTGGCTGTTTTTTCATACATAGAATAACGATACAGGAATTCCAATAGTTTGCTTAATCAAACTGTAAGATATCCGAAAACTGATATAGAATCTTGTATCAATAGGATAAAAACCATTTTAAAATGGTAAAATAGATAAAACCACTTAAGAGGTGCTTTACAATGACAAACTTAATAACAAGGTGGGGGCAAAAAATAGACCCTCGAAATATACACTCAGAATATCCTAGGCCTCGGATGTTCCGAGACAGTTACTTTAATTTAAATGGTGAATGGGAGTACGCAATCACGAAATCAGAAACTACCCCCGCATATGAAGGAACCATACTTGTTCCCTTTTCACCTGAATCAGAACTTTCTGGTGTAAATCGGATCGTTGAACCGGATGATTTTTTGCATTATAGACGTTATTTTAGTTTGCCAAACGACTTCAAACAAGATCGGATTATTTTACATTTTGGAGCTGTAGATCAAGAATGCGAAATCTTTCTAAATGACATCAGTATTGGAAAACATGTCGGAGGCTACTTGCCCTTTTCCTTCGATGTAACAAAAGCTATTTATTTAGAAATGGTAAACTGTTTAGAAGTCCGCGCGACAGATCAGACAGAGTTTTCTCCACATGCCCGTGGCAAACAAAAACTATATCCAAAAGGAAAAATGGATGCTTTATTTTACACACCAAGTAGCGGAATCTGGAAATCTGTTTGGCTTGAATGTGTTCCCTCTACTTACATTACAGAAGTGAAAGTCACACCAAACTATGACAAGTCATCTGTTAATTTACATATCTCAACGAATAAAAAAAGTCGGAATGCACAAGTTGAGATTCTGTTTAACTATGACGTTATTGAGACTAAACGAATACCAACCAATACGGATGTAACCATTCCAATCGAGTCATTTAAAGCATGGACACCAGATACACCCCATCTTTATGATGTAAAAATTCGCTGTCAAAATGATGAAATTTTTACTTACTTTGGTATGCGTAAATTCTCAAAAAGAAAAGATGTGAATGGTATTTATCGTTTTTACCTTAATAATAAACCTATTTTCATAAATGGTTTACTTGACCAAGGGTATTGGCCAGAAAGTTTAATGACCCCTCCAAGCGATGAGGCATTAAAATTCGATATTTTAGAAACTAAAAATTTAGGGTTCAATACAATTCGTAAGCATGTAAAAATCGAATCTGAACGATTCTATTATCATTGTGACCGATTAGGTATGTTAGTCATTCAAGATATGCCCAATGGTGGTGATGATTTGTTTAAACCTTTCACGATGTACTTACCAAATGTCTCCGACCGACTTTCTCGTAAAATAAATGATAATCGATATAATTTATTTGGACGTTCCGATGCAGGTGGCCGTGTACAATATCGAAAAGATTTAGCTGAAATGGTTACTCGTCTTTATAATCATCCGAGTATCGCTATGTGGGTGCCCTTTAACGAAGGTTGGGGTCAATTTGATGCAAATGAGATGGCAAAATTAGTTAAGAATTTAGACCCTACTCGATTTATCGCAGAAACAAGTGGATGGTTCGACCAAGGTGGTGGTGATGTTTACACCATTCATAATTATTTAAAGAAATTAAAAGTCAAACCGCAACCGGAGCGTGTTGTTGCCTTAATGGAATTTGGTGGCTATGCTTTCCCAGTTGAAAACCATTTGCCTTCTGATCAGAAATTTGGCTATCGTTCTTATCAGTCAGAGGCCGAACTCACTAAACATTATCGAGAATTATGGCAAACACAGATTATGAGTCAAATACCGAATGGTTTATCTGCAGCTATTTATACCCAAACAACGGATATTGAAGGTGAAATTAACGGACTTTTCACATATGACCGTGAAGTCTTAAAAATAAACGCTGAACTGATTCAGCGACAAAATAAATCTCTATATAGTATGTTTAAATCGATAACATGCTAAAATAAAGTGACAGAAAGAAGGGGATTTTCCATGAAGTTAGCTGAAGCATTACAAATCCGAGCAGATATCCAAACAAAGATAGATCGTCTAAAACAACGGCTTTTAAATAATGTTTTAAAACAAGATGGTGTTGAATCTGCTGAAGATCCACAAGCTTTATTAAGTGAATTAGATAGCGCACTAAATGAATTAGAAAATCTAATCTACCGCATCAATATGACAAACGCGAATACAATTACAGACTCAGGTAATCTTACACAATTGATTGCAAAAAAAGATGTACTGAAAAAGAAAATTCAGTTATATGACGCTGCACTAAATGCTGCGAGTGAAATTAGTCCACGATATGGAGCGAGTGAAATCCGGATTTATCCAAACATAGATATTCAAGTACTCCGGCAAAAAATGAATCGTTTCGCAAAAGAACATCGCGAATTAGAATTTATGATTCAAG
>CAZTXI010000084.1:0-6583 GCA_964617265.1 uncultured Carnobacteriaceae bacterium | reverse complement strand
TTACCTTTTAAATCGTGTGACAAGGTAATTGTTTCAAAAAATGTGCCTATTAATTGGAGTTACCGGCATATTTTTTCGAGTAATTACCTTTAAGACGTAGCACAGGAATTCCGGATTCCTGGCACAATAACCATAAATTTCTGCGCATATATTTAGCTATTTTAAAATTTGGATAAATATGGATGTGTATATTCATCTATTTCATAATTCGGATAAATATCTGTGCATATATTTAACTATTTTGAAATTGGGATAGGGATTGCATATTCCGTTAATCTATTTCATAATTCGGATAAATATCGACACATATATTCATCTATTTTAAAATTCGGATAAATACCCAAATTAAATCAATGTCACCATCTTCAATCCTAATATTAACTACTCATTACGAGAAAAATTGTAGCCAAACAAAAAAGCTAGTTGTTCTCTTCAAAGAACAACTAGCTTCTATCTTAAGCATTATTCAGATTGGTCATTGCTTGTCGGATCAATTTGCACTTCTTGATTTTTCATATTGATACGGTTCGTCATCACTTCAGCTTGCTGACTAATATTGTCGATTTCACCTTGAATGCGACGAGTATAAAGTGTCGCCTCCGTTTGAAAATCTTCCGCAATCTTTTGAACCTCTGGAATAAATCCAACCTGTAATTTTGTAAACTCCGCATTCAGATCCTGCACAGCCGCTTGCACATTCGAAGCCTTGCTCTGCACATCCTCAACGTTCGATTTCGTCGTCTCAACAAAATTTTTCACAAATAATTGATTTTCTGAGCCACTACGAGGCGTACGCAATAACACGTATCCACCACCGACTGCGGCTCCGCCTAATAGGCCAGCTAAAAAGGAAAACATCAGGCTTCCTCCACTTCTTTTGCAATCTTATCGCGCATAGCATCCAACTCTTCATCTGTATAATGATCCGCATTGTGCGCCCACTTCAAGCCAAAATCATCATCACTCGAATAACGCGGCAGCAAATGCACATGACTATGAAATACTGTCTGGAACGCCACTTCTTCATTATTCACCAACACATTTAACCCCTCAACATCCGGGTGGAAATCACGTAAAGCACGAGAAACTTTCGGAACCGCCGCAAAAACTTTCTGCGCAAGCTCCTCATCATAATCAAAAATATTACGGACATGTTTCTTAGGAATCAACAACGTATGCCCCGGTGTTACTTGCGACAAATCCAAAATCGCAAAAACATCCTCATCTTCATAAACCTTACGCCCAGGAATCTTCCCATCGCGAATCATACAAAAAATACAATCTGACATAATATCGGCCTCTCTCTAAGTTTCGTTACTTTATTTTAGCACGAAGAAACCAGAACGAAAACTATTTACATTCCGTCACTCAGCGATCTCCTCATAGAAGCGATTCAAGAACTCTTTCATGAAATCAGTGCGGACAGACGCTTCCATTTTACCAGCTTCCGTATTCATTGTTTCTTCTAACAATAACAGCTTCTCATAAAAATGGTTCAACACACTTGATTCCTCTCGATAAGATGTCTCGTCTAAATCCGCCAAATCGCGCGGGGAGGCATCATCGTATAAAGGGTTTTTCTTATGGCCCCCATAATAAAATGTGCGCGCAATACCAATTGCCCCAATCGCATCCAAGCGGTCAGCGTCCTGCACCACTTGGCCTAATGGGCTCAACTGTCTCTTTTTAGTTAAGTTTTTTGAGTAGGATAGATTTTGAATAATATGTAATATTTCTTCAATCTGGTTTTCCGTTGCGCCATTTTCTTTTAATAATTGCTCAATCGCCACAACCGACTGTCGTTTTTCCACATCAAGCTTCTCGTCAATAGTATCGTGTAACCAGCAACTCGCCAAAATGGTTTCCATTTCACCAAAAGAAAAATGGTCTTCGGCTAATAGACGCGCATTCTTCTCGACGCGTAGCGCATGCTTCCAATCGTGGCCAGTCTTATCATCCGCCAATACGGATTCCGCAAAAATCTTAATCGCTTCTAGGTTCATCTAATCCCTCTTTCACTCAGTTTCTATCAAAATTATAGCACAGTGCTGACCAAACTTTCGAAGATTTGTTTAAATGGCATCGTTCAGCTTTAATCAAGAGTTGTGAAATCGATGAAAATGTTGTATGATTAACGTCTTGTGAAATATTCGAAATTATGGGTATATTTTAGAAAAGCACGTCAAACTTGTGATAGAATAAGAGAACAGCGCTAAAATGGAAAGTAGGGAATGAAAATGAGTTTAACAATCAGTCAACTAACAGGCGGTTATACGCGCACACCCGTTATCAAAGACTTGAATTTTGAAGTGGGCGATGGCGAAATTGTTGGATTAATTGGTTTAAATGGTGCGGGAAAAAGCACGACAATTAAACACATCATGGGCTTGATGACACCTTTCCAAGGTCAAATCGAAGTCGACGGACTCACGCTAGAGGCGGATCCACAGACGTATCGCAAAAAAATAGCCTTTGTTCCTGAAACGCCAATGGTTTATCGTAATTTAACCCTAAAAGAACATCTCGAAATTACAGCGATGGCCTATGATATCCCGTTTGAAACCTTATTAGAAAGAGCGAAACCGTTACTCGAATTATTTCGTTTAGAAGAACGAATGGATTGGTTCCCGAATGATTTCTCAAAAGGAATGAAACAAAAAGTCATGATCATTGCAGCTCTGGTAACAAACCCAGATATCATAGTCGTTGACGAGCCTTTCATTGGATTAGATCCAATCGCCATTTGGGATTTCGAACAATTATTACTCGAACGCAAAGCACAAGGAAATTCGATTTTAATGAGTACGCATGTCCTACAAAATGCCGAAAATATTTGTGACTCCTTTGTGATTTTACATAATGGTATCGTGTATGCGAAAGGAACAACAGCCGAATTAGCTGAACAATTTAATCTACCTGGCGCAGACTTAGAACAAATTTACCGCTTTGTGGCGCAGGAAGAAGGGTTCCGCCATGACGCTTAAAACACTTTTCAGCAGACGACGAACCGGTTATATGAAAGAAATCATGAAATACGGACGCCTCATCTTTAACGATCATTTCGTATTGCTGATTTTCCTACTAATCGGTGCGGGCGGCCTAGCTTACTCGAACTATCTAGACACCCTGACAACAGGAATGATTCAGCCGCGTCTATTCGTTGGCCTAGTATTTTTCATACTGGCTTCAACCGGTAGTATCACCTTGTTACTCGAACCAGCCGACCAGATTTTTCTACTACCAAAAGAAGAAGCATTTAAACCAATATTCAAACAACTCGTGACCCGCAGTTTTCTAGAATCGCTGTTGCCACTTGGACTCGTAACCTTTATCACATTTCCAGTATTCGCAGCCACAACAACTGTCGCTCCGCTGGATATGGCCCTTATCTTTATGGCATTAGCCAGCCTAAAAAGCTTAACAACTTTGGTTCGTTTAAGCCCTTTTTTTGAAATGGAAGCCCAAGATACTGCCAAGATAAAGTTGACTTTATTCATCTTAAAATTAGCGACGTTATTCGGATTGCTGTTTGTGCACATACCGGTAACAGCTATTCTTATTCTTTTAGTTGCAACTTATTTCTGGCTGCAATTTTACCAAGAGAAAATATATTTAAATCGATTATTTAACTGGGAACAAATGATTCGAGCAGAAGAGCAGCGAATGCAAAAACTTTACCGTTTCATCGGAATGTTTGCGAGTGTGCCGAATATGCAGACGCCAATTAAACGTTTAGCTTGGCTGGATTCGTTACTGAATTATTTGACCAAACAAAATCCAACCGCTTCGTATTATTATATTTTACGATTAGCGATTCGAAATACAGAATACAGTTTGATGATTTTACGCGCAGCTTTAGTGGCAGCTATTATTTTGGCATTTACAAACAACCTTATCTTATCTGCACTGATTGTTGTTTTATTTTTATATATGATTGGTTTCCAATTATTAACGCTAGTTAACGAATTGAAGAGTGCACCGCTATTTCAAATTTATCCCATTTCAGCGGATGAAAAAGTAAAAGCCGTCCAAAAACTGATTTTTCAATGTTTATTTTTTGTGAGTATTTTACTTGGATTAGCGTCCTTAAATGGACTTGGAATAATCGGGCTAACCCTTACGGTATTAGGTATTCTATTCGCTTTATTCTTTGGTTATTTATATGCACCAAGACGAATAAAAGCTGAAAATTAACCAAATAGAACATACTGTCGCTTGACGAGTCGCCATTTCAAACTTAAAATAAACTATACAGGCTTTAAAATCGGACAGCACAAGCAAGACAAATAATTTATAAAGGAACGAAACAGCATGGAAATTGAAAGAGAATCGGGGTGGAATCTGCATCCTATCGGTGGTGAAACCGGAAAAGCGTATATGGGCATTCGGAATGAAGAAAAAGTCTTTTTAAAGAAAAATTCGTCGCCATTTATCGCTGCTCTATCGCTTAAAGGCATCACACCACGGCTCATTTGGACGAAACGGACAGGGAACGGCGATGTATTAATTGCCCAAGAATGGTGCAATGGTCGAACGTTAGCCTCTGATGAAATGAAATCAAGTCATATTGCCAATATACTAAAAAAATTACATCAATCCGATCGCTTGAAACGATTACTCAAAAAAGTCGGTGGAGATACGATTAGCGCAGTAGATCTAATCGCAGAATACGAAGTCAATTTAGCAGATGATTTAGAAAACCATCCCGTTCTAGTAAGCACATATCATTACTTACTTCGCGAATTGCCGCTAGGTTACACCGAAGCAGATATCCGCGTTTGTCACGGAGACATTTCAAGTGAGAATATGTTACTTTCCGATGATGGTGATCTATATATTGTAGATTGGGACACAGCTGTACTGACAGACTATCTCTATGACATTGGCCAATTGCTTGCCCGCTATGTTGCAAAAGAAGACTGGGCAAAATGGGCAACGAAGAATGAAATGAATTTCAACGAGAACGAAATCAAACGTGTGAAATGGTATGCCTTTATAAATATGCTACTCGATATCAAATACGCGCACTACAAAGCTCGCTATAATAAAATGAATGAATTAATTTTAACACTGAATCAATGGTTGGAAGACGAAGGAATTATACAATAAAAGATTGAAAAGTACCGGCTGATCCTGGTACTTTTTTGCTGTAAAAATTAAAATTAGAAGGTGAACACATGCGATTAAGAAATATACCCGAAGCAGACGAAGTTATTGCTGCACATCCTACACTGATTACAACGAATGGTGCTGACTGGCAAGGCAAATGGCAAGAACGATTTCCAAAAGAACAGCCAATCCATTTAGAGATTGGTTCTGGTAGAGGACGCTTTATTATTGAAATGGCCAAACGCTACCCCGAAATTAATTTTATCGGAATGGAAGTTCAAACAAGTGTGATTTATAAACTGCTCGAAAAGCAACGTAAACATACATTACCAAACTTACAACTACTAAATGGTGATGCAAAGGAGTTAACAGATTATTTTGCTGCCGGCGAAATTGACAAGCTTATGCTGACATTCTCTGATCCGTGGCCAAAAACAAAGCACGCTAAACGACGATTAACCCACGAAAATTTCTTGCGTCGTTATGAAACGATTTTAAAACCAGAAGGCGAACTGTATTTCAAAACAGACAACCAAGGATTATTCGAATACTCACTGATTAGTTTAAATAATTACGGTGTAGAGTTTGATGAAATTATTTTGGACTTACACAATAGTGACCAGGCAACAGAAAATATCATGACAGAATTTGAAGAAAAATTCTCAAATAAAGGCTTTCGCATCAACCAGTTGCGCGCACGATTTCCTAAAAAATAAACAAAAAAAGCATGCCCCATAATAAGAGGCATGCTTTATTTTCATTCTTACTTAAACTCTATAAACATCCATCAATGTTCCCGTATAAGCATCAGCAACAAATTCATACTGTGCCACTTGACCATCTTCTAGACGAGAAATTCCACCATAGTAAACTTTCGTTTCATACGAATATTTCTTCCAAGGGACTTTTGTCATTTCAATCCAAGAACCTTCGATTGGCCCTTCCTCTTTAAACTGCATTTTCACACGGTTTAAAATCTTATCTGCATTAACCGGTGTTTTTTGATCCACGAGGAAATAAGTGTAAAATCCAATTAAAAAGGATAGAACGGCACCAATTATCACAACGGGAAGCAAACTCTGCTTATCATTTCTATTATTCATCTGTATCCTCCTCGAAAACAAATTATCTACGTTCATATATTGTTTCCATTTTAGCACAACTCTTTCCTGCTTGTCATTTTTTTCCTATAACCCCCACAATCCCTTCAGTCCATTTTGCGTCGCAAAATGCACATGTGAAGCTTTAAGTGACGAAATTTTCCCCAGAAAATTTCTACATCTCATTGATTCTGCCGACTATTCGTCGGTGAGGCGCTCCACCGACTTCGAAATCGGAATACGACGACGGTGTAGCTTTCCACTTACCACGAAATCCAAATACGTGGTAGGTGGCAGGCTCCACTTACCACGAAAACGAAAAACGTGGTAGGTGGCCGGTTCCACTTACCACGAAAACGAAATACGTGGTAGGT
>CAZTXI010000083.1:6331-6678 GCA_964617265.1 uncultured Carnobacteriaceae bacterium | reverse complement strand
GATGAAGCTCATGTTAAATTGTCTGAACAGTTACAGGAACGTTCAGTAAAGCGTAAATATTATGCTTTAGTACATGGTGTATTACCGCATGAACATGGTACGATAGATGCACCAATCGGACGTGATCCAAAAGACCGTCAGAAATTTACCGTCATTAAAGATGGTAAAGAAGCTATTTCTCACTTTAAAGTCATTGAGCGGTTTAAAGATTTTTCATTATTAGAAGTTTCTTTAGAAACAGGGCGTACTCACCAAATTCGAGTGCATTTAAATTATATTGGTCATCCTGTAGCTGGTGACAAAATTTACGGTCCTAGAAAAACGTTAGAAGGTAATGGTCAGTTTTT
>CAZTXI010000083.1:0-6321 GCA_964617265.1 uncultured Carnobacteriaceae bacterium | reverse complement strand
TGCGAAAATGTTGGAGTTTACACATCCTCAAACAGCTGAAACTTTATCGTATGAAGCTGAATTACCGGTTTTATTCAAAGAAACCTTAAAAAGATTACGCGATAATCGTTAAGTAAAAATACTTTACAAAAGATTAAAAAAAATAAAAATCCCTCTTTACAGATTCAAAATAGTATGCTAAAATTTATTGTTGAGTGGGTTATCCACTTAATCATTGCAATATTCCGCTGGGACCTATGCACCTATGAGTGTTGTGCGTGAGAGGAGAAGATAAAATGAATCCATTAATTGAATCAATTACAAAAGATCAATTACGTAATGATATTCCTGAGTTTAGAGCTGGAGACACTGTACGTGTACACGCTCGAATCGTTGAAGGAGATCGCGAACGTATTCAGCTTTTTGAAGGCGTAGTTATTAAACGTCGTGGAGCTGGAATTAGTGAAACGTATACTGTACGTAAACTTTCTAATGGTGTTGGTGTAGAGAGAACTTTCCCAGTTCACTCACCACGTGTTGCTGAAATTGAAGTAACTCGCCTAGGTAAAGTTCGTCGTGCTAAATTATACTACTTACGTAGCCGTCATGGACGTGCCGCTCGTATTGCAGAACGTTTTGCTAAATAATTTAAAACGATATACAAAGCTCTTGTTGAAAAACAAGAGCTTTTATTTTGATTAGAATGTAAGCGGTGTTATATTTTTATTTTTAATTGATTTTTAATTTTACATAAAATTTGTTATACTATAATTACTAATTTATTGGAGGGTTATAATGAGTCTTTTATCAGATAATTTTTTACAAGAAGCAGAGCGCAAAAAAATTAAGTTTAACGGTAAAGTCATCGAAAGTAAGTCAAAAAACCGTAATGGTGATGACGTTATTCAAAAACAAAACGTTTTACAAACAGCTTTACAAGTAGCTGAAAATAAGGTTGTTCCTTGTGCGGTAGTCATCCATGAAACAGACCAATTAGATTATGTGAATTACCAAATGACATATAACCGTGTTGGTTTTGTTACAGACCGTAATGAGTTACCAACTATTTTAGAAAAAGTTAATGAGTTTAACACAATGAAATCAGGCTACTACCATTTTGTTGTTAATCCAGATGGTGAAATTATTATGAGACATCTAGGTATTTTAGGAAAAGATCCAGTACCTGCAGTAAATGTCTTTATTCATGGTGGAAATATTTTACGATTATTGATGCCTGAACTGTCAAAAATTAAAGGTATCGATTTATCTACTCGATTAGACTAATAAATAGATCGAATTAGACTTGCATCAATCATTTCAAAATGGTTGATGTAGGTCTTTTTTCGTATTAGATTGGTCTTGTTAAACAATCAGACTAGTATCCGTTATAATTAAATAAGAAAGAAAAGTGAAAGGGGAGAGCAAAATGGCAAATGGTTACACAACTAACGATCCGCATGAACTTTTAGAAAATATGACTACTTTACGTGATGAAATCAAAGTTGAAGGTGAAAAAATATATAGCTCATGGGAAAATGAAATTGAACGGAATGCGTTTCGAGAAAGTGCACTTAATTTAAGTTACTATTTGGCTTTAAGGAATAATGATATTAATCAACTTCAAACGGATTTGATTCCATGGGGTCTATCGTCTTTAGGCCGTTTAGAATCTAAAACACTCGTAACATTAGATGCCGTTATTGCAACTCTACATGATGTGATTGATGACAAAGGAGATTTCCCTCATCCTGAACCAAAAGAATTTGATGTTGGACGACGTAGACTTCAAAAAAATACAAAGAAAGTATTTGGGAAAAAACCATCTGGTCGGACGACTCGTATTATGGTTACGATGCCTGACGAAGCTATTTCAGACAAGGAATTTTTAACTGATTTAATTCAAGAAGGAATGAATGTCGCACGAATTAATTGTGCACATAATACTCAAGAAGATTGGGAAAAAATGATTCGTAATATTCGTGAAGTAAGTAAAGAATTAAAGCAAGATGTTCGAATACTAATGGATATTGCTGGACCTAAAATTCGTACAGAGTGGGTTTATAGTCATCTGAGTAAGCCTAAAGTTAAGGAAGGTGACTCGATTCGAATCACTAAGAATTTTGGTGTTCTTCCAGAAAACGATGTAAACTTTACAGCTGGCTGTTCGTTAAATGAAATATATGATCAAGTTGAAGTTGGACAAGCTGTTTTATATGACGATGGCAGTATCGAGTCAGAAGTTAAAGAAGTTACGAAAGACTCGATTTTACTAAACGTTACTAAAACAAAAGGAAAGAGCGTTCGAGTGAAAGCAGAAAAAGGCTTAAATTTCCCAAATAATCAATTTGTCTTTGACTCTTTAGATGAGAAGGATAAAAAAGACATTGCATTTGCTTGTGAGTTTGCAGATATTATTGGTTGTTCATTTGTGAATACTGGTGCAGATATCCAACTCATTCAAAAAGAAATTAAAGCAAATCTAAATGAAAATTCGAAAGACATGGCACTGATGGCTAAAATAGAAACTGTTCGTGCGACAAGAAATCTCCCTGAAATTATTTATACTGCAGCCAGTAAAAATCCATTTAGTGTCATGATTGCTAGAGGTGATTTAGCAGCAGAGAGTGGCTATATCGATTTAGCAGGCTTTCAACAAGAAATTATGTGGATCAGTGAAGCTGGAGATATTCCAGTTGTTTGGGCAACAGAAGTATTAGATAAGCTAGTCAGTGATGGTGTACCAACTCGTTCAGAAGTAACAGATGCAGCTGAAGGAACTCGTGCAGATTGTATTATGCTCAATAAAGGTGATTATATCTTAGACGGTGTTATCACATTGAATCGAATTATTGAACGAATGGAACCGATTCAATATAAAAAGACGCCAATTCTTCGAAAATTAAACTTTCGACATGTCAAACGTGAAAATGAACGCTACGCTGATAAAGAGTAAAGGAAAGTGAAAATGCAAACAGATAATATTAACCGATGTGATTGGATTAAAGATAAACCGGATTATTATATAGCTTACCATGATGAAGTTTGGGGTAAACCAGAATATGATGATCAAGCATTGTTCAAATGGTTAAGCTTAGAAGTATTTCATATAGGATTATCTTGGCAATTAGTTTTGTCAAAGTATGATGATTTTATAGAAGCTTTTGATGCGTTTGATATCGACCGAGTAGGAAACTATCAAGAAGATAAAATAGAGGAACTTATGCAGAATGAAAAGATTATTCGGTACCGGCGAAAAATAGAGGCGACTATTCATAATGCGATTCAATTTCAAAAAGTTCAAAATGAATTTGGCTCCTTTTCAAAATATATATGGCATTTTACAAATGGCGAGCAAATAACAGCAACTGATGAACCACGTTTAACTCAAAGTCCATTGAGTGATGAAGTAACGGTTGATCTAAAAAAACGTGGGTTCAAATTTATTGGATCGGTCACTATTTACTCTTACCTCCAAGCAATTGGAATTATTAATGACCATGATAAAAATTGTGATTTTCGATAAAAACAGAGGAGAATGCATATGGGAAATGAGTTAATGACGTTTAAAATTGACCCTATAATTTTAAGAGCACTTGATGAAGATATTACGGATGTTGATATAAGTACAAAAATATTAGGTACTAATAAAACGCTAGCTTCTGTTGATCTATTAGCAAAGCAAGCAGGTGTGTTAGCTGGTCAAACTGTTTTTGAACGGGTATTTTCACTCCTAGATGATAATGTGAGAGTGGAATGGTTCAAGCAAGATGGTCAAAAGTTTAATGACGGTGATAAAATAGCAATTGTCCATGGTCCAGTAGATAGTTTACTAACAGGAGAACGGGTTGCTTTAAACTTTATTCAGCGGATGTCAGGCATTGCGACCACAACAAATCAAACGGTTAAACAACTAGAAAATAGCTCGATTAAATTGATGGATACGAGAAAAACAACACCTGGTTTACGTATATTAGAGAAATATGCGGTAAAAGTTGGAGGTGGGTATAACCATCGTTATAACTTATCGGATATGATTATGCTGAAAGACAATCATATAAATGCCGCTGGCGGAGTGAAGGAAGCTATTAAATTAGCAAAAGAACATTCACCTTTTATCAAAAAAGTAGAAGTAGAAACAGAAAACCTAGAGATGGTTAAAGAAGCCGTCGCAGCAGGTGCAGATATCATTATGTTAGACAACATGGATGTGGATGAAATGAGAGAAGCTATTGACTTAATTGGTGGACGAGCAATTGTTGAAGCATCTGGTAATTTAACTGCTGAAAATATTGAAAAGCTAAAATCACTCGATATTGATTATGTTTCGAGTGGAGCGATTACGCACTCAGCTGGAATTGTCGACTTATCCATGAAGAATTTAACATTAACGAATCGAGTTCAAACTTTATAAACATAGAAAAATCCCTTGGGACAATAACATCTCAAGGGCTTAAATTATTTAGTTTTTATTTTTTACTTTCTAAAGCTTCCAAAATTGCTTCATTAAATTTTGGTAAATCTTCTGGTGTGCGGCTTGAAATCAAACCTGAATCGTCAATAACTACCGCTTGGTCGATATAATTTCCACCAGCGTTTGTTACGTCTACACCAACTTGTGCAACGGCTGTTGAGTCTTTACCTTTTAATACATCTGCGTTTACCAATAATTGAGGGCCATGGCAGATTGTATAGATATCTTTTTTCTCACGGTCAAAGTGACGGACAAAATCTAAGAAGCGGTCATCTGCACGTAATGAGTCTGGTGAGAAACCACCTGGAATGAAGAGAGCGTCATAATCTTCAGGTTTTGCGTCATCAATGCCTACTTCAATTTCAGCTTCAACGTTGCCTTGTTTTCCTTTAACGGTTGTTCCTTTATCAGGTCCAATGAGTACCGTTTGGTGCCCTGCATTATCCATCGCTTCGCGTGGAGAGGTATATTCCACATCTTCAAATAAATCTGTCATGACTATCGCAACTTTTGCCATTTCTAAAATCCTCCTTTAATAATTCTCTTACATTTTTAATTTAACAGTAGTTGATTATCATTTCAATTAATTTGTTTGAACACTAATCTATTGCACTAAAAAGTGTATTTTAAGATGAAATATATTTTAAATGTTATAATATGATTTAGGTATTGAAATTAATGAAAAAGGGTGATTCGTGTGGCTAAAAACAGTGTCATGATGCAAGCATTTGAATGGTATTTACCAAATGATGGAAACTATTATACAGACATGGAAAAGCGAGTAGCTGATTTGAAAAACAGTGGTTTTGATTCAGTCTGGTTGCCGCCAATGTTTAAGTCGACAGGGACAGATGATGTTGGATATGGTATCTACGACCTTTATGATTTAGGAGAATTTGATCAAAAGGGTGACGTTCGTACGAAGTATGGCACAATTGATGAATTACGTGAATTAATTGATACGTTACACGAAAACAATATTCAAGTTTTTGCCGATGTTGTTTTGAATCATAAAGCTGGTGCAGACTTTAAGGAATTGTTTCAAGCGATTCAGGTAGATGAAGAAAACCGATCGAAAGAAATTTCAGATGTACACGATATAGAAGGTTGGACAGGTTTTAATTTTCCAGGACGTGACGGGAAATACTCTGATTTTGAATGGAATTTTAATCACTTCACAGGAATTGATTATGATCAGCTTAATGATGTAACAGGTGTCTTTAAAATATTAGGTGAAAATAAATCATGGAGTGATGGTGTTTCGAATGAAAAAGGAAACTACGACTACCTCATGTTTGCGGATATTGATCACAAACACCCGGATGTTATAAATGAACTTTATCATTGGGTTGAATGGTTTATTAACCACGTGGATATTGATGGTATGCGATTTGATGCCTTGAAACATATTGAACAGGATTTCATGAAAGGTTTTATTGATCACATAAATAATATATCCGAGAAAGACCTCTACTTATTTGGAGAGTATTGGCAAGGGGATTCTGATGCGAAAAACGATTACTTATATGAAATGGAATATAATATCGATTTATTTGATGTAGCCCTACATTATAATTTGTCCGCAGCGTCTAATGATGGAAAAGGGTATGACATGCGTAAAATATTTGATGGGACCTTAGTGAAAAACCATCCTACGTTAGCGGTTACTTTTGTTGATAACCATGATAGTCAGCCAGGTCAATCATTAGAATCATTTGTAGAACCTTGGTTTAATAAAATTGCTTATAGTTTAATTTTATTACGTAAAGATGGGTACCCATGCGTCTTTTATGGAGATTATTACGGTATTAATGGTGAGTACGAAATGGAAGGGCATAAAGAGATGATTGATTCACTGATTGCGATTCGCA
>CAZTXI010000082.1:0-6759 GCA_964617265.1 uncultured Carnobacteriaceae bacterium | reverse complement strand
CCTCCATATTCGAGTTTGTTGATTTTATTAATTGTACTAGTTTTTTCATGAAAATTGAAGGAAAGAAACTACCCTATCAACTACTCTTTCTTGAATAATCTAACTCAGCACAAAAAAAGCTATTCTATTTGTTAGCACGAATAGGCGAACAAACAAAACAGCTTTATATTATTTATTATTTTGTACGAAAAATTTGATTATTTAATTCCGGTTCTTCTGCTCTAATTTTTTCTAAAAAATGATGTAACTTAAAGAATGCCACAAAGAATATTATGGAAACAAATAGCCCCTTTAGTAGGTTAAATGGCATAACAGAAACCGTTAAGTATTCACGCATCGGTCCTACACTAAAGCCCATAACAGTCATATAAAGTGGTGCAATAACTAACCAGTTGAGTACTGCTAGTACAGCTGTTAGAGATAACGTAGCCCCTGCTCCTCCAAGTACCGCTTTCTTCAAATTCGGTTTTTCATTTCGAATAACAAAGTAAATCGGTAATGTATAAGAAAGTGTTGCAATAAACGCTGCTGTATCACCAATTGGAAAACCAGCTTCCCCACCAGTTGTTACATACGATAACATCGAGCGAACTGCTGCAATAGCGATTCCTGACATTGGTCCATATACATACATTCCAAGTAAAATAGGAATATCACTAAAATCTATTTTTAAAAACGGAGCCCAAGGTAATAAAGGAAATGAAAATTGAGATACCACCCATGCTAATGCCGCTAATATTCCTACCGTAACCATCTTTCTTGTTCTTTGATCAACCATCTTAAAATCCTCCTAAAATTTTTTGCTGAGTAAACAGCAATATTTTTTAAAGGATTCATCTTTCAGTAGAGCTAATAAAAAAAGCCTATCTATTATCTACAGGATAATAAATAGAGCTACATTTTACATATGTTAAAAACACATGTTTAAAGCTCCATCTTCTTTATACCAGACTTTACTGTCGGTACTGGAATTTCACCAGTTCAACCATAGTCCTAAAAAGGATATGGGTCGTGGACTTTACCACCGGTCGGGAATTTCACCCTGCCCCTGAAGACGAATCGTTTATTAAGTTAAATATAGTATACAGAACATTTGTGAACTTGTACAGTATTTACTTCGAATTAAAGCTTATTTTTTATTATTCACTAACCATATGTTCAAGTTGTCTAACTTCATGTGGTGTTAAAAAGCGCCATTCACCAGATTGTAGGCCATCAGTCGTTAAGAAACCAAACTGTTCTCTTGTTAACTTTTCAACTGGGAAGCCAATCTCTTTAAACATATTTTTTACTTGATGGTTTTTTCCTTCATGAAGCGTGATACGAGCCATTGTTGAGTTTGAATTACGATCATAACTTAAAATATTTACTTTAGCTGGTGCAGTCATTACACCATCTAAACGAATTCCTCTAGCCAGTCTTGCAGCTTCTTTTTTCTGCATGTGTCCTTGTGCTGTAACAACATACGTTTTAGGAAACTCAAAACTAGGATGTGTTAACTTATAAGATAATTCTCCATCATTCGTTAACAATAATGCACCTGTTGTATCCCAGTCTAATCGACCAACTGGATAAATACGTTCTTCTATCCCATCAATTAATTCTACTACTGTATCACGATTTTTATCATCTTCTACTGTAGAAATTGTTTCTCTTGGTTTATTTAATAATACATAAATCTTAGTTTCACGTTCAATCGGAATGCCATCAACTGTAATTAAATCATTAACAGAAACTTTAGTTCCAAGTTCCTTTACGATTTCACCATTTACTTTTACACGGCCACTTTTAATAATTTCTTCTGACTTACGACGAGAAGCAATCCCGGCATGTGCCATAACTTTTTGTAATCGTTCCATCTTGTCATCCTCCTTTTCTTTAATCACTTTTTATTCATAATCATCAAATGATTGTTGGAAATTTTTATAAAATAAATCAGATATTTCTTCATCTGCTTCAATATTGGTTAATTCTGGCAATTCTTCAATCGCATTAATACCAAAATAATCTAAAAAGTATGCTGTTGTTCCATATAATAACGGTTGTCCCGGTTTATCTAATCGACCTACTTCTTCAATCAATTGGCGTGTTTTAAGTTTTTGAAGGTTACTTGTTACTTGCACCCCTCTAATTTCCTCGATTTCAATTCGAGTAACAGGTTGTTTATATGCAATAATAGCAAGTGTTTCAAGTAATGGACGACTTAGCGTTTGTGAAAATGGCGATTGGGCGTATCGTTTAATGGATTCCGCATATTCTTTTTTTGTTACTAACTGATATTTATTTGCAGTTTCAATTAGCAATATACCACTTTCTTCATCATTATGATATTTAATGGCTAAATCTTCAATAAAAACAGCCATTGCATCTAACGTTTTATCCGTCAGCTTTGAAAGTTCTTCTAAGGTTAATCCATCATCACCTGCAACAAATAAAATGGCTTCAATCATCGCTAAATCATTCATTTTATCCCTACTTTTCCTTCTGATCTTCAATTAATGAAATGGAGATATCTGATTGTATACTGTCTTGTTGGACGAATACTTGATTGTCCTTAATTAATTCAAGCAATGCTAAAAATGTAATAACAATTGACTTACGTGTTGGTGTTTCAATTAATTGTGAAAATGAAATTCGTTGATTAGCTGAGTCAATAATTAAACTTTGAATAGCTTGCATTCGCTCCACAACGGTCACTTCTTCTGCTTCAATCGTAGTTGGATGCGGCATTTCTAATTGATGTCGTCTTAAAACATCTCTAAAAATATTGGCCAAATCTTCTGCAGTCAAACCTTGATCTTTTAACTCAATCTTTTCTTGATATTGAGCAATGTCTGATGGATCCTTACCAAAATAGCCTGCACGATCTTTTGATCGTTCCTCAAATTTTGGTATAACTTCTTTTATTTGCTTATATTCTAACAACAAATCAATTAATTGCTGACGCGGGTCTTCTTCTTCATAGAAATCTTCTTCCATCGTTGCTTGATGCTCATTTCTTGGAACAAGCATCTCACTCTTAATTCGCATTAACGTAGCTGCCATTACAAAATATTCACTTGCGACATCAATTTCAACGGTCTGCATGTGATGAATATAGTCCATATATTGGTCTGTAATTTTAGCAATTGGAATGTCATAAATATCGATTTCCATTTGATTAATTAAATGTAATAACAAATCAAGTGGTCCTTCAAAAGCTTCTAGTTCCAATGTTAATGCTTCATATTTAGTCACTTCTTGCTGTTTCAGTTTATCTCACCTCCACTTTTTAATAAACATGGATTATCGATTCATGTTTTTCTGCCAACTTGAAATAACAGAAGCTGTCTCAAGTGTCGAAACAATGGTTTGACCTTCAAATCGGTTTTGTAATGCATCCAATATTTGATAAGACAAACCTTCATTTCTATAGGATGGGTCAATCGTAATATGCCTTAGTAAAACGATATCAGTTACTTCAATACCAACTAAGCCGATTAAATTACCGGTCTCACTACTCTTCCATAGGTAAATTTGTCGTGATTCTTCGGCCTCATACCACTCCAACTCTTCTTCAATTCGAGCGGGTTCTTTTAAGTCTGGAACATATGACAATAAGCCCATCGCTATTTTTTTATAATCTTCATTATACTGAATAAGCATCTTAATCCTCCGTTACATGTATGATAAAACGCACACATGTTGCTAACTTATCTAATACTATTTTATAAAATCTTCTGGTAGATTATTTTCAAAACGCATAAAATCTTCTGGAACTTCTCTTCGTATTGCTAAGAAATCTTTACCATCTTCGACAAACACAACTGCTGGTTTTGTTAAACGGTTATAGTTACTTGCCATCGCATAAGAATAATCCCCTGTGTTAAAAACAGCTAACTTATCGTTAGCTTCAATTTCAGGTAATTTCAAATCCCAAATTAACATATCACCTGATTCACAAGCCTTACCTGCGATAGAAACCGTGTTAATCGGTTCCTCATCCATGCGGTTCGCTAATTTTGCATCATATTTTGCATCATAAAATGCTGGACGAATATTGTCTGCCATTCCACCATCTACTGAAATATAATGGCGAACATCCGGTAAGATTTTTTCACTTCCTAAATCATAAATAGTCGTTCCTGCTTCTCCTACGATACTACGACCGGGCTCAATCCAGAGTTCTGGATAGGGTAATTGATGCGTAGCAAACAATTCTACTAAACTTTTACTAATCTCTTCAAGTTGCTGTTTCGAAGAAGTAACTTCACCATTTGGTATGTGTTGAATACCAAATCCACCACCAATATTAAAAATCTTTAGGTTGAAATTAAAATTAGCTTGCCACTCTTTGACATATTTTAGTATCTGGGTCATCGCTAATACATAACTGTCACTTTCAAATATCTGTGAGCCTATGTGCATATGAAGGCCATCTAGTTGAAGAAATTTTGCTTTCTGCGCTAAATGAACAGCTTCTTCTGCTTGACCACTTTCTAAGTCAAAGCCAAATTTCGAATCCACATTGCCTGTTAAAATATATTTATGGGTGTCAGCATCTACTCCTGGCGTGACACGTATTAATACTTTAGCTGTTTGCTTGCGTTCACTTGTTAATTCACTTAACAGATTTAATTCGTGAAAATTATCAACTATAAAATAGCCAATACCATAGTCTAGTGCAGCAATTAATTCAGCTTTTGATTTATTGTTTCCGTGAAAGTTAATTCGATCGCTTGGAAATCCAGCTTGTTGAGCAATATATAACTCGCCCTCTGAAACAACATCAATTGAGATATTTTCCTGCTGAATAACTTGATACATCGCAACAGATGAAAAAGCTTTACTAGCATAAGAAACTTCGCTATTTTCAGGGTAGCTTTTCAAAGCATTCTTAAACATATTAATATTTTTTCTGACTGTAGCAATATCATAAATAAATAAAGGTGTGCCATATTTTTCGGCTAAATCAATCGTGTCTAGTCCAGCAATTTCTAAATGACCTTTATCATTTACTTTTCTACTTCCTTTATAATCTCTCATCATCAACCCTACTTCTCCTTAAGTTGCAAAAATTAATTATACATTATTTTTATACCATTGTGAAAGCAAATCGTGCATTCTATTGGAATAATCAATAGTCTATCAGATAATAACACAAATAGTTGTTTCGTAAAAAAAAAGACAATTTACTCTCTATCCGTTATTAAGACGGAAAAGAGAGTAAATTGCAAAATGAATTATTGTTTACATTTTTTCTAATAAAGATACGACTAATGATTTAAATGATGAGCGAATCTTTGTTGATACCTCAATAACATCTTCGTGGTTCAACTCGCCACCTAAACCAGCAGCTAAGTTTGTAATACAGCTAATACCAGCTACACGAATTCCTGCATGACGCGCAACAATTACTTCTGGAACAGTTGACATTCCAACAGAGTCTCCACCAATTGTTCCAATCATACGAATTTCAGCAGGTGTTTCATAAGTAGGACCGGTCATCCCGAAATATACCCCTTCTTTCAATGGGATATTTAATTCAGATGCTGCCTCTTGAATTAATTTTTGATATTCTACATCATACGCAAATGACAAGTCTGGGAAACGAGGTCCTTGTTCTTCATCATTACGTCCGATTAGTGGGTTTGTTCCAAAGAAGTTAATGTGATCTTTAATCATCATTAAGTCTCCAGGTGTGAAATCAGGATTTACTCCACCAGCAGCGTTTGTAACGATTAATGATTCAACACCTAATTCGCTCATTACTCGAACTGGGAAAGTAACAACTTCCATTGAATAACCTTCGTAGTAGTGGAAACGTCCTTGTAGTGCAACAACTTTCTTGCCACCTAATGTACCACAAACTAATTGTCCTGCATGCCCTTCAACTGTTGAGACTGGGAATGAAGGAATATCTGTATATTGAATCACTACACGGTCTTCAATTTCATCCGCTAATTCACCTAAACCAGAGCCAAGTATTAACCCAACCTCTAAGTCAGCTACACCTTGCTCTCGAATATATTTTGCTGCTTCTTTTGCTCTTGTAAAAACGTCTTTCTGTTCAGTCATTGTTTGAATCCCCCTAAATTAAACTAATTGATCTAAAAAGCTTTGTCCGTTTTCCATTGGTTCTAAACCAAAGTTATCTAAAATCGTTGCTGAAATATCCGCAAAATAACCTTGTTTTAATTCACCAGTGTTTTTTAATTTTTTGCTATAAACTAATAGTGGTACATACTCTCTTGTATGATCTGTACCTGGAGCTGTTGGATCATTTCCGTGGTCAGCTGTTAAAATTAGTAAGTCGTCTTCTTGTAAGTTTTCAATCATTTCAGGAATACGAGCATCAAAGTCTTCTAATGCATCACGGTAACCTTCAACATCACGTCTATGTCCATATAATGCATCAAAGTCAACTAGGTTCGTAAAGCTTAGACCATTAAAGTCTTTTTTCAGTGTCTGGATTAACTTATCAACACCATCCATATTAGACTCTGTACGTAAGGCTTCTGTGATCCCTTTTTCGTTGAAAATATCTACAATTTTACCGATTGAGATGACATCAAAATCAGCTGCTTTTAAATGATCTAGCATTGTTTCACCAAATGGGTCTAATGCATAATCATGACGATTACTTGTTCTTGTGAAGTTACCTGGCTCTCCAACATATGGGCGTGCAATAATACGACCAATCATGTAAGGATCATCTTTTGTAATTTCACGTACATACTCACAAATTTCATATAATTCTTCTAATGGAATAATATCTTC
>CAZTXI010000081.1:0-6763 GCA_964617265.1 uncultured Carnobacteriaceae bacterium | reverse complement strand
TCTTATTAAAAAGTATAAGGGTGAATCCATCTACTCGAATAGTTGAAAATACTATGCATACAAGATATAATGAGAACAACAACCAGCACAGTTTCGTGCTGGTTTTTTAACAATAAAGTCAAATACATACAGCGTTTTAATTATAGAGAAGGTGTCTTATATGGCGAAAAAAACAAATTATACAGCACAAGAAGTTATAGCATTGTGTTTAACTTATATGAATAGTGAGCATGTTAAGTTTGTCAATAAAGCTTATCAATTTGCTGCATCTGCGCATAGTAAACAAATGCGAAAATCCGGAGAAGGGTATATTGTACATCCGATACAAGTAGCTGGGATTTTAGCTGAAATAAACATGGACCCAGTCACTGTAGCAGCTGGTTTTTTACATGATGTAGTAGAAGATACTGAATACACATATGAAGACATCGAACGCGAATTTACAAAAGAAGTTGCGGATATTGTTGACGGTGTATCGAAATTAGGGAAATTTAAATTTACATCAAAAAGAGAGCATCAAGCGGAAAACCACCGCAAAATGTTACTGGCGATGGCACAAGATGTTCGAGTTATTTTAGTTAAATTGGCAGACCGTCTTCATAATATGCGCACGTTAAAGTTTCACCGTGCAGAAAAACAAAGAGATATAGCGAATGAAACTCTTGAGATTTATGCACCATTAGCAGACCGTTTAGGGATGAGCCGAATCAAGTGGGAATTAGAGGACTTATCTTTACGCTATGCGAACCCACAACAATTTTATCGTATTGTAAACCTGATGGACTCACGTCGAGAGGATCGGGAACAATATATTCAAAATTCGATTGATGCAATAAACAATTCCATAGAAGAGTTAGATATCAAGGCTGATATTACAGGCCGTCCAAAACATATTTACTCGATCTATCGTAAAATGAAAAATCAAAAGAAGCAGTTCGATGAAATTTATGATTTACTAGCTATTCGAGTACTAGTTGATTCAATCAAAGACTGTTATGCAGTATTAGGGGCTATTCATACACAATGGAAACCGATGCCTGGTCGCTTTAAAGACTATATTGCGATGCCTAAAGCGAATATGTACCAATCCTTGCATACGACAGTACTTGGTCCTAAAGCAACACCTTTAGAAGTTCAGATTCGTACGCATCAAATGCACGAAGTAGCTGAATACGGGGTAGCTGCGCACTGGGCTTATAAAGAAGGAATTACAACTCAAATTCAAAAAGATGATTTAGGGGCACAGCTATCATGGTTTAGAGATATCATTGAGTTGCAAAACGAATCATCAGATGCGTCTGAATTTATGGATTCGATTAAACAAGATATTTTTACGGATAATGTTTATGTATTTACGCCAAATGGTGATGTAATGGAGTTGCCTGAAGGAGCGAGCACACTTGATTTTGCTTATCACGTGCACTCAGAAGTTGGTGACCGTTCGACAGGAGCGAAAGTAAATGGAAAAATTGTTCCATTAAACTATAAGCTCAAAACAGGTGATATAGTTGAGATTATTACCTCATCCGCATCAGCTGGTCCGAGTCGAGACTGGTTGAAATTTGTTAATACATCAAAAGCTAAAAACAAAATCCGTCGTTATTTCAAAACGCAAGAGATGGAAGATGCGGTTGAGAACGGTAAAAAAATTATCGCAGAACTTCTGACAGATCAAGACTTTAATCCAAAAGAATTTATGACTCCAGAAAAACTGGATGAGCAAGCACAAGAGTTTAACTATAAAGATCACGAAGTTCTTTATGCGGCAATTGGGTTTAATGAAATTAGACCAATGACTGTTGTAAATCGATTAACTGAAGAAGCACGTAGAAAACGCAATAAGAGTGCTGAAAACTTATCGAATACAACGCCACAAACGCCGGAAAAAGAGCCTGAAAAATTAAAAATTCATCATGAAGATGGTGTAGTAGTTGAAGATACTGAGAACTTATTGTTACGCTTGAGTAAATGTTGTAATCCAGTACCTGGTGACGATATTGTTGGTTATATTACACGTGGGCGAGGTATTTCTGTTCACCGTAAAGACTGTCCAAACGTTGAAAATCAAGACGATGTTCATAATCGACTAATCGAAGTAGAATGGGAAAACACTAAAACAGGAAAAATCTATGATACGGATCTTGAAATTTATGGTTTTGACCGTTCAGGTTTATTAAATGATATTTTAGAAGTTCTAAATAGTTTTTCTAATCGACTAAATAACGTCAATGGGCGAGTAGATAACGATCAAATGGCCACGATTCGAGTGACTTTAGGTATCCATGATACAAATGAACTAGAACGTATTATTGATAAAATAAGCCAAGTGCCAGATGTGTACTCGATTCGTCGTGTGATTAAATAAGAAATTAAGGAAGTGTCAAAAAAGTGAGAGTAGTTCTACAACGAGTCTCCAAAGCAAAAGTAGTAGCAAACGGTGTAGAAAGTGGAGCAATTAATAAAGGATTTCTTTTACTAGTAGGAGTAGAGGAAGCCGATACGAGTGAAGATGTTGATTACTTAACCCGTAAGATTGCCAACATGCGAATCTTTGAAGATGAAGCAGGAAAAATGAATTTATCACTCAAAGAAGTAGATGGTGAAATTTTATCCATTTCACAATTCACACTGCATGCCGATACTAAAAAAGGAAATAGACCGAGTTTTGTTAAAGCAGCTAAACCAGATTTTGCCAATCAGCTGTATGAAGAACTCAATAGTAAGTTACGACAAGAAGGTTTTAATGTAGAAGTAGGAGTCTTCGGTGCCGATATGGATGTATCATTAGTGAATGATGGCCCTGTTACTATTCTAGTTGATTCAAAAAATAAATAAGTTAAATAAAGTATTCCTTTTTCATTTAATAAAACGACTTCCAGAAATGGTGGTCGTTTTTTAGTTTACTATTTAATAACATAAGAATTGCATTCAAAACTTTTGATTTTCCACCCATAAAAAGATCTGTTTAGGTGGAAATTACAAAAATCCACCTATAAATTTGTGTTATCATTCAGAACTTCTCATATTCCACCCATAAATCTGTGTTATCTTATTGCATGCCAGAATACCCATTTAGTGGCGTAGGAATTGACCCATTACAACGCTGTTCAGGCAGCTCAATAAAAAGGTGCCAATAAATCAAAATCAATTCATCAACACCAATATTATCTAACTACAATAGAGATAGGGATGCTTCTTATTCCAAAGTATAATTAAAAAAAGAGCCGATCCGTTTAGGATGGCTCTGTAAAATTATAGACTTATTATTTACTGTCCAAAGTATTCACGTAATGCTTGATAAATAGCTTCAACGACAGATGACTGATAAGAATGTGTGTCGATATATTGAATATCTGTACTATTATTCATATAACCTAACTCAAGTAAAATAGCAGGTTGTCTATTTGTACGCAAGACATAGTAATCACCATGGCGGACACCATTATTATTTAATGGACCCATTTGAGCCAAGTAGCGATTGACTGTATTCGCTAAATCAAGATTAACATCTGAGTAGTAATAAGTTGTTGTACCACTCATTGAGTTTGCGACTTCAATTGCATCATAATGTAAACTAATAAATAAATCAGCTTGGCTATTATGCGCTGCTTGAACACGTTGATCTAAAGAAATAAATGAATCATCTGATCGACTTAAAATAACATTTGTACCAGCATCTTGCAGTCGGTTGCGTAAGAGTAGAGCGGTACTTAATGCAATATCTTTTTCTTGAATAGTTTCATTATTTGAAATGGCACCTGAG
Organism: uncultured Carnobacteriaceae bacterium; assembly: GCA_964617265.1. Lineage (GTDB taxonomy): Bacteria > Bacillota > Bacilli > Lactobacillales > Carnobacteriaceae_A > Atopostipes. The sequence continues at coordinate 3,000 of CAZTXI010000081.1, read as the reverse complement.
TCTTTACCACCATGGCCAGCATCGATAACGATTGTTGCCTCGGATACATTTGATACAGAACGGGCATATTGCGAACCAGTAATTTCAGTAGGAGCTGGTGTAGGCGATTGTTCCTCGACAGTAGAAAGAGTAGCAACAGAATCAGCCACAAAACCTGTACGATTTTCATCCACTTTTATGTGGAACCAACTTCCGACACTTTCAATATATTCAAACTTTTCACCTGGAGTAGAAGTTGCGATAACCTCACCATCCATCGAAGCTTGATTACGTATATTAGTTGAAGGAGCATTACCAATAACAACAACAGTCGAATCAGTTGGAATTTCACGGTTACTTGAATCTGCTGTAGTGACTGGGGCATCCACAATATCTACATAGTCACCATGAATCCACGCAACTTGTCCCATATATAACACTTGATACCAAGAACCATCTTGATAAAGAACTTGTAGCTCAGTATTTTTATAAACGGTACCGATAATAGTTGAATCAGCGGATGCAAATTGACGGATGTTAACAGCTTCTCCAGTTACATTAGCAAATTGTTGGTTATCAGCTAATCGTTCGTTTGAATCAACCAACCAACTGGCTACCCAACCGACTTGATCATCACTAAGTCTGACTTTATACCATTTGTTTTCTTCACCTAATAAAAATAAACGGTCATCTTCTTCAACTTGCGTTAAGACGTCATGTGATAAACCAGGCCCATAACGGACATTTAGTATATCAGCTTCTACAACAACCATATTCTCGTTGGCTAATGCAATTATTGTGCTAAATGTTAACAAAATAAGCATTAAGACTAGGGCAATAAAAATATTTTTATGTGGTAATTTACTTTTTAATTTTTCTGAGATTTCTTCGGAAGACATTTCGAGAGCCTCCTAACTTGGAATATAAACCTGTATTCTTTAGCATTATACCAACCATAAAGTAATTTGATAATACAATTACCTAGTTTGTTTTTGAAATGGCGCAAATTCTTTTGACTTTTAATCGTTAATTTAGTAAAGTAAAGCTTACTAAATCTAGAATATAAAAACCAGCGAAAGAAAAAGTAATTTTATACTCTATTTACAGAGAAGGTTTCATTAGTTGAGAGAAGCCAATAGAATCTAAAATGAAAGACATTCTTGAGGTATGACAGTAAATCTGTCACGTTAAAGGCGTTAACGATGAGGGAATAACATTATTCCAAACAAAGGTGGTACCACGTGCCGTTAATTATTAAATAACACGTCCTTATTCGAAAGAATAGGGACTTTTTTTATTGATTTTTTTAGACGAACAGGAAAGGAAGTTAAATATGAAATATCAGAAAATTAGAGGAACAGCTGATTTTTTACCAGAAGAAACAAATAAATGGCAATATGTTGAAGCAAAGATAGAAGAAACTCTTAAAAAATATTATTTCCAAGAAATACGGTTACCAATATTTGAGCAATTCGAATTATTTGCCCGAGGCGTTGGTGAGACAAGTGACATTGTTTCAAAAGAAATGTATGACTTCCATGATAAAGGTGATCGACACTTAGCCTTGCGTCCAGAAGGAACAGCAGGAGTTGTTCGTGCATATGTTGAAAATAAAATATTTGGACCAGAACACCATAAACCTGTGAAATATTATTACAACGGACCAATGTTCCGTTTTGAACGTCCACAAAGTGGTCGTATGCGCCAATTTCACCAAATTGGTGTAGAAGTATATGGTACGAAAAATCCTGCAATCGATGTTGAAACGATGCAGTTAGCAATGGATATTTTTAAGAGCTTTGGTATAAAAGATTTATCTCTTGTGATCAACTCTTTAGGAAATACAGAATCACGTATTGCTTACCGAGAAGCATTAATTGCTTATCTAGAACCTCATTTTGATGAATTAAGTGAAGATTCAAAAGAGAGATTACACAAAAATCCACTAAGAGTTTTAGATAGTAAAGATAAAAAAGATAAAGAAATTGTTAAAGATGCACCATCTGTATTGGAATATTTAGATGAAGAATCGAAAGTTCACTTTGACACCGTTAAAGAAATGTTAGATTATCTAGAGGTTCCTTATGAAATCGATACAAACATGGTTCGTGGATTAGATTACTATAACGATACGATTTTTGAAGTAATTACAAATGATCCTGATTTTGGAGCGAATACAACGATTTGTGCAGGAGGCCGTTACGATAGCTTAGTTGAGCAAGTTGGCGGTCCTGAAACACCAGGTTTTGGTTTTGCGATCGGTTTAGAGCGATTAGTGATGTTGCTGGATGCAGCAAACTATGACTTCCCTAACTTAACTCAATTAGATGCTTTCTTAGTGACAATTGGAGACGAAGTGAATACAGAAGCTCTAAAAATTGTTACAGAATTAAGAAGACACGGCTTAATTGTTGAGCGTGAGTTTGTTGGACGTAAACCAGGTAGCCAGTTTAAAACAGCCGATAAATTAAAGGCAAAAGTAGTCTTCACATTAGGTGGTATGGAATTAGAAAACCGTACAATTAATATGAAACTATTAGAAACTGGAAATCAAACTAAAATCAGTTTAGATGATATTTATGGAGACCAGTTCAAAGCAATCTATGAAGAAGCATTAAAAAAATTAGCGAGTGGGGAATAAAAATATGAGTAGAACAAATTATTGTGGTCAAGTAACAAAAGAAAACTTAGGCCAACAAGTTAAATTAAATGGTTGGGTACAAAAACGTCGTGACTTAGGCGGGATGATTTTTATTGATTTAAGAGATACAACAGGTATCGTCCAAGTTGTATTCAATGCCGACGAAGGTGCAGCATTAATTGAAATTGCCGAAACATTACGTGCTGAATTTGTTATCGAAGTAGAAGGTGAAGTGGTTGAACGTTTAGGTGGTGCGATTAACCCGAACATGGCTACTGGTGAAATTGAAATCAAAGCAACAAGTCTAAAAGTTATCAACAAAGCAAAAACACCAGCATTTGAAATTAAAGATGACTTAAATGTTTCAGATGACATCCGTA
>CAZTXI010000080.1:0-6792 GCA_964617265.1 uncultured Carnobacteriaceae bacterium | reverse complement strand
ATAAAATTGGATGTGCCATCGATTGGATCAATGACCCATAGATGTTCGGCCATTACGTCAACACGATCATTGGACTCTTCTCCAAGAATCGTTTGGTGACCGGGTAGGGAGTTGATGTGTTCTATTAACTGTTTTTCTACAGCAATATCCACTTCACTAACTAAATCTCTGAAGTCTGCCTTTTCATCAATGGAAAATTCTCGATTAGAGTGAATGTAATTCCTTAAATCCAGTAACCATGTCGTCATTTTTTGATTAATTGTTTCAATATCCATATAAAACGTCCTTTCAATGCTTTTTATCGAATTGTTCACAACTTATTCTTATGTTTCTAGTAAACTATATATAATATAATTTATAAGTATTTATTTAAAGCTTGTTTAGCTAAATTATCTGCACCTTTATTTTCACTTTCTGGAATCCAATCAATACTTATGTAAGAAAAACTTCTCATTAATGAGAGGATTTCAGTCACAGAATTTTGAAAATAGATATCTTTTGCGTATTCCTTTTCAATCGATTGTGCTACAATTTGACTGTCTGTATAACAAAAAGTTAATTCGTTTGTCCAATTTTTTTGAATGAGCCATTTTAAACCTTGAATAACTGCTTGAAACTCAGCCTGATGGTTATCTAATTTATCATCTAAAGGAATAGAAAGTTGTGTTTGTTCGTTATTTCGAACGATTACAATCCCAATTCCAACTGGACCTGGATTTCCTTTAACAGCAGCATCAGTATATATTCGTATCATTTATATCACCTATAACCTTGAAAGAGTTTGATAATTATGAAAAAACAAGAAAAACCTATTTTGAAATTACATATTCAACACGAACTCGCCTATGAAATCATCAGTATTTCGATAATTGTTATTTTATTTGGCTTAGCGTTCTTATTTGCGACAAATTTATTGGCTTTTAATTGGTTTACCGTCATTTTCGCTATTTTATTTATTCTTGCTATTATACTAAAAAAATCATGCCAATTAATTATTCATGATAATCAATTGAAAATTCGTTATTATAAGCTTTCGAAAACATATGAAGTAGATATGTCTTTAATAACCCAAATGACTTTTTACCAAAAGAAAAGGCAAGTTTCAATTGTAAACCTTAGTGGAGCAGAAGTATTTGTCTACTTAGGAATGAAAAATAAACAGAAATTATTGAACTACATTGTACAATATTATCCAGAGATCGACTGTATCGTAATCTAATCAATATGAAATAAAAGCGACTAGAATAAATCTAGCCGCTTTTTTTACTATTCAGTTTCTTCTTCAATTAATACAACGTTTGTTGCTTGTAAACCACGTGCGCCTTCAACAGCCTCGAATTGTACAGATTGTCCTTCTTTCAGCGTTCGATAACCGTCCATTTCGATACCAGTAAAGTGCACAAATATATCTTGTGAATCACCATACTCAATAAATCCGTATCCTTTGACGTTACTAAACCATTTAACTATGCCTGTATGTGTCATAGTAATCCCCCAAATCAATCCATATCTATTTAACACACAAAGTATATCGTAAATTCAAGTCTTAAGTCAATTTTTACTCATTTAAATTCGATACCTACTTGTCAAAATATAACAAAATATCATAAATTGGATAAAAAAATGTAAAAGATGATGGAATATGTTAGAATATACAAGGTAATTATGACAAATTAATTAGAAGTTGAAATAAAAGGGGATGTACGATTTTGAAAGAAATAAAAATTGAAAATTTATCCCATATGACTGGAACAAAAGTTTTATTTGATCAAATCGATTTTTCAATTATGAATGAACAAAAAGTAGGTTTAATCGGACGAAACGGAAATGGGAAATCCACTTTCTTAAAAGTCATGGCTGGAGCAATGGATCCTGATAAGGGACAGATCACGAAACAAAGTGGTTATCAAATTGCTTATTTAAATCAAGAACCTGATTTAGATCCAAAAGCAACGGTTATAGAAACGGCTTTTGCGGGTAATTCCCCGATTATGAATACTGTTCGTGCATATGAGCAAGCGATGGTAGAGTTAAGCTTAAATCCAGAAGATGAAACAATTCAAACGCGTTTCACGAAAGCGCAACAAGCAATGGATACGCAAGATGCTTGGAATGCAGATGCGAATGCGAAAAAAATTCTAACGATTTTAGGCGTTCATGATATGAATAAAAAAATTGGAACCATGTCAGGTGGACAACAAAAACGAGTGGCTTTAGCACAAGTATTGATTCAAACACCGGATTTATTGATTTTAGATGAGCCAACAAACCACTTAGATTTTGAAATGATCACTTGGTTAGAGAACTACCTTAAAAATTATAAAGGTGCATTACTTGTCGTTACGCACGACCGTTATTTCTTAGATCGAATTATTGATAAGATTGTTGAATTGGATAACGGTAAATTAGAAGTGTATCCTGGAAATTATCAAGCTTATGTAGAAGAAAAAGCTCGAAGAGAAGAAGAACAAGCTGCCTCTTCACATAAAGCTAAGCAATTATTCAAACAAGAACTCGCATGGATGCGAGAGGGTGTTCGAGCACGTGGAACGAAACAGAAAGCTCGTATTGAGCGTTTCCAAGAATTAAAAACGCAAGTTAGTCAAAGTTCACAGACCTTTAACCTAGAGATTGATATGGCTTCCTCTCGTTTAGGAAAGCAAGTTTTTAAATTAGAAAATGCAAGCTATAAAATCAACCAAAATACGATTTTAAATGACTTTGATTATATTGTTCAAACCCATGATCGAATTGGGATTACGGGTGTCAATGGTTCTGGGAAATCAACCTTCTTAAATCTATTAACCGGTAAAAAAGATCTAGATTCAGGAGAGGTTCTTGTAGGGGACACCGTACGAATTGGTTATTTCCAACAGGATAATATCGATGTACCTGGTGATAAACGGGTGATTAATTATTTACAAGATGTAGCGAATGAAGTTTCAAGAAAAGATGGCACGTCAGTGAATATTTCTCAACTATTGGAACAATTTATGTTCCCTAGAAGTCAGCATGGTGCCTTGATTCGCTCGTTATCGGGTGGGGAGAGACGTCGCTTGTATCTGGTACGTCTATTAATGGAACGACCAAACGTATTATTATTAGATGAGCCGACTAACAACTTGGATATTGATACATTAAATGTACTAGAAGCTTATATCGATGAGTTTCCGGGTGCAGTTATTACCGTATCGCATGACCGTTACTTCTTAGATAAGGTTACTGATAAACTATTGATTTTCCAAGGAAGTGGTCAAATCAGAGAATTCTTTGGGACGGCAGAAGAGTATTTTACACAGGAATCTGTAAAATCAAAATCTTCAAACAAAACTGAACCAGCTAAACCAAAATCTGTCGAAAAAGAAAAGACAACCAAGGAAAAGACACGTCTATCTTATATGGAAGAAAAAGAATGGGCGACAATTGAAGATGAAATCATGGTTCTAGAATCCAAAATTGAAGACGCCGATGCTCAAATTATTGAAGCAGGTAGTGATTTTGGTAAAATAGACGGCATATACCGTGAAAAAACAAAATTACAAGAAGAACTAGATGAAAAATATGAACGTTGGGAATACTTAAGTCAATATGTTTAATTAATAACTATTGGAGGTAAGATTCATGAAACAATATTTAGATTTAGCTCAAACAATTTTAGATGATGGCTTTATTAAATCTGATCGAACAGGTGTCGGAACCAAATCGATCTTTGGATACCAAATGCGCTTTAATTTACAAGAAGGATTTCCTTTATTAACGACAAAACGAGTAGCTTTTGGACTAATTAAGTCTGAACTACTATGGTTTTTAAAAGGCGACACAAATATACGTTATCTTTTAGAACATAATAACCATATTTGGGATGAGTGGGCATTTGAGCGTTATGCAAAAAGTGACGATTATAATGGTCCAGATATGACGAATTTTGGAATTCGTGCTCTAGAAGATGAATCTTTTAATGAAGTCTATCAAGCTGAAATGAATCTGTTTAGAGAAAAAATTTTAGCGGATGAGGTTTTTGCCAGCAAACATGGTAGTCTAGGGAATGTTTATGGTGCGCAGTGGCGGTCATGGCCATCAAGTGATGGAGGTACCATTGATCAAATTAAAAATGTAATCGATTCAATTAAGAATAATCCAGATTCCAGAAGACATATAGTTTCAGCTTGGAATCCAGATGAAATCGAAGATATGGCTTTACCACCTTGTCACACATTATTTCAATTTTATGTAGCAGATGGCAAGTTGAGCTGTCAACTTTATCAAAGAAGTGCCGATGTATTTTTAGGGGTCCCATTTAATATTGCAAGTTACGCTTTATTAACTCACTTGATTGCACATGAAACAGGTTTAGAAGTCGGAGAGTTTGTTCACACACTAGGTGATGCCCATCTTTACTTGAATCATTTCGAACAAATTAATAAGCAGCTAAATCGTGATACTAAATCATTACCAACATTAAAATTAAATACTGAAAAAGAAAGTGTTTTTGACTTTGATGTAAATGACATTGAAATCGAAAATTATAAACCGCATAAAGGTATAAAAGCTCCAATAGCGGTTTAAAGATAAAAAAGGGGTTAATCAAATGGAAGAGAAAAGTCTTGAAAATTGTTTGTCCAATAGGATAACGAAACCGTATTTTACGTTTGTATGGGCAGAGGATAAAAATGGATTAATTGGGAATAAAGGTCAGCTACCATGGCATTTACCAAATGAGATGAAACATTTCGTAAATGTTACCACTGGTGGTGTAGTGATTATGGGACGTAAAACATATGAAAGTATCCCTAATCCACCTTTAAAAAATCGAATCAATATTATTTTAACAAGTAATGAAGATTATGTAGCGGATGGTGCAATAGTTTGTCATTCTAAAGAAGAAATTTTAAACTATGTTAAAGATATTGATAAACCACTTCATATTATAGGTGGAACATCTCTATTTGATATGTTTATTGATGAAGTTAATGTTCTTTATCGAACAGTCGTTTACGAAGAATTTGAAGGCGATACTTTTATGCCGAAACTTAGTTACAAGTATTTCCAAGTTATCGAAACGATGGAAGGTATCGTAGATGCTGAAAACTTATACCCTCATGAATTCTTTATTTATGAAAGAAAAAAATTAGTCGATCCTTTTGAAGAAGACTAAAACTGAGGAGGGTTTTCTTTATGGAAACTAACCAAACTCGTAGAAAAAATGATCGAAATAAAATAAATGGCTGGAAATGGGCCTTTATAGCATTGGTTGTAGTTATCTTCGGATTCTTTGTTTATCTAGGCACTTTATTGCAACCTATTTCGACAAATCAACCAGTTCAAGAACAGGTTATTTCAACAAATAATCAGGTTTCTTTAACGACTTCTTTAACTAAAGCGGATGCTGAAATCATTATAAATGACTATTTAGATGCTAGTATGGGGGAAGATTTTTCTGCTTATGATATTGTACTCTCAAACAATCTGGAAATTCATGGTCAGTTAGAGATATTCAGTTTTGATGTACCATTTACATTATATTTTTCACCTTACGCACTTGAAAATGGCAATATTCAATTAAGAGGTGAAGCTGTCGAATTAGCCAATTTCTCATTACCAGTTAGTGGTGTAATGAGTTTGTTAGCTAGACAATTAGAACTGCCAGGATTTATCGCTGTTGATAGCAATCGTCAAATTATTGAAATTTATTTAATTGAATTAATGGAAGATTACTCTTTTGACTTAGCTGTAACACAAATTAATTTAGAAGAAGATATCATTGAATTTAATCTAGGGATGGATCGCGAAATGTTAACCAACCAATTAGATTAATCATGTAATAATAGATAGAAAGGATAGATGAAATGGAAACAGCACTATTTGCTGGAGGCTGCTTTTGGTGTATGGTTGAACCATTTGATACTCAACCAGGTATTGAATCCGTTGTTTCTGGTTATGCAGGAGGACATGTTGAAAATCCGACATACGAACAAGTTAAAACTCAAACAACCGGACACACTGAAGTTGTTCGAATTTCTTACGACCCTGAAATCGTAAAATTTGAAGACCTCGTTGCAACGTATTGGCAAGTAACCGATCCAACTGATGCTAGCGGACAGTTTATGGATCGTGGTGATAGTTACCGACCAGTCATTTATTATTATAATCAAGAACAAAAAGAAGTTGCTGAAGAATCGAAAAAAGCACTACAAACTAGTGGTAAGTATAAAGACCCAATTGTTGTGACTATTGAAGAAGCTCCTACTTTTTATCGAGCTGAAGATGAACACCAAGATTTTTATAAGAAAAATAAAGCTCGATACCAACAAGAGAAAGAAGAACGAGCTGAATGGGTCACAAACAACAAATAAGGGGAATAATCTATGGAAACGAGTTTTTATCATTATTTAATGACTGAAAGAGATCCACATAAACAAGATGATATTACCCAATTTGCAAATTCAGCATTTAAGGATCGGATTTTTCCAAAACAGTCGGAAGATTATGATGAAGTTAGCCGTCATTTAGAAATGAATGCAGATTACTTACCATCCATGATGATCTTTGATGAAGCGTGGCAAAGATATCTTGAAAAACATAGTGAAAAATAATAAAAAAATATAAAAAAAGGGGAAATAAAATGAGTACACATATTGGAGCAAAAAAAGGGGAAATTGCAAAAATCGTATTATTACCAGGAGATCCATTACGAGCAAAATATATTGCTGAAACATTCTTAGAGGATGTAAAACAATATAATACTGTTCGTAACGCATTTGGTTATACTGGAACATATAAAGGTGTGCCAAT
>CAZTXI010000079.1:0-6802 GCA_964617265.1 uncultured Carnobacteriaceae bacterium | reverse complement strand
AGCCATCAAGACTCTAGCCAAAAACCTAGGGTCTTTTTCTTTTTGTGAAATGAAAACCCAGCTAGCTAAAGCGTTTAAAGGTAATTACTCGAAAAAATCTGCCGTTAACTCTAATTAAAGGGCACATTTTTTTAAGCAATTACCTAGTCAGCACATTTATAAGGTAATTGGTCGCAAAAATCTGCCGGTAACTCAAAAGAATGGGCACATTTTTTGAAGTAATTGGTCGTAAAGCCTACTACTAAAATAATTATCGTCAACTGGACAAAAACTACAATCTTTGTCCAGTTACCATCTCAAACAGGACAAAAAACTCAATTATTGTCCAGTTCAATAATCGTGGCACAAACAGATAAGAAAGACGGGCTTGAACTGATTTCACCCTGAACTTAAAGCCCTTAATAAAAAACGTTTGTTCTACTCGTTTAGGCTGGTCGAATAGTGTGGTATAATGGGGAAGATATTTCAAGAAGGATGAGGGGTTTTTAAATACATGTATGAATATATTCGTGGGACGGTTCAAGAGGTGACGCCAAGCTACTTGGTGCTAGATAATCAAGGGATTGGTTATCATATATTCATCGCGAATCCGTTTCGATTATCGACGTTAAAAAAACAAGAAGCAACAATTTTTATTTATCAGAGTGTAACGCAAGATGATATCCGATTATATGGATTTATCAATAAAGAAGAAAAGGAACTCTTCTTAAAATTAATTGGTGTATCTGGAATCGGACCGAAGAGTGCGCTTGCGATTTTAGCGGCGGAGGATCATGTTGGTTTAGTGAATGCGATTGAAAATAACGACGTGACGTACTTACAAAAATTCCCAGGTGTCGGGAAGAAAACAGCTGCACAAATTGTCTTGGATTTACAAGGCAAGTTATCGGAACTTTCACCAGAGGTTATCGAAGCATTCGGTGGCGCGCATACGCCAAAAGAGACACGCAATACGCAATTAGAAGAAGCGTTAGAAGCGTTGGCAGTATTAGGTTATACGCAGCGTGATATTAAAAAAGTTACACCGATTCTGGAGAAAATTGAGCACACATCAGCGGATGATTATATCCGTGAAGCATTGAAACATTTAATTCAGTAAAAGTGATGACCCTAGGAGGATTCGAATATGGATGAAGAGAGAATGATTTCAAGTGAAATCATTGGGGAAGAAGAGGAGTATGAAGAGATTTCGCTCCGACCCCAGCGACTCAGCCAATATATTGGGCAAGATAAAATAAAAAAAGAAATTTCGATTTACATCCAAGCTGCACAAAACCGAAACGAAGCGCTGGATCACGTCTTGCTTTATGGACCACCAGGATTAGGTAAGACGACGATGGCGATGGTGATTGCGAATGAAATGGGAACCAGTATCCGCACAACTAGTGGACCGGCTATTGAAAAAGCAGGCGATATTGTCGCGTTACTAAATGATTTAGAGCCAGGTGGAATTTTATTTATTGATGAAATCCATCGCCTACCGCGTCCCGTTGAAGAAATGCTTTATTCTGCGATGGAGGATTACTTTATCGATATTATTATCGGAGAAGGCGATACGGCGCGACCGGTTCATTTCTCGCTGCCACCATTCACATTAATCGGTGCGACAACAAGAGCCGGTTTATTATCAGCGCCTTTACGCGACCGCTTTGGGATTGTTGCCCATATGGAATATTATACGGTGCGTAGTTTAAGTCAAATTGTTAATCGAACGGGTGATGTCTTAGGGGCTGAAATTGAGGAAGAAGGAACCATTGAAATTGCGCGTCGTTCCCGTGGTACGCCTCGTGTCGCTAACCGTTTGTTAAAACGTGTGAGAGATTATGCTGAAGTTGAGGCGAATGGTGTCATAACCGAACAAGTTGCGTCAGATGCATTGGATATGTTAAGTGTCGACAAAGAAGGACTGGATACGGTTGACCAGCGGATGTTGGAAGTGATTATTAATCTGTATCATGGTGGTCCGGTGGGGTTGAATACAATCGCTGCGAATATCGGTGAAGACGCTGGAACGATTGAAGATATGGTTGAGCCGTATCTTTTACAAGAAGGATTTATTCAGCGTACACCAAGAGGGCGTATTGCGACTCAACGCGCTTATACTCATTTAGGGTTGCCATTTACGAATGGTGAAATGAATGCTGAAAACGAAACTAGATAAAGAAAGTGATGACCGAATTTGAGTAATTATAAAACGGAAGATTTTGACTTCCATTTACCAGAAGAATTAATTGCACAAGTGCCATTAAAAGACCGTAGTTCATCTAAATTAATGGTGCTGGATCATACAAATGAATCGATTCAAGATAAGACGTTTGTCGATATTTTAGATGAGTTAGAACCAAATGATGCGCTTGTTATGAACAATACACGTGTATTGCCCGCTCGACTTTATGGTACAAAGATTGAAACGGGTGCTCATTTAGAAGTACTTTTACTAACCAATACACAGGGCGATCAATGGGAAACATTGATGAAACCCGCTAAAAAAGCCAAAATCGGTACGACGATTTCATTTGGCGATGGACGTCTAAAAGCAGCGGTTATTGAAGAGCTAGAAGATGGTGGGCGCATTTTAGAGTTCACTTACGACGGAATCTTTTTAGAAATTCTAGAGTCCTTGGGTGAAATGCCCTTGCCGCCTTATATCACTGAAAAGTTGGACGAAGCTGATCGTTATCAAACGGTTTATGCGAAAGAAAATGGTTCAGCGGCTGCACCAACTGCCGGTCTTCATTTCACAAAAGAGGTCTTAGAAAAGATTGAGGCAAAAGGCGTTAAATTAGCTTTCCTGACGCTGCATGTGGGGCTGGGGACTTTTCGGCCGGTGAATGTGGAGAGTTTGGAAAATCATACGATGCATAGTGAATATTATCAGCTTTCTCAAGAAACGGCGGATCTGTTGAATGAAACGAAAGCCCAAGGTGGGCGCGTGATTGCAGTGGGGACGACGAGTATTCGTACGCTGGAGACGATCGCTCAGAAGTTTGATGGACACTTAGAGGCAGACAGTGGCTGGACGGATATTTTTATTAAGCCGGGTTATACCTTTAAATTTGTCGATGCTTTTTTAACGAATTTTCATCTCCCGAAATCAACGCTAATCATGTTGGTCAGTGCTTTTGCGGGTCGTGATTTTGTGATGAATGCTTATAATCATGCGGTTTTAGAACGTTATCGCTTCTTTAGTTTTGGCGATGCGATGTTTGTGAAATAGATAAACTAATCAAAGAATAGGAAGAATCATTGTGGAACATCCAATTAAATATACGTTACAAAAGAAAGAAAAACACACTGGTGCGCGTTTGGGAACACTAGAAACGCCGCACGGTACATACGAAACACCGATGTTTATGCCGGTGGGAACGCAGGCTACGGTAAAGGCGATGTCGCCGGAAGAGTTGAAATCGATTGGTGCGGGCATTATTTTAAGTAACACCTATCATTTGTGGTTACGTCCGGGGTCAGATTTAATCGATGAAGCGGGTGGCTTGCATCCGTTTATGAACTGGGATCAAGGAATTTTAACGGACTCTGGTGGTTTCCAAGTCTTTTCATTATCTGACATTCGTGAAATTAAAGAAGAAGGAGTCCATTTTAAGAGTCACTTAGATGGCCGTAATTTATTCTTATCGCCTGAAAAGTCAATCCAAGTTCAAAATGAATTAGGCGCTGACATTATGATGAGTTTTGATGAGTGTCCGCCATTTCATGAGTCATACGATTATATGAAAAAATCAGTGGAGCGTACTACTCGCTGGGCGGAACGTGGTCTAGAAGCGCACCAAAAATGGGACAAACAAGGTTTATTTGGAATTGTCCAAGGTGGAGGCTACAAAGATATTCGTATCCAACATGCGCGTGACTTACGCTCAATGGATTTCTCAGGCTACTCAATTGGGGGACTTTCTGTAGGAGAAACCCACGAAGAAATGTTTGAAGTACTTGATTACACAACACCAGAATTACCGGAAGACAAAACGCGTTACTTAATGGGCGTTGGAACACCAAAAGCTTTAATCGAAAGTGTGATTCGCGGAGTCGACATTTTTGACTGTGTGTTACCAACTCGAATTGCCAGAAATGGTACAGTTATGACAAGTAAGGGGCGTATGGTCATTAAGAATGCGATTTACGCGCGCGACTGGAATCCAATTGATGAAAACTGTGACTGTTACGCTTGTAAAAATTATTCAAGAGCTTATATTCGTCATTTATTTAAAACAAATGAAATTTTAGGTCACCGTTTAGCGTCTACACACAACTTACGTTTCTTAATTCGTTTAATGGAACAAGTTCGCGAAGCGATTCGTAATGATAATTTACTCGAATTTAAGGAAGCATTTTACGAAGAGTACGGTTACAACAAACCGGATGCGCGCACATTCTAAAGTTGAAGATTCAGTGAATCCGTGTGAAATACGCGAGAAAAGTGGCATTTTGTCTTAAAATTTGGTAATCTTATAAAGCAGTAAACAAAATAAAAGAGAGTATTTAAAATTACTTTGGAAGGAAGATACACTTGGAATTAATCGGTGCATTTTTACCATTTATCGCAATGTTCGGAATTATGTATTTCTTACTAATTCGTCCACAAAAGAAACAACAAGAACAAGTTAAAAACATGTTAGACAGCCTTGCAGAAGGAGACAGTATCGTAACAATCGGTGGTTTACACGGAGTTGTTGACGAAGTAAATGATACAACAAAAACAGTTGTTTTAGACTGTGAAGGTATTTACTTAACATTTGATCGTCGCGCTGTTGCACGTATCGTTTCAAAAGGAACAGATGCAGTGGTTGCTGACGCAGAAGACTTAGGCACAAACGAACCCGATCCAGTTGACGAAAATCTAGAAGCATAATCGCTTCGAAAACAGTCAAAAGTTTGGAGGCAAACCATGGCAGAAGACAAACAAGACGGATCGCAATATGAAGTGTGGTTAAATATCATTAAAGATTCTTTTGCCGAGCGCGGTTACAAAGAAGTTACGACTGAAGACCTATGGGAATTCTGTCTGAACTTTCTATGGAAACACAAACGTCCTTCACGCTATTTTGAAGAAGTACGGGAAATCATGGCAATCGAACCCAATGACTACTTTACTTACGCTTCATTAAAAGCGCAAGTCTACAATGTTTCATCACTCGATGAAATGGATTTAAATGATTTATTCTAAACAAAACCTTATGGTGAAATGAGCAACCTACCCGCAGCCCGCTGCGATTAGGTTGCTTTTTGCTTTTTAGATTTAGCATGCATGCTTCCAGTTTTGTGCATAGAGGTTATATTTATGCTTACGTATGTGTTAACCACACACTGATTTTAGAAATGGATATGTTATATGCACCAACCTCGATTTGATTGAATGCTCTTAACCATTTCGCTGCTCGAAATGTTCATTATAAGCTTCCTTTATAAATTTTTGCCCCGAAAATTATCCGATGAGGCGATTCAGCAGAATATCCGTCGCCACCTCCCACGAAACTGAAATACGTGGTAAGTGGCGAGCTCCACCACCCACGAAAACTGAATACGTGGTAGGTGGAACCATTTCTACCTCTATAAATTGGGTACTGTCCCAAAAATCAAGAGCGGTCCATTTCGCTCATGCGAAATGTTCACCTACACAAACCCAGAACGTGAAACGCATACCGTTAGTGGAAACTATTTCACACAGAAATACAGAAACGGGTGTTCGCAATGGTGAGATTTGTAGTATAATAAATGGAACATAATCGGAAGGGAGTGACGAAATGGAATACGGGATATTACGCTTCAAGGAGCCTGAGCGCGATACGTCGCGGAAAATTATTCATGTCGATATGGATGCTTTTTATGCATCGGTTGAAATACGAGAGAACCCATTATTAAAAGGGAAGCCTGTTATCATTGCGCGTCACCCCAAAGAAAGTGGCGGCCGAGGAGTGGTCGCAACTGCAAGTTATGAAGCGCGAAAGTTTGGTGTGCACTCCGCGATGAGCGCCAAACAAGCACTCGAATTGTGCCCAGAAGGTATATTTGTACCCGCAAATTTTGATCTATATCGAAAAGTATCCGCGCAAATCCATGATATTTTCAGACGCTATACGGATATTATACAACCCCTGTCACTCGACGAGGCTTATTTAGATGTCACTAAAAATAAACAAAATATCCAATCAGCAACTTTGATTGCGCACTCTATTCAGCGCGATATTTATAACGAACTAAAACTAACAAGTTCTGCTGGCGTATCCTACAATAAATTTATTGCGAAGCTCGCGTCAGACTATAAGAAACCAGCGGGATTAACTGTAGTGCCGCCGAATCGATCGCATGATTTTTTAATGAAGATGGATATCAAAGACTATTCAGGTGTTGGCACAAAAACGCTTGAGAAAATGCATGAAATGGACATTTATACCGGGCAAGATTTATATAATAAAACTGAATTAGAATTATCGGAGCGCTTTGGTAAATTAGGGCACTCTTTGTTTCGACGAGTTAGAGGGATAGACAATAACCCCGTTGAAGTTGAGCGTGAACGAAAATCACTTGGAAAAGAACGAACCTTTCAAGAAGACATTATTCGTGACGAAGAAGTTACCACGTTCTTGCGTTTCATTTCAGAAGAGGTCTTTGCGGCTCTTCAAGCCAAGGAAATGCATGGAAAAACAGTCGTCTTAAAAGTGCGCTATTCTGACTTTGAAACCCATACCCGAAGAAAAACAATGCTCAATTACATCGAAAACGAGCACGAACTATTCTCAATCGTATACGGACTGTGGGTAGACATGGGAGAAGTTGAGCGTGGAATTCG
>CAZTXI010000078.1:0-6910 GCA_964617265.1 uncultured Carnobacteriaceae bacterium | reverse complement strand
ACATATTGTTGAAATTCCGTTAAATGATTCAGAAAAAGCTAAAATGAAACACTCTGTATCTACAATTCGAACTCATTTAAATGAAGTCTTGGAAAATAATCCAGATTTACAATTTTAAGATTCAAGTTAAAAATAAATAGGTGAAATGAGATGGATACACTTTAATAGAGAGTAATCTGTTTTAAGTAGTAATAAATGATTACAAATTAAATTAGAGGTCTCACCAATTGATTACGGTGTGACCTCTTTTTAGTTCCTAAATATAAAGTTTAACGACCATTAGAGTAAGTAGAATGCTACTACTAATTTTCTCAAGATTAAGCTCTACCCTATCTGAATCTTTGAGTATTCAGCAATCGATTCAAGCTCAACAATCATTTCCAAGGCTTCATTGAGCTTTTGGATCCGGCGATTGCAGACAAAGATAGATGTCACATGAACTGGATTTTTTGCATTTTCCCATTTTTCTCTTCGCGCTAAGACGATATCTTTTAAAGCTAATAGTTCTTCTTCCATTGATATACAACTCCTTTTCTTATTTTTTTCAAATAAAAAAGCATCACTTTAAAATAAGTCATGCTACAGGAATTGACTTATTTTTCGGCAGAGCCGTTAGATTTAGCACCGTGTCCATTGACCGGTTGCTGGAGTTTCACAGGGCTAATTCCCTCCACTCACTCTCAATAAGATTTGCTATTTATTTGTGATTACATTATACACTATTTTTGGGGAAAATTAAAGGGTGGGACCATGTGATGGCTTATTCTAAAACGACGTTAAACATTCTTTTAGAATAACTATGAATTTCTTTGGAGAGAAAGCTTGTTTATAAGACAGTTTTTTTAAACCGCTTACATTTTGCGTTTTAAATAGTTAATATTAATAAAATAGAGCCAATCACCTTCAATGCGCAACTCACGATATCCTCGCTATTTTCCTTTTAAAACATGATCATCATATTTTAACCGCAGTATCTCTTCTTTTCCATCCACTATTAATTGGATAATTTCTTGTAATTTTCCATATCAAATTGCTTCTTCTTGTAACGTTTGAAGTCTCGTTTGAAAGTAGGGGTAAATTTAATCTTCATTTAATTTACCCCATAATTCTTTAACAGAATGAACTGTTTCAAGTTCATTATTTTCTACTTCTCGAAATGCTTGTTCAGAATCTTTATTCAAAGTTATTTCAAAAGGAATCGCACTTTCTCTAACACTTTGTTTAAGAAATATTTTAACAGCTGCGGATAAACTTAAACCTAAGTCTTCAAATAATTCTTCTGATTCTTTTTTAAATCTTCATCAACACGGATATTAATGTTTTTTGTAGCCATTGTCATCTCCTCCTCGTAAATACAAAGTATCACTTTGATAGTCCTTTGCAGAAACATTGTGCTTCAAATAACGAAAATTAGGTACTTTGATTATCTTATTTCGATTAAATTTCTCTCTATTATTACCTCACACTTTGTATGATCTTCAATAATTTGTAACATACCTTGACGTTAAATTTAAATTCCTGACAATTCATCTCACATTGCTCTTGTAAGCGAATTCTTATATAATTCAAGTATCATATCAATCGATAGGAGTGTTTGAGTTGCTGAAGAAATTTAGTGGTTATGTCATTTTATCTAGTCTCTTACTTGTTGGGTGTTCGAATAATGACGGTGAAATAGAAGCTTTAAATGAAGAAATCGCACAGTTAGAAAAAGTTATTGCTGAACAAAACAGTAAAATTGAGAAATTAGAGAACTTTACATATTTAGATGCGTTTACAGATGAAGAATTAAAGAACTATAATCTGTTCATGGAAGAATATGACAGCACTTATCTTGCTGATTTTTCACCTGAAAAAGTAGTATTATTATATCTACACTCTCTTTTTATGAGTGATATAGAAGCCGTTTATGCTATCACTTATGACGATGGACAGTTACCTGCCTTTGATGATTTTACGAACCAATTTTACACCAGTGACTATTATTTAAGTACCCCCGATAGCCTACTAACTTTCAAGCATTACAACTCCATTCAAATCAGAGATGAGAATCGAACAGAGGAATCCTTAGCTGTTGAGATCGACACGCATTACGGTACGAACCAAGTTGTTGAAATATTCGGTCTGCGAAAAGAAAATAATCAATGGAAGATTGAATTACTCCATTTGTTGTAAAATAAAAACTGTACGCTATTCATAAAATACGATACACTAATTATATTGAAAAAACATTTCATTAAGGAGTGAGTTATATCGTACGTTTAATTAAAAATATATTCCTATTCAGTTTTCTAGTGACATTGACAGCTTGCGGGATGGGTCAAGATAATACAGATATTGAAGAAATACCAACTGATGTCAGTGAAACTCAAACGGACAATTCAGCAAATGAGGCTGAAGAATCTGATGATGTAGCTGATGTTGAAGATGAAGAAAACATTGAAGAAGTAGCCGCTGTTGAACAAGATTCAGAATTCCAATGGCTATATGATGAATTAGAAGAGAAATCATTTATTTTTTCTTCTGGTGTTGGAGCTTGGCGAACAGCTTTTACATTTGACAATAATGGTTCCTTTACAGGTAAATTTTCAGATGCGAATGGGCCCGATATAATGGTCAGTGAGTTCACTGGAGAATTCGTTATTGAAGAAGAAATCGATGAGTTTACCTATATTCTAAACTTAAGTGATCTTCAAGTCGTATCCGATACGGGTACAGAGGAAGTTGATGGTGAAATGACTATCACCTATGTGGATGAACCACATGGATTTCAGTCAGGAAGTCAAAAGTTTGAGTTGTATTTACCATACAAACCTAAAGACCAAGTATCAGACGAATACCTTTCATGGGTTCACGGACAAGCAAGCAATGACTATGAGTTCTTAAATAGTTTTGGCTTGTATAATCTACACCATGAATTCGGTATGGAGGAATTATTCAATTAATCAATTTTTCCCATAGCATTTCATGCCTCTCTACAAACTTAGCTATGTTAAACTAGGCATACTAATTTGTAGAGAGGTGTCTTATGGGATTATTTGATTTTTTGAAAAGAAAACCTAGTAAACAAGAAGTGGTAGCGGAAGATAAGTATTGGTCATTAGCTACAAGTGAAAATGAAATAGTGGATCCTACGGTTGAACAGATTGAAACAGCCGTTAAAAATGCGACTCCCCATCAAACGATTTTTGCGACATTAACCTATAACCATTCTGGTCTTGAAATTGAATCCGTCCAAGCAATTAGCGAGGATGGTATTTATCGCTTCGAAGCTTTAACAACAACCGGAACGATTTATGTAAAAAATGATGTGAGTTATGAAGAAACAATTGACTTTTTTACACACTTCTTTCAATATCAACGAGTGTCCGGTTTTAGAAGCTGGCCTACTGAGTCCTATTAGTCTTTCTCTTACACTCATATTTTGGGGTGAAATTTAACCCTAAAACCTTTAGTCCCAAGCTCAAACCTTGACTTTAAGGCGAACACATGTTATGATTATTGAGCCTTGAGAGAGGCACTATACGAATTTGGGGTTGTTCTGGATTCGACAGACATAGTTTGAGCTTTAATTGCGTTTTGCAGGTTACGGCTGCATATCAACGTTACAGTTAAATTTAACTGACAAACAAGAAAATAATTTTGCTTTAGCAGCTTAATAGCTGCCTAAAAGCGATCCGAACTAGCATCGCCCATGTGACTAGCTAGGGTCTCAAATTAGAAGTGGGATACGCTGATTTCTTCCGTCTGGAGAATGATGAAGAGACTAATCAGACTAGCAAAGCATGATGCCCGTTATATGGCTAATGTGAAGCGAAAACCCTAAGTAATGTAACTATGAACGTAGATATTAAAGTGTCGATATGTTTGGACAGGGGTTCGACTCCCCTCAACTCCATAATATAAAATGAAAAGTCTATACTAGCGCTATGCAATCGCCAGTATAGACTTTTTACTTTTCTAACCTAAGTAATTTGTTTAAAATCAATCTAACTATAAACTAATACCCACTTATTATTATGCACCCGATCACTTCTAGCAAGTCTGTATAAAACATTGTCAACATACTTCGTATAGAGTCACTCTTAATCTTCTTCTACAAAAGAGCGCAGATAAATACCATCATCTATTATATTCATTAACAACACTGTACTCCATTTCATCAAACAAATTCGAAATTAGTCGTACGTAGTCATTTTACTTCTTCCAATATTGATCTAATAAAACTGGTCTTTTCTTCTGCATATTTATGTTTATTCTGTTTATTTGTTTTTGACAACTCTAATTTTAACTTTTCATATTCATTTTTCGTTTTACGGTTATTTCTCAAGTAATCTCTAAAATTCAATTGATCTATTAAATCTTGATTTTGAGATTGATACATGTGAATTTGATGTGTTCTTGGTTCTCCTTTAGTAAAATAATAACGTCCAGGTAGAATATTGGTACCATGAGAGGTATATCCTATTGATTCTAAATCCGAGATACACTTTTCACCATCACTAAAATCTTTCAGTTCAATTGCAATATCTATAATCGGTTTTGAACTTAAATGCTTAACGGCAGTGCTGCCAATATGATGGACATCGATTATATTGAGTCCAATTTTGTCATTAATTTTATCTTTTTCATCTGAGAATTCTTTTTCCCATTCACTACTCCATGGTACTAAAAAGACTTCTCCTCTAGGTAGTCCTAACATTTTTGAAAACTCCTTATAATTTTAATCGATTAAGTTATTTCTTTATAATTCGAGCGTTAAACGAATCATATCAATACAATGGATACCATTTTCTATAATTTTCTCGTTATAGTGTTTAGTAAAGAAATCCTTATCAACCCCTGTTATTCTAAAGCCGCATTTTTGATAAAAAGCAAGTTGGGAAATACTTGAGTTTCCAGTTCCAACTTCTAGTGTGATATATCCTTTATCTTTAGCCTGTCTAATGGCATCATTTACTAACTTTTTACCGATTCCTTTACCTTGAAATTCTTCTGCTATGGCTATATTAACTAATTCCATCGTTTTAGGTCTTGTTGGTAGTAAAACATAAGCACCTATCACTTGATTGTTATCTTCCATAACATAGGTACAGCCTCTATCTAAATAATCTTTGACAACCTCTTCTGAAGGATCAGCCATTAATAATAAATTCATTGGTGGAGATTCATTTTCTCCTAATATTCTAATTTCCATAATGTACTCCTTGTTTTGAAATGTCATTGTAAATTTTTAAAAATCTTAATTTTATTTTAATAACTTTGATATACAATACGGATAACAAAGTTAGGGGGGCCTTCAAAATGAACCTTGAAATATACTACAACAATGTAATAATCCGGCTAGTTGCTTTAATAACAGTGAGTTCTATTGTAAATGTTTTTTACCTAAAGCATATTATTCAATCAGATAATCTAGCTTTTTTTAAACAGGAGAAAAGTATTTATTCCTTACAGTTCGTATTTTGGATGCTATTTTTAACTAATTTATTTGACTTAGTATTCCCAAACAACTATGTTGGATGGTTTATTTTTGAGCTTATACTGTTAACCATTATCTTTATTAGTTTTACCTTTTTACTGTGGAAATTATTTTACAAAAAAATATTTGATTTTGGAATATTCTTTTTTTCTCTTCTCCTAGTTTTATTATTTATTTTGGCGCTAGGTATGACATAAATTTTTTAATATTGCCTCCTAAAATTAATACTAATCGCCTAACAACTCAATAGTTATCGCAAGTGTACCCCAGCGTTTTTCTTGTTCTGGTGTGTACACTTCATATGTCTCACTCAACATTTTTTCCATCGTATCACCAACCGTATCAAATTTGTCTGCTGGGATACTCTCATACATCTCTTTGAAAGTTGGGAATACTCTTAATTCCAGAACTTTTACAGATAAAGTCTCGCTTTGTTCTGGTACTTTTACAAACTTGATTCGATCTCCAATGTTAATTTTTCTTCTCTTTTTATCATTTAGCCGAACTTCAACTGTTTTTCTACCACCCTTTATCGATTGAAATGGACTATCAAAAAGTCCCATTACGTGTTCCATTCATACCACAACCTATCGGATATTTTCATGTGCATTCTTCTATTCATTTACAAACTGTCTAATTTCTCGCAATGATTTCAGATGAATAATCTGTTTTTCATGTTCCAATTCTTTTAATCGCTTAATAATCATTGGTCTTTTATCTTTAGGGTAATGCCAAATCCAGCGATAGAATGACATATCTATTTTTTCTTGATTACCTTCTATCATATCAGGACGTGTTTTGTTGCGATACTGAATGGTTCTTTTTAATACACGATAAATGCAAATTATTCTTGGAATATCTAAAAAAATAATGGTATCTGCCGCTTCGATGCGCATGTCCATTGTCCCACCATAATTCCCATCAATAATCCATTCTTGTTCTTCTATGATCTCTTTTTGGATTGTTATCTGTTGGTCTCTTGGAACTTGATTCCAATTCGGTTTCCAAAGTAGCGCGTCTAAGTGATAGACTTTCAAACCATATTTTTGACCTAATTCTCTAGCTAGTGTTGATTTTCCAGCACCACCTGATCCAATTATCATTATTCGTCTAGACACACTACCACTCCTTCATTGCCTTTTACGGATTTCTATTCTTAACTGACATAGTATAGCGGATTCGTTCTTACTTTAATATTCTACTATAAAATTTATTTTTGTATGAATAAGATGTACTTTTGATTATTGAATATAACAGAATTGCTTTACGAAGTGGCTATAGCAGAGAATACAATACACAAAAACACCATCCGCTTCTACTTCTTGTAGTTCACAGATGGTGTCTTCTTTTTCTTAATTATTTCGATCTTTTAGTGCACGCTGGATATCGCGTTCTTGGTCTTTACGTTTTAGACTTTCTCGTTTATCA
>CAZTXI010000077.1:0-6947 GCA_964617265.1 uncultured Carnobacteriaceae bacterium | reverse complement strand
TGAAACAATTACCTTGTCACACGATTTAAAAGGTAATTACTCGAAAAAATATGCCAGTAACTCTCCTTGGTAATAAACATCTAAAAAACCTCCAAGACGCTGGGTCTTGGAGGTTTCATTTCATAAAAAAATTATTCTTCTGTTTCTTCTGCTGCTGGTTCTTCTACTTCTTCTGTTTCATCAGCAGGTACTTCTTCTTCGCCTTCTGTTTCAGCTGGTACTTCTTCTTGTGGCATGTATGCTGCCATTGCACCAACTAAGTCTTGGTCTGCGATTTGTACGTTTGCGCGTTCTGCTAGACGAGTGATTAGTTCAGCCATGTAAGTTTGGTCTTGTAAGAAACCGTTGATTACTGACTCTTCTAATTCTTCGCGGCGCTCTTCGATTGGTGCGTAGTCTAATTCTAGACGACGGATAACGTGGAAACCGTGAGATGATTCAACGGGTTCAGTTGTTAATTCGCCAGCTTCTAATGCGTCTACTGCACCTTCGAATTCTGGAACCATTTGACCTTTTTCAAATGTGTATGTTCCTTCTGTTTCTAAACTACCTGGGTCTTGTGAATATTCTGTAACTAATTCACCGAAGTCTGCTCCGTCTTGGATTTGTGCAATCAAGTCGTTAGCTGTTGCTTCGTCTTCAACTAAAATGTGTTGAGCTGTGTAAGCAGGTTTTTCTGCTTCGTATTGCTCTTCGATCATTTCGTCTGTAATTTCAACGTCATCTAATAATGCTGCACGCATTAATAGTGATAAGTATACGTTGTCGCGTACGTAGTCTGTACTGATTCCTTGTGCTTCCAATAATTCTTCGTACTCTTCCATTGTACCGAAAGGCTCTGCTGATTTTTCAATTTCAGCGTCTACGTCTTCATCTGTAACTTGGTCACCGTATAATTGTTCGAATACTGATTCTAAAAGCATTTTTTGTAATACTGTTTCTCCAACCGTCATACCACTTTGTAACGGTTCGTTTTTCATTTCTTCGTATAAGTCTTGCTCGCGGATACGTCCTGCTTCTGTTGAAGCCACTTCCGCTCCTTTATCTGAACATCCAGCTAATAGTAGCGATGTTGTTGCAAAAGCTGTAATTAATAGTTTTTTCATTACGAAATACACTTCCTAATTTATATTCTAGTTTCCATTTCATGTCTTTCAACACCCGATTAATATAACACATAAAAAAGTGATTTTAAATGATTTCATAAATATTCACATTTTTTTCAAATCGTGTGCATGAATGAATTGGTAACGTTTTATAGGTCACTTATTCTTCATCTTTTTTTCGGTCAGTAAACGATGGCTTGTAGAAACGACGATTCTCTAGTGCCCATATCTTCCCAGTAAATTCACCTGGTTCCGTCTTTTCGAGAGCCTCTTCCATCATATTGATTTTTGCATCAATTTGGTCTAAATAGTGAATAATTTCAGCCTCTTTTACTTGAGGTCGAACAGGTGAACCAAATTCCAACTGACCGTGATGCGCTAAAATGACGTGACGCAACATTAACACATCTTCTGAATCAGTGGAAATATTTAGCTCTTCACACGCATGGGTAATTTCTTGATCCACTAATACAATATGACCAACTAATTGCCCTTCCAAAGTGTATTCTGTAGCAGTTGGACCACTTAATTCAATGACTTTTCCTAAATCATGTAAAACCAGCCCCGCATATAAAAGCGACTCATTAATATTTGGATAATAATTCGCCACCGCTTTTGCCATTTCAATCATTGAAATCGTATGATAAGACAATCCACCTTGGAAAGCATGGTGATTTGATTTTGCGGCAGGCGAATGGAAAAATTCTTTATTATATTTATTTAATAAAAAGCGCACGATACGGTTCATATTTGGGTTCGTAATTTCAAAAATCACTTCATTAAATTTCTCAATCATCAACTCACGCGTGAAGGGTGCACGTTTTACATATAAATCAGGATTGGCTGGCTCACCTTCAGCTGCTAATCGAATCGTGTCAATTCGTAGTTGCGGTTGTCCATTGTATTCTTCGCGCTTTCCTTTAACATGAACGACGGCTCCCGGTATGAAATTTTGGAGCTCTTCATCCGTCACACCCCAGCGATTTCCAGTCATTTCACCACTCGTATCTTGTAGTGTCATCGTTAAAAATGGATTTCCTGTTTTCGTTTTACGCTCTGCTGTTCCCTTAATAAGCAGGAACAACTCTACTATTTCATCCATCTTGTGTTCATACAACTTCTTAGTCATGCTATTTCCTCATTTCTAAATTGGTCATTTGGTCTTTTTTAAAATACTTAAAGGCCGTATCATCAAATGTAAAATAAATAATTTGTAAATCAGATCTTAAAGATTGCAACAATCGGTACATATTTTCACGACGACGTTCATCGAAATTCACAAACGGATCATCCATAATCACAGGCAGTTCCATCATGTCACGCGTATTTTTAATATACGCTAATCGAATCGCTACATACAGGGGTTCAGCAGTCCCGCGCGATAAGACACGCACATCCACCACATGCCCATTTTCATGTTGCACAAAAAGCTCGTCTTCTTTAAACACTATTCTCTCGTATTCACCATCTGTTAACAAGTGAAAATACGTTTCTGCATCCGCTATAATCTCTTCAAACCGATCCTTCGTCACCTGACCTAGCGTCCATTTTATCATGCCCGCAGCCAGTTTATCCGAAATCCATTCATCCACTAAACGCTGAGCCGTCGCCTTCTCATTCTCATAAAGTTGCAGCTCATCCGTATACGTCCCATCCTTCTCCAACTGCTCAATCGACAACTTCGTATTCGTCATGTCATGAATCGCCTGATTTTTCAGTTCTTTCAGATCGTTCAGTTCTTTGTGAAATGAAGACACTTTGTGCTCAACTGATTCTAAATCTGGTAACACTTGTTGGGCGTCATACGTAGGTACATTTTCTTTTAAGAATTGTACCCGACCTTTTTTCTGGTCTACTTTTTCTTTTTCAGCATATAACTGAATAAATTGTGCTTCTTCTTTTACATTAGCTGTTTCAATTAAGTCTCTAATTTTTGTGTTTGCATGTTCTATACTCGATTTTAACTGTTTCTCTTCAAGTTTTAAAGCATTTAATTGATCTAATTTTTCTTCTTCATGAGCCATAATCTGTTTCACTTGCGTTAAAAATTGGCGAATATGAACGATTTTTTCTTGAAACGATTGATTCAGTTGTAAATTTAAGACTGCTGAAACAGGTGCCGTTTCTTTATCGAGATTTTGTTTTAATTGGTTTTGTTGTGCCGTTAAGTACTCATCTTCTTTGACGGCTACATGTAATTGCTCAACTTGCTCAAATAAAATGGTTGCATCAGTTAATTCAACCAATTGTGGCAAATGATGTTCTCCTAATAATGCTACCCACTGTGACTTAATGGTTGTTTCTGTTTGAAGTATTTCAGCTTGTTGTGCTTTTAATGCTTGCGCTTTTGCTTGTAAAGCATCCGCTTCTACCAATAATTCTTGCCACTCTTTTTTAAAGGAAACTTGCTTTTCAAATTCCTTTTCCAATAATGGATTCGTGGTTATTTTTGGTTTTGATTTCAGCTGAATGACGGCTACTCCAAAAGCTAATAGTGCCATAAATCCAATTACCCAACTCATCGGGCTAGGCGTGAAAAATGCCAGTGCACCTAAGATTATTCCAGTAATCGCAAACACAATAGGACCAATTTTAGAAACTGATTTTATTTCTGGTTCAGTTAATTCTTTTTCAACCTCTTTGAATTCTTGATTATCCCACATCAGTTGGTCAAATTGATCCAATTTTTGATTTTTTAAATTGAGTGCATGCTCCACTTCTTGTAATTCAGTTGATCGTTGTGCGAGCTGTTCACTATTATGTGTTAGCTGTTGTTGCCACATAATTGCTTCGGCTTTTTCTGACTCACTAAATGGTGTTGGATACATTGGCTGATTCGTAATCTGTAACTTCTCTTCTAGCTGTAGCATGTCTTTTAGTAGAACTGCGCGCTTTTCTGTATTATTTTCAAAATCACGTAGTTGTTCTGCTAGCTCTGGTAGCTGATTCTCGATTTGATGAAAAGCCTCTTTATGTTCGATATAGGTTTCAATCATTTCAGGTTGCTCAAGAACTTGTTTAGCTTGATTGGTTTTGACTTGCACTTCTTGGAGTTTACCATTCAGATCAGCTTTTTCTCGTTTATATTCATCTAGTAAATAACGACCATCTTCTTTTAATGGTGGTAAGTCGATTTTTTTGATTTCAGCTTCGAGTTGATGAATTTCTTGATAGATATGCCACTGTTTTTTAAATTCACGCGCTTCTTCTAGTTTTGTTTCTGTCTTTTGTTGTTTGGCTTCAATTTTTTCAATGGCATGATTTTCATGATTCAATTGCTCGATTAAGGATAAGTAACCTTCATTTTGTTTTTCAAGTGCTGCTAGTTTCTGTTCTTGTTTTTCAAGAACGGCTAATTGCTTATTTAAAGCTAACACTCGACCCGATGGACGGTACATTTTGTCGGCATCCGCTTGAAATTGGTCCACTAGTTCTAAATAATATTCTGTTCCATGTGCCCCAATATTTAGTAAATAGCGGCTCAATTGGTTTTTATTCAACTTGTGTACTTGTTCAATATCAGTTAATGAAAAGGAGAAAATATGCTGGAAAGATTCGCGCGTCATTCCATGCAAAATCGTCTCGAGTAATTCATCCTTACCAGTTGTGCCATCTTCAAGCGTCACGGTCACATTTCCAGTGACTTTACCATGTGTTCGTTCAATAATCACTTCTCCAAAACGCGGATCGGTTGCGGTAATTCGCCCGCCATAACGTGAACTCTCTCTTGGTTCGTAACGCAATAATGCACTATTTCTTGTTGGAAATCCAAATAATATACTATGCATAAAAGACATGAGTGTTGATTTACCGGCTTCGTTCATACCGTAAAATAAGTGCACATCTTTGGATAAATCAAATGTTGTATCCACCCATTTGCCATATCCATAAATATCTAAACGTTCAATACGCACAGAATCACCTACTTTCTATTTCAAATGAATTTTCGCAATGGCTTTTTCAATCATTTGTTTGCGATATTCTTCATTATTGGTTTCAGTTAAGTATTTTTGAGGAATTTGTTTCAAGATGCCCTCTGTCATCTCTTCGAATTCTCTTGCAACTAACGCTTTTTCGACAGCTTTTGTCCACATGTCAGGGTAGCGATTTTCGAGAGTTTCGGTGTCGTTGACTTCTTCTAAAACGAAATGCACTGCGACAATCCAAATATTCGGCTGATTCAGTTGTTGCGTGAGCTGCTCGTTGAATTGTGGTTCTTGGATTAGTGCAATTAATTCATCATTATAGTCATCATCTGATGTCAATGTCAGATGCACTAAGGATTCTTGGTGCTCTCCAAGGGGTTTCATTTCACCATGAAGGGCTTCAAAAAGTTCTGCGATTGTATGCACGGATGAAATATCGACGGTGAGCTGCTGCCATATCATCGGTGCGGTTGGGATGAAATGGGTTTTGGGACCATGATTGTCCCACTCAACGAGAAGACAGCCTTTATCGCCTGTTTCATTTTTATGCAGACCTTGAATGTTACCTGGATAATGGATATTCGGTGCGAGTTGTTGTCGCTGATGAATATGGCCAAGTGCCCAATAATCATAGTTTTTTTCCTGCAATTCGGCTACCGTGAAGGGTGCGTAATTGGCTTCGGTAGCGTTCTGGCTATCTGCGGAACCGTGCAATAGACCAATATGTAGATCGACTGGATTGGCTCGATTTGGGTACTCTGTTATTTTACGCTCAAAAATCCATTGTGAGTCGTAACTAAATCCGGAAATAGCTACGCGCTGGTTGTTTTTTGTTTCAATCGTATGGGTTTGAACGTCTGCATTAAATTCATAAACATTCGCTGGAAACGGCAGCGTTAGGCGCTGTTCGGACTCGGTTAAGTAATCGTGATTGCCTCGTATCAGAAAGACTTTTATTTGTGCTTTTTCTAGGCGGATTAATTGCTCAATAAATAAGCTCTGCGCTTTGATATTGACGCGTTTTGTATTGTATAAATCCCCTGCCAGCAATACAAAGTCAACTGCTTTTTCAATCGCTATATCTACAATATTCGCTAGTGATTCGTAAGGAGCTTGTCGCAATTTTTCTGCGAGTTCTTTCGATGTTTGCTCGATACCTGAGAATGGGGTATCTAAATGCAGGTCGGCTGCATGAATAAATCGGATCATTTCCTCACCTCCGTATGGGTACATATGTTCTTTTTAATGGGTGAAAATTGGCTCGCATTTCGTAATGCCAGCCAACTGGTTTTTATATTATTGGTAAATTTCTTGGATCGGTTTCATAATGATTGTGTTAATGTCTGTGATAACTTGGTTTAATGCGCGTTCTTTATCCATTAAATCCGTTGTTAATTCATTTTCAGTCATTTTTTGTGAAATGGCTTGTGCTTCTGCCACCTCTTCTTCAGTCACTTCTTGACCCATTTGTTGTTTCATGTAAATCGTTTGTTGCATGCCTTGGAAGTCTTTCATTAGCTTGTTCGCTTCTTCATCCGCTGCAACTGTTGCGTATGCTTCTTTTAAGTCTGTGTACTGACTAATTTCACGCATTTCACGCTCGATTTGGTTTGCTGTATCATAAATATTTACTGACATTGAATATCCTCCTTTTGTTCTATAAAAGTATAACAAAAATGGATGCGGTGATTCCACTATTTACTGGAATTTAGCTGATAAGGATTTTATAGGTGCTTTTTCGTGATTTCCACCTAGTAAATATTTTTATAGGTGCTTTTTCGCGATTTCCACCTAATAAATAATTTTATGAGTGGTTTTTCGAAATTTCCACATAGTAAATATATTTATAGGTGCTTTTTCGTGATTTCCACCTAATAAATATTTTTCGCGACCGGCTTTCCGGTAAAATTACCTT
>CAZTXI010000076.1:0-6969 GCA_964617265.1 uncultured Carnobacteriaceae bacterium | reverse complement strand
ACGTAATGGAAAAGGGAGTATAATTGTGCTAAAAGAGAACGAACGCATTGATCAGTTGATGCAATATAATTTAGAAATTATCCAAAGTTCAGATGTCTTTTCATTTTCTTTGGATGCCGTTTTACTAGGGGACTTCGCTAAGATAAGACAACGCGATGATTTGAAAATCGTTGACCTCTGTTCTGGAAATGGTGCAGTTGCACTAATGTTGTCTCAAAAAACAAAAAGCCCCATTTATGGTATTGAAATTCAACCTGAGCTAGTGGATATGGCTCAACGAAGTGTGGAATTGAATCAACTGGAGGACCAGGTAACAATCGTCCAGAGAGACTTGAACGCGATTCATTCTGATCATTATGACTCGGTCGATGTGATTACATGCAATCCTCCTTACTTCCCGTTAGAAGAAAAAGGGCACGTGAATCCGAATGAACATCTTGCGATTGCCCGTCATGAAATCCATGTTAATTTAAAACAATTGATGTTTAAAATATCTAAATTACTAAAAATGAATGGAAAAGTTTACCTCGTTCATAGACCAGACCGATTTTTAGAACTGATGGATGAAATGAGAAACCATCAAATCATGCCAAAACGAGTTCAATTTATTTATCCAAATGAATCGACAAATGCCAATATGGTTTTAGTTGAAGGCATAAATAAAGGTAAAGAAGGTGGTTTCCAAATGTTACCACCACT
The DNA here is from genome assembly GCA_964617265.1 of uncultured Carnobacteriaceae bacterium. GTDB lineage: Bacteria > Bacillota > Bacilli > Lactobacillales > Carnobacteriaceae_A > Atopostipes. Next base: position 6,270 of record CAZTXI010000076.1, on the reverse strand, counting down.
TTATGTGCATGATGATAATGGAGAGTATCGTCCGGAAGTTAGGAAGATTTTATATGGTGAAAAATAAGAGTGAATCAGCCCAAAAGCTGAGCTATTTTTATGTTTTATGGTGTAAAGATAACTCTTTTTACGGAGGTTACACTACTGATTTATTGCGAAGAGAAGAAGAACACAATACAGGAATAGGGGCTAAATACACACGCCCACAGTCTAGACGACCGTTGAATATGATTTATGCTGAAACGTTTGAAACGAAAGCAGAAGCTATGAAAGCAGAGTATGCGTTTAAACAGTTAACACGGGCTAAAAAAGAGGCTTATTTAAAGCAGTGGGGCGTTAAGTTCCCTCTATCTCGAAAGAGAGCCTGTGTAGTTAGAGAGGTGATTGAACTTGCAAACACAACAAAGCTATAAAGAAAGTGATAAAGGTACATTATATTTAGTTCCAACACCCATTGGAAACTTAGAGGATATGACTTTTCGAGCGATTCAAACATTAAAAGATGTTGATTTAATTGCTTGTGAGGATACACGAGTGACACAAAAATTATTAAATCATTTTGAAATTGATACGTCTAAAACAAGTTATCATGAACATAATGTCCAAGAAAAAACAAATGAGCTGATTCAATTGCTATTAGAAGGAAAAGATATCGCTCAAGTAAGTGATGCCGGGATGCCTTCTATTAGTGACCCAGGTGTAGAATTGGTAAAAGCAGCCATTGACTATCAAATAGCGGTTGTTCCATTGCCTGGACCAAATGCAGCAGTAACAGCTTTAATTGCGTCTGGTATTTCACCACAGCCCTTTACCTTCTATGGATTTTTAAGTCGAAAAAAATCAGAATTAACTGAGGAGTTAGAAACGCTTAAAGATAAAGAAGAGACACTTATTTTTTATGAGTCACCTTATCGATTAGCGAAAATGTTAGCTGTTCTAGCAGAAGTTTTTGGCGGTAATCGTCGAGTGGTTTTAGCACGTGAGGTAACGAAGCGATTTGAAGAATTTATTCGTGGTACAGCGGATGAAGTGAGCCAGTGGGCAAAGGAAACTGAACTAAAAGGTGAATTTGTCGTTATGGTTGCTGGGAATGATCAAGTTGTAGAAGAGACCTTATGGGAAAATTGGACGATTTTAGAACATATTGACTATAAAATAAACTTTGAAAAAATGTCGAGTAAAGAAGCGATTAAAGAGGTCGCAAAAGAACGTGGACTTCCAAAACGAGAAGTTTACGCAACATACCATCAATAATCATAAAATGAAAACACCATGTTGCCTGCTCATCTAATTTGAGCTTGCTAAACATGGTGTTTTTTAGTTAAAAAAATATAGATAAACAAAAATTAAAAGGATCAATACAACGATGATACCTGTTGCAATTGTACTACAAGACATTAAACGTCTGAATATTTCATCTTCCTTTTCAGCTTGAGCTTTTTCTTCAGGGGTATCGTATTCAGAATCATATGGGTTTAGAAAGTCTTTTTTCATCTTCTCAACTCCTCGTTTATTATTATACTGGATTTCATTTCAAAAGAAATGAACTTGTAACATATTTTACAAAAAAGATGGTTTAATAGGGTGAAAATAGCCTGAAAACAAGTTGGTCATAAAAAATCTATTTGTATATTATAAAATAAGTGTTAAAATGTAATCAAACTGAAATATTATTCAATACTAATAAGAAAGTTGGTAAGCATTATGCTACATAATTTTCGTTTGCTTTATGTTACTGTAGCCGCCTCAGCAGTTCTTGCTGCATGTGCTGGTGACACAAATGAAAATACCTCTAGCAGTCAAGGTTCATTAGAAAGTGTAGAAATTGTACTGGCTGAAAAGGTAGAGGATAGAGAACTTGATGAGCTTCCAGAAACTGAAGATATTGAAGAAACAGAAGATACATCTGAAATAGCTACGGAAACGGAAGTCACATCAGAAGACTTAGCGGATGAAGCTGACTTAACAGAAGATACAATTGAGCCTGTTATTCAGTTAGCGTTGGAGGAAGTCATTGCTACGGTTGGTATCGACAAAGAGGCTCACACTTTTATCGTTAACCAAACAGATGATTATATCGAAATTGAAGTTCGCGAGAAAAAAGATAGTGGAGAAACAACGTTAGTTGGGAAGTATCGTTTTGATTTAGAAAAAAATAAAGTTTTAGTGAGCGATTATCTAACTGGAGAGTTTATTCCATTCGAGGGCACAGCAGAATAAAATATACAAATAAAAGTAGCGGATCAGGAGATTATCTTGGTTCGCTATTTTGTTATTTATTTTCCAATTATTGGTTCCGTGTCATTCTACGCTGCGCTGCGCACCTATTGATATGGCATTTTAAATTAAGGTTTACGACCAATTGTTTCAAAAAATGTGCCCTATAATTGGAGTTACCGGCAGATTTTTTCGACCAATTACCTTATAAATCGGTTGACAAGGTAATTGTTTCAAAAAATGTGCGCTATAACTGGAGTTGCCGGCAGATTTTTTCGACCAATTACCTTTAAAACTCGTTGGCACAGAAATTAAACTTAACGGTTTGCATCTTGTCGATTATATGTATACATTAACTAGCAATTCCCAGAGACCTTATTAAAAGAGTCTACGTGATCGGCGTTTATTTTCAACGATACTCTATTTGAGAGAGTATTCTCTTTTTTTTGACTATTGATTGTGGTATCATGATAGTATTATTAAAAAACGATGAGAGTTATAAGGAGAATGAGAATGGCAGAACAATTAAAGTTACGTTCCGAAGTTAGTGAAGATTTAAAATGGGATCTATCAGGTATTTTTGCAACTGAAGCTGATTTTGATGCAGCAGCTGCAGTATTCCCTAAAACAATTGCCGATTTTGTAGCTGAATATAAAGGTCAATTAAAATCAGCTGAAGATGTTGTAGCGGCATTACATAAGTATGAAGAAGTTGTAGCAGCAATGAATCACTTAGCACAATACCGTAGTCTACCAACTCAGGCAGACATTACAGATAGTGAAGCAGTTAGTGCTTTCCGTTCAATTTATTCTGTGATTTCACAAGAAAGTGCGAAGTTAAGTTTCTTTGACTCAGAAGTGTTAACTCTTTCAGAAGATGAAATTAAACGAGTAGCGGAATTAGAACCAGCTTTTAAAGCATGGGTTCGTAAAACGATTAAAAGTAAAAAAGCGGCTTTAGCACCAGAAGTAGAAGAAGCTTTACAATTATTGAATCCGGTATTAGGCTCATTCTCAGATATTTATGAACAAGCTCGAGGAAATGACCCGGATTTTGGAACATTTGAAGTAGATGGTAAAGAATATCCATTAAGTTTTGTTTTATATGAGGATTTCTACATGTACTCAACAGATCCAAAAATTCGTCGTGCATCGTATGACAAATTTAATGAAGTATTAGGTCAATATAAAAATACCATTGCGACTGCATACTATAACCAAATTGTTAAAGAAAAAACAATCGCGACGATGCGCGGATATGATTCAGTGATTGATTATTTATTAGAATCACAAGAAGTAACGCGTGAAATGTATGATCGTCAAATTGACGTCATCATGGACAAATTCGCGCCCGTAATGCGTAAATACATTACCCATTTAAAAGAAGAGAATGGTTTAGAAAAATTAACCTATGCGGATTTAAAAATTGATGTTGATCCTGATTTCAAACAAGATGTAACAATTGAGCAAACGAAAGAATTAGTTAAAGGGGCGCTTTCACCATTAGGTCAGGAATACATTGATTTAATGATGCGTTCTTATGATGAGCGTTGGGTAGACTTTGCTCGAAACGTTGGTAAACGTTCAGGTGCATTCTGTTCGACGACTTATAAAAAGCATCCATATATTATGATGTCATTCTCTGGATTATTAAGTGATGCTTACACATTATTCCATGAGCTAGGACACGCGGGGCAAGGTGTATTATCACACCAAAACAACTCATATACAGGTTCGCGTCCATCTCTATACTTAATAGAAGCACCATCAACATTTAATGAATTGATGCTGACTGATTACTTGAAAAATCAAACAGATGATGCCCGTACAGAGCGCTCTGTGTTATCAATGATGATTTCAAAAACATACTTCCATAACTTTGTAACGCATTTATTAGAAGCGGCATACCAGCGTGAAGTATACCGATTAATTGATGCGGGTAAGAGCTTCGATGCCAATACGTTATCGACTATTAAACGTGAAGTTCTAGAAACATTCTGGGGCGATGCTGTTGAAATCGAACCAGGTGCAGAATTAACTTGGATGCGTCAACCGCATTACTACATGGGATTATACCCATACACTTATTCAGCAGGATTAACGATTGCTACTCAAGCATTCTTAAAGATTAAGAGTGGTGAAACAAGCATGGATAACTGGTTAGATTTCTTAAGAATGGGTGGAGAAGAAGCGCCATTAGAAGCTACAAAAGTTGCGAATGTTGATGTGGATACGGATCAAGCCTTACTAGATACGATTCAATATTTAGACGAATCAGTTGACCGTATTATTGAATTAACTGGGGAATTAAAAGCTTAATATAATAAAAAAGAACTTACGAGCGGATGTCATCAAACAACCGTGCGTAAGTTCTTTATTGTTTACTTTAGAAAAATATTTTAATCAACTATCATCCAATATTCCTCAATATCTCTTGGTGAATTCGTAACAGGGTCGGTCAAGGGTTTTGATACATTCGCTATATTAGCCAACAACATATCATAATCACTGGCATCACCATATTGCATGTCTTGTTTAGGACCATTAGCTGGGTAAGCTCCTACAATTTCAAAATTCTCAGAAGCATCTAATTTTTTGTGGGCTGTTCCAGCGGGCAGTAAGACAACATCACCTTTTTTGAAAATCTGGATGACACCATTCGGACCGCCTAATTGCACGGTCACTTGTCCTTTGGTGCAAGCTAGTGCTTCATGCGCATTGGAATGAAAATGGTGTTGATCTAAAATACCATTCACCCATCCGTGTTCATAGCCGTTTTGCTTAAAAAATATGATGACATCTTCAGCGTTATAGTCTGTGCTTAAAGCATCATCTAATGCTTTTTCATAATAGAGAACGGGTAAGGGGTTATTCGGGTAAGGTTTATTTTCAGTTAAATAAATGGCTTTTACCATTGGAATTCCTCCTGAATACTTAGACTTCTATCATCGACTAATCTAAATATAACAAAAACTGAGAAAATCTAATATTCATTTGCATGAAAAAACTCAGCGCCACATAGGCAACTGAGTTCATTTCAATAATAGTTTATTGTTTGTCCATAAATTGTTTCGCCGTGAAACGAGCTTGTTGAATCGTTTGTCCAGCATCATTATTCTCATGTTGGGTTCCACCAATTAATAAACCTAAGAAGAACAGATTATCCATTCGACCAAAACGTTGATTCATGACACGACATTGAGGCCAATCAACTAAGATAAATTTCCCATTAACATGAGGTTCGATTAAACGGCGGTGAAATAAGTTTTTAATTAATTCAGAATGTTTGGTTAAAACTTCAATATTTTGCATGAATCCAGTTGCGTTAACAAGAATATCTGCTTCTGATTTGTGATCATCCGCTATTAATTCGAAACGACCATTTTCTAAAGGTGTAACTTCTTTAAGGCCAGCAACTGTTTCAACTTGTCCCGCATCCATTCGTTCGAATAACCATTGATAGCTATAGTAAGGAACTTTCGTTTTAAAGAAGTTCATAATCTGGTGATATTCGTCCATATATTTACGTTGATCTTCACCCGACAAAGCATTATATAAATGAGGAAGATTTGGTACAGAACGAGCAGCATACTGTTGAACAGCAGCTAGTTCTTGATCCTTTTCATGAAATGCTTTTCGAAAAACTTCTAATGTTCCAGCTTTATAACGGTCATAGACAGCCATTACATCCGCATTTTCTTGTTTTAAGTCTTCTTTGATTGTATCTAATATGACTTCTAATGGAATGAACCCATCGTATTTTTCTTTTTCAGTTTCAACCCATTCTTTTGTTAAACGGTAAGTCACTTCTTCTTTTTCAAATGGAATCGCCACACAATGAAATGGATCTCTTACATCAAAGAAAGTTAGCGGATGCTTTAAATCATAATTAGTTGCAAAGAATCGCATTAAATCAACACCTGTTGCACCACTACCAATTACGCCAATCTTTTGATCGGAATCAAAGCCTGTTAATTTCTCTTTCATCGGATAAGGATTATGAATATAATGTTTAGTTCCTTTTAAACCATAAAAATCATTGTATTCTGGATG
>CAZTXI010000075.1:0-7039 GCA_964617265.1 uncultured Carnobacteriaceae bacterium | reverse complement strand
AATTATTTATATAATTTATGAAAAATCTGCGTTATGGTAGACGTCATTTACGTCGTCATCATCTTCTAGTGCATCAATTAAATCAAGTAATTTTTCTTTTGCCTCATCATCAAGTGTGACAAACATACTTGGTTGCATAACTAATTCTGCGTTAGCAAGTGTATATTCTTTTTCTAACTCATCACGAACAGCTGTAAAATCACTAGCTTCTGTGTAGATTTCAAATACTTCATCTGATGTTTCTAAATCTTCCGCACCTGCTTCTAATACACTCATAAGCATTGTATCTTCATCAATGTCTAGACCTTCTCGCTCAATCGCGATATAACCTTTACGATCAAACATATAACTAACCGAACCTTTTTCTCCAAGGTTTCCATGGTTACGATCAAAAGCCACTCGAACATTCGTGCCTGTACGGTTTGTATTATCTGTCAATGTTTCAACAAGAATTGCAACACCATTTGGTCCATACCCTTCATAGTTTACTTCATGATAGTTTGCACTTTCACTGGGATCCGTTGCTCGTTTAATCGCACGATCTACGTTATCATTCGGCATATTATTTGATTTTGCTTTATCCATTGCCAGTCTTAGGCCTGGATTTGTATCTGGGTCAGGGCCACCCGCTTTAGCTGCAACATAGATTTCTTTTACTAGTTTTTGGAATAGTTTTCCACGTTTCTTATCTTGAGCGCCTTTACGCTCTTTAATATTATTCCACTTTGAATGTCCTGCCATTCTTTCACTTCCTTAAATTTCATTATGTGATAGCTCACATATTATAGCAAATTATTATTCGATTTAAAACCCTATCAAAGGCCACATCAAAGATTTATGGCTATTTTATTCGACATCCTCGTCAAATTCTTCTTCCATCTCTTCACGGTATTTTTCCATGTTCTCTTGGAATACTTTCTGAGTTGTTTTTGGTGTATAAGATATAGCATTCGCACCTGCATCAATTGTTTCTAGAATTTGTTCGTCTGTTTTACCACCCGTAGCAATAATCGGAATTTGTGGATAACGTTCTCGGAATATTCGAGTCATCTCAGCCGTTTCTTTTCCACCACTAATGTTTAAAATGTCTACTCCAGCTTCAATGTGTTCTTTAATAATTTGGTGTTTTGCAATAACGGTATAAATGACTGGTATATCGACGTTTTCTTTAACCATACGAACCGTTTCTGGATCTACAGCAGCGTTTAAAACTACAGCTAAACAGCCATTCGCATCTGCATAGGTAGCAATTTGAGCAGAACGTCTCCCTTGTGTAACGCCTCCCCCCACACCAGCTGCAAGTGGTACAGGTGAAACGGTACTTAATGCTTTAATAATTGATGGATGCGGTGAATAAGGGTAAACAGCAAGTATCGCATCTGCGTCAGAATACATAATTGTTGCTACATCTGACGTAAATAAAAATGACTTATATCGTCTACTATTTATGATAATCCCTGATGATCTGCGAATTGAGTCGGGTACATGTACTAACTCTGCGCGATATTGTGATCTAAAATCGGGTCTTTCTTTATTATACTTACTATTAAATGCCATAGTAATCCCTCCCTAGTTAATCTCCTCGTGAATAACAATTATATCAATATATGACTGAAAATAATATCATTTTACCCATTTTTTATAATCAAATAACCAGGCCAATGACACACCAACAATTGCTCCAGCTGAATCAAGTATAACATCTGCCATCATCCCTGAACGTCCAGGATGAAAAACTTGACGAAATTCATCAAAGGAAGCATAACCAATACTAAGTAAAATGGATAAAACAATGACTAACCAAAATTCTTTTACACGCTTTCTTAATCCTAATACCCAAAAGAAACCAATTAGAAAAAAGCTAAAAAAATGTGCTGCTTTACGAATAAAAAATTCCACAAATGAAAAGTACCCACTTTGAGCAATCGAGACGATTGATCCACCATATGTAAACTCAAATTGCGATAAAAACTGTTCTAGTGGTTTATTCGCTAAAAACCGTTCTAACGGTGACGTTAAACTTTGCGTTTCATAAGACATCGTTGAACTCCAATATAACAACCCCATTATAATAAAAGGGATAGCTAAATAAATTTGATCTTTATATGTAATCTTTCGATTCATTTTTCTCCTCCATTTTTACATTTCTCCTATTTTAACGAATATCATTCGTTATTTGAATACTTTTCGAGTAAAATAAGAATATAATTAAAATATGATGAGTTGAAAGGAATGGATTTATGAAATACAACAATACTTGGGACATGGATAGTATCTTTAATGGTGGAAGTGACTCACCTGCTTTTTACGAAAAAGTTAACACCCTTGAAATCCAGACAAAGGATTTTGATAAAAAAGTCAAAGCTTGGAATGTGGATGCAGATGCGCCAAACTTCGATTATTTTGCTGATATTTTGACTAACAACGAAATCATTTCTAAAGGAATCGGTGAAGCTCGTACATTCATGTCAGGATTAGCTTCAGCTAATACAAATGATACAAAAGCCCGTACAAATTTAAACCTAATCTCTAATTTGTCAAAAGATTTAAGCAACACAAATATTGTATTACAAAAGAAAATAGCTGAAATTAATGAGAAAGATTTCAATGAAATGCTTCAAAAAGAACCTTTCAAAACAAGTGCTTTTTCAATTACTGAAATTCGTGAACAAGCACAAAAGTTGCTCTCTACTAAAGAAGAAGAACTCCTAAATAACTTGTCTATTGATGGATTTCATGGTTGGGGTGATATGTATAACGAACTTGTTTCGACTGTTAAAATTCCCGTAAAAGAAGACGGCGAAGTCGTTGTATTATCTGCTGGCCAGTTTGAAAACAAAATGGGTTCCGAAAAGGATCCCGCTAAACGAGCTGAAATGCTAAAAATATGGGAAAAAGCTTGGGAAGGTAAAGCTGATTTATTTGCTAATACATTGAATCATCTAGCAGGTTTTAGATTAACTGATCAAAAAGCACATAAGATTAAACATTTTATGGAACCTCCATTAGAATACAACCGTATGAAAAAAGAAACATTGGATGCGATGTGGAATACTATTTCAGATAATAAAGCAAAAATTGTTGAATATTTTAATCGTAAAGCAAGATTACTAAATATCGATAAGTTAAGTTGGCTAGATGTCGCAGCAACTGTTAGTGTTGGTGATTTTGAACCCAAAACTTATACTTATTCAGAAGCCGCAGACTTTATTATCGATAACTTCAAATCATTTAGTCCAAAAATGGCTGACATGTCACAAAAAGCTTTCGATGAACGCTGGATAGAAGCAGAAGATCGTTCGGGTAAAAGACCAGGTGGTTATTGTTCAAACTTACCTGAATCCGAACAGTCTCGTATTTTTATGACTTTTTCTGGTAGTTCAGACAACGTTTCAACTTTAGCGCATGAGTTGGGACATGCTTTCCATAGCTCTGTGTTGCGTGACTTACCTTTATTAAACCAAAGATATGCAATGAACGTTGCTGAAACGGCTTCAACTTTAGCAGAATTAGTTGTTTCTGACGCTACAATTGAAGCAGCAAGTTCAGAAGCAGAAAAGATTACTCTACTAGATGAAAAAATTTCGCGTGGAGCAGTCATGATGATGAATATTCATGCACGTTACTTATTTGAATCGAATTTCTATGCCGAACGACAAAAAGGTATTGTAACAGCTGAACGCTTATCTGAATTAATGTTAGCCGCTCAAAAAGAAGCATATGAAGATGCTTTAGAAACTTATCATCCAATGTTTTGGGCTGCCAAATTACATTTTTATAGTACAGGCGTTTCATTCTACAACTTCCCTTATACATTTGGATACTTCTTTAGTTTAGGTATCTATGCACGTGGGCTGGAAGCTGATGATTCGTTTGAAGCAGACTATATCGCTTTATTGCGTGATACAGCTAATATGACGACTGAAGACTTAGCCGAAAAACATCTAGCCGTTGATTTAACAAAATCAGATTTCTGGCAAGATGCGATTGATTTAGTTCATGCAGATGTTGAAGAGTACTTACAGTTAACTGAAAAATATATTTAAAATAGCACATCTAAAAAACAAAAAAATCTTCTGAGAGTTTAAACCTCTTAGAAGATTTTTTGATTTAAAAAAGTGTTGATGAATGACAAAACATCCATCAACACACAATATTATTTATAATTAGTAACGACCATATCCAACTAAACGAGCACCCCAATAACCACTTGTTGCACTTGCGTAAGCTACCCCTGTAGATGATTGAGACCCAATAAATTGACCTCCACCTGTATAAATTCCAACGTGTGTAATTACTCCATTACGGTTACCACTAAAGAATACTAAATCACCTGGTTGGGGATTTGTTACTTTAGTTGATTGAGCGTACTGACTACCTGAAGTTCTTGGAATAGATTTTCCAGCTTGTCTAAATACATACTGAGTAAATCCAGAACAGTCAAATCCTGTTACAGGAGAAGTACCACCCCAAACGTATGTATTCAAGTGCGTATACTGGCTTGCTATTGACAATACATTGCCCGAAGGAGCCGGTGTTGGTTTAACTTCTGGTTTCGGTTCTGGCTTTTCTTCTTGTTTAGGCGGTGTTGGTGCTGGTGTCTCTGGTCTATTTGTTGAACCGGAATTTGAATCATTTGATGATCCTGCACTTTCACTACCTGATGACGCTGGTTCAACTTCAGGCTCGCGAGTTTCCGTACGTGCGGGTTCTTCAGCTTGTACTGTTTCAACTCTAGCCTCTTCTGCGCGTCTTTCTTCTGCGCGTCTTTCTTCTGCTTCACGTTCTTGTTGAGCTCGTTCAGTAGCAACACGAATAGCTTCTTGTTCACTTCTCATATTACTTACTTGTTGTAAAGCTTCATTACGCTTGGCAATTAAGTTATCTCTTTCACCAGTAGCGGATGATTTTTCAATTTCAATTTGAGCAATTAAAGCCGTTTGGGAAACTTTTTGAACTTCTAAATTAGCTGAAGTAACTTCTAATTCTTCAACCAGAGCATTTTGCTGAACAATTTTACGCTCTGTTTCTTCACTTTTAGCCTCTACTGCTTTTTGATCACGAATTTGATCTTCAATCATTCGATTACTTGATTTTACAAGATTACCAACCACGTCAACACGTGCAATAACATCTGTTAATGATTCAGCGTTCAAAATAAATTCAACATAATTTGTTGGATTTCCACTAACTTGAACTGTTCGAGCTTGTTCAGCCAATTTCTCTGAACGCTCTTCAATATTCTTTTCTAAAATAGCAATTTCTTCTAATAATTGTTCCATCTCTTTAGATGATTGATCTAATTGATCTAAAGTAGCTGTTAAAGTATTCTCATTTCTTGTAATTTGTGCATTTAGATTATCTAATGCTTCTTGTGTACTTTGCATATCATTTGTTAACTGGTTAATTAATTGATTTAAGCTATCAGCTGCTTGTTCATTTTCTTCTGCTTGTTGTTGAGCATCTTGAATTTTTCCTTCAAAATCGTTAGCTAAAACAGGAGTAACAGATAATAAGGACGAAGCAACCATTGATGATGCGAGAATAGATTTAAATAGTCGTTTTTTCAATCACATAACCTCCAGGGAATCTTTTTAAGCATTTAAAGTTCATAATACTATTAATATAGATGAATTATACCATTGAGATATTATGATAATGTATCAGTTATATTACAATATTAAAGATTTTTCGTAATATATTAACCGGTTCCATTCTTTAAAGTATCACTATTCTTCTTTCATACAATTAAGCATCATTATTCCATTTAGATTTTGCTTATATTAGCGTGATTTGCTATAATTAACCATCATTAGAATGAAATAAAAAAATTGGATTTTTAATTTGTTTATAACTCATAAGGAGGTTCAAAATATGAGTTCTGATAATCAGAATAATACTGAACAAACGCGTTCAGAAAAAAATGAAAAGTTATCTATTCGTTTTGGTCATTATTTTGATATTTTTTATCGTGTAATGAAAGGGTTATTTGGGATCATTGCTCTATTAATATTGGTCGTAGGGGCTTTAGGTGGAGGAACGGTTCTTGGGTATTTTGCTTCTCTTGTAGATGATATCCCAATTCCAACACAAGCTGAAATGAGCAGCCAAATAAATTCGTACGGTATTAAATCATCAATGTATTACGGCGACAATAGTTTAATAAGTGACTTACGTTCAGATTTATTACGAACACCTGTAACACTCGATAAGATGTCACCTTACGTATTAAACGGTATCATCGCAACCGAAGATGAAAACTTTTATCAACATGAAGGAATTGTACCAAAAGCACTGATTCGTGCTGGTATTCAAGAAGTAACAAATGCTTCAACTGTAACTGGTGGTTCAACACTTACACAACAATTAATCAAACAACAAATTTTAAGTGCTGAAGTTACCCACTCTCGTAAAGCAGTCGAAATTCTATACGCAACACATTTAGAAAATAAATTTGAAAAAGATGCTATTTTAGAAGCTTACATGAATATTTCACCTTTTGGTCGAAATAACCGTGGACAAAATATCGCAGGTATCGAGGAAGCAGCTCAAGGGATCTTTGGCGTACCGGCTGCAGATTTAACGTTACCACAAGCTTCCTTTTTAGCTGGCTTACCGAAAAGTCCGATCTCTTATAGCCCATATACACAATATGGTGAAGTTAAAGAAGACTTAAGTGCCGGTTTAAATCGCCAAAAAGAAGTTCTCTACAGTATGTATCGAGAAGGTTATATCACTCAAGAAGTATATAATGAAGCGCTAAATTACGACGTGACAGCTGATTTCTTACGTCGTGAAGACGGGGAAGTTGACGACCCTGCTCGTTCTTATGTGTATGATCTAATCGAAGCAGAAGCACGTAAAATTTTCGTTGAAATGTTAAGCGTAGAAGATGGTATTACTCGAGAACAACTCGATGAGAATACCGAACTTTATGCTCAATATAAAGATAAAGCCGATGCTGAAATGAGAAACGGTGGTTATGATATCTACAGTACAATCGATCCTGTTATTCATAATGCAGTCGAAGAAACGATTC
>CAZTXI010000074.1:3057-7242 GCA_964617265.1 uncultured Carnobacteriaceae bacterium | reverse complement strand
TCGCTACCACATGCAGCTAATAATAAAGATAAACTAATTGTTGAAATCCATTTTGCTGTTTTTCCGAAAGTCATAAGTAAAATCTCCTCTTTTTTCTGAAATTGAATGGCTCATTTCGCCTTCCAATACATCATACAATCCCTATATTTACATAACGTGTATTTTATGTAAAGGTTATGTAAATATGGATATTTTTACTCGATCAATTCTCCAACTTGTTGAATTGGCAGTCTTACAACAAACGTCGTACCAACATTCTCTTCACTAAATAACTCGATATGACCCCCCATACTCTCGGCAACCCATTTTACAATGGATAGACCTAATCCTGTTCCACCTGAATTACGACTGCGTGCTTTATCTACTCGATAGAAACGTTCAAATATGCGAGCCTTACTTTCTTCCGGTATACCAATTCCGTTATCGATTACTTGAATAACGGCTTCTTCACCATCTTGATCAATATCAACAATGACAGTCCCTTTTTCAGGGGTGTAAGTGATAGCATTCGCAATTAAATTCATTAGAATTTGTTTCAAGTGATCTCGATTCGTATAAATAGTTAATTCTTTTGTTTCTTCTATATAATAGTTAATCTTTTTGAGTTCCATTTTTTGTTGTAAAATTTGAAACACTTCTTGTACGATTTCAACGATATCGACCCATTCTCGACTAAAACGCTCTTGTCCTTGTTCTAGTTTAGATAATTGTAAAATATCTTTCACCATAGAGTCCAGTCTGCCGGACTCATTTAGCATAATTTCTAAAAATTCTTTTAATATAGTCTCATCATACATTGCTCCATCCAATAATGTTTCACTAAAACCTTTTAAGGCGGTTATCGGGGTACGCAATTCATGTGAAACGTTTGAAACAAAATCCGTCCGAACGTTTTCTAATCGCCTGATTTCAGTAATATCATACAACAAGACAATATAATTCATTTCACCTAAAGTCGAACTGGGTACCGGGATTACGTTTGTATCAAGTGTTTTCTCTTCAGGAATATAGAGTTTAATTTCAGTATTCATTGTTTCATTTTTTGAAATGGCTTCTTCAATGAGTTCAATTAATTCTGCACTGCGAATATAATCCGTATACAAGTGCGAGAGTTTACCATATAAGTTTATACCTAATAGCTCATTCATTACAGGATTAACCATCTGAATTCTGCGTTCTTCGTTGATTAACATTACCCCAATAATTAAGTGATTAATTAAGCCATAAGTACGTTGCTCATTCACTTTTAGTTGTTGGTTTTGTGTATCAAGATTGACCGCTAACTCATTAATAGACTCCCCTAATTTATCGATATCTTCAAAAGAATGGCCTACGTAACGAGCATCGTATTGTGATTTAGTGAGGTCTGTTACGACATTTTCCATTTTACCCATAGCGTTTGAAATTTTATTGATCCAGTTGCTCGATAAAGCGATTATGGCAAAAATTAAGATAATGGTTGCGACAAACTGAATCCATAATACTTGATCGATAATCGTTGTAATATCCGTTACTTCACTGGATAAGCGTAAAATTCCGATTGGTTCATCTGCCGCATCAAACATTCCCTGTGCAATGTAATATTGATCGTTACTTGTATTCACTCCAGGTCTTATTGATAATCCGGTTGTTTCACCAAGTAAAACTTGCTGAATCTCAACTGCTTCAATGAGGTTATCGAGTTCTGCCAGAGGAATATGTGAATCATATGTTGGATTTCCTTCTGGATCCATGAATGTTATGCGGTAGTCAATAATTGGCGCTACATTGGCAAGGCTAGTGATAATATTCTCTTCTGATAAAGTAGCTGTTTGTTGTTCTTCTTGAATATAATCAATTAATTGAGCAATCTCCGTACCTAAGTTTTCTTCTTGTTGTTTTACGATGGTTCCTTCAACGACATTTTGTAATAAAAAAGAAAGTAGCAGAATAAAAACTGCTACTACTAAAAAATATAAACCGTATAAACGCTGTTTTATCTGCTTCATTTCTTGGGTTCCTCTAGTTTGTAGCCAAAGCCTCTAGCAGTAATAATATATTCTGGTTTTTTGGTATTTTCTTCAATTTTTTCACGTAAATGGCTGATATGTACGTCAACAATTCTTGTTTCTCCAGCGAAATCATAGTTCCAAATCGCATTTAATAACTGTTCTCTACTTAAAATTCGGCCAGTACGTCTTGCGAGATAAATTAATAGTTCAAATTCCTTTGGTGTTAATTCAATAAGTTCTTCGCGGACAAATACTTCATATTTTTCAGGATAAATGACGATATCGCCAACAATTACAACTTCATCTGTATTTACTTTTAACTCAACTTCTTCTTTTTTGTTGCTCGATTTGTATCTTCTAAAAATAGCTTTCATACGCGCAATAACTTCTCTTGGACTAAATGGTTTTGTAATATAATCATCAGCCCCGATTTCAAGTCCTAATATTTTATCAATTTCAGAATCTTTAGCTGTCAGCATGATGATTGGTACTTCACTTTTTTCTTGTCTTAATTCCCGACAAATTTCCATGCCATCTTTATTTGGTAGCATTAAATCAAGTAAAATCATGTCATAATGTGTGTTGAGAGCCATTTCAAGTCCGGCTTCTCCCTCCATAGCTGATTCTACTTCATATCCTTCTTGTTTCAGGTTGTAAGTTAGTAATTTCAAAATCGACAATTCATCTTCAATTATCAATATTTTTTTCATCTTTAGCTTCCTCTCCCTTAAAAACAATACAGTCATTCAGTTACCATAAAACAAAGATCCATTCTTAATTTTCAAGAATTAACAATCCTAAATTATTGAAATCATCGTCGTATAGCGGTGTTTGTGTAATAACTATTTCACCGTCTGTACGTCGGATGCGCATCTTGATATATGATCGATTATACGCTAATACACGATTATAATCTTCTTTCTGATTCATATCCTGGTCATTCATTTGTAAAATAATGTCTCCAACCGATAAATCCATGCGTTGAGCAGGTGAATCTGTACGAATCGCAATGACTCGCAGCCCTTCATTTGTCGGTCCATAACGAAACGCCCACTGATTTTCACGTTGGCGATGACGAATCAATACAAACAAACTTAATAAGAAAATAATTCCAGTAGCTACTACACTAAATTCCAATACAAAATATGAAACCGCAAGTAAGACTAGACCAATCAATCCGACATTTCTAAATTCATTGCGAATTTTTACTGTTGCGTCTTCAAGTAACTGAGTCGATACCGTGAAATGAAGCCCCACAAGAACAGGCATAAATAAGAAAGCATACGATTGACCGTTAATCTCTAACAATGGCCACCAATCGGCAACAGCATGAAATGCTTCACCAGGAACAATAATTAGTAATGGCAATAACCACATTGTTTTCTTTTGATATTTTGCCACTCGTTTACCACGTTTAGAACTTCTTAGCATCGGGAACATTTTTTCTTCTTCACGATTTTTCATACTGTAAATCGATACCAATAAAATTAGGATGGCTAAAAATAAACTATTCGCAATTAATTGATTTGGATTATTTATTGAGCCAAAAGTATATTGATTTTTTTGAAATAACGGTTCTAATTGATTAAACGGTAATTGAATATTCAATATGGATAACAAAACTGTAACAAGCGATGTCAGTGAAAAAGTATAGATTGGATGAATCAGTCGGTACCCACCAATCAATAATAATGTAATCGCGATTATTTGATAGATGATAAACCACTCAATGGATAGTGGAATACCGATTACGAGTGTTAATAATGATATGACTAATCCAGGTAATAATCCTTTTAATAAGAAGTCTTTCATTTCAAAATTGTCTTTTACAAAATTAACTCTAAAATGTTTTCGGGTATATCGTATACGTTTTTGATAATTGAGATATGTATATAGTAGTCCAACGAGGAATATAGGTTGGATGAAAAATAGCAGGATGGACCATAGTAGATTGTTTCCCAAAGTATTCTCTCCTAGTCTTTTCAAGTTAACGAATAAACGTTGTAAATTTATTCTACAGATTTCAAGTTGTCATTTCAACATTATAATATGATTGTTGTGATTTTAAGAGTTATACGCTTCATAAATGAGACTTGATTTTTATAGTTGATTACCTCGCTAAAGCCATTCCTTCTATATAAAGTATCAAGTTACAAGTTTCAAGTGTCTTGTTGTGCCATAATTTGTATTTGTG
>CAZTXI010000074.1:0-2957 GCA_964617265.1 uncultured Carnobacteriaceae bacterium | reverse complement strand
TGTGCCATAATTTGTATTTGTGGCACGGAACTAGATTTGCTGTGCCATAATTTGTATTTGTGGCACGGAATTGGATTTGTGGTGCCAGAATTCATATTTCTGGCACAGGATTTATTAGTTTAGATTTCGATTGTTTTCAGACTTTACCGACCGATTATTGCGAAAAATGTGTCTATTAATTAAAGTTACCGACCAATTGCTGCGAAAAATATGCACATTAATCGGAGTTACCGGCAGATTTTTTCGAACAATTACCTTATAAAAAATTTCTTAATGGTTTTAGCCAGTTTAATCGGTTCTAATAACTAATGATCATCCACTCATCGAAACTATATATATGAATCAATTTTGCTTTTAAAAAGCACAAAAGGCCACAAGTATATACTATACCTGCGGCCCAAAACGAATACTATTTGAATTTAATGAAATTTTACAAGGCTTTTAATTAACGACCAAAGCCTACTACTTTATTAGCCCAGTAACCTGAGTTAATTGATGCAACTGCTACTCCAGTAGAAGTTTGTGATCCGATAAAGCTTCCACCACCAAGGTAAATACCTACGTGGTTAATGCCGTTTCCACCTAATGAGAAGAATACTAAATCTCCTGGTTGTGCTTGGCTTCTTGATACACGGCTAGTTGCTGAGTATTGTGAAGCTGCTGAACGTGGAATTGAACGACCTGCACGAGCAAATACATATTGTGTAAATCCTGAGCAGTCAAATCCAGCTGTTGTTGCTCCACCATAACGGTAGCCTACACCTCTTAAGCTTTGTGCAATTCCTAATACTGAACCGCTATTTGCTGCTGGTGCTGGAGCTGCTTGAGATGAGCTTGGTGTAACTGATCCGCCACCATTCGAACTACTCGATGATGATGATGAAACTGTTACTGTACGAGCTGCTGCTAGTGCTTGGCGACGTGCTTCTGCTTGACGTGCACGTTCAACTAAAGCGTCACGATCTGCTTCTGCAGTTGCTCTTTCAGCTGCTACTTCTGCAAGTACTGTTTCTTCTTCTGCTTTACGTTCTTCTAATTCTGCTTGATTTGCTTCTAAATCAGCAGCGAGAACTTGTTGCTCTTCTTGTTTAACAATTGTTTCTTCTTCTTTTTCTTCAACTAAAGCTTTATCTGCTTCTTGTTGTTGAATTGTATTACGGTTTGCTGTAACCATTCTTGAGATTACGTCAATTTTACCAACTAATTCATCTAATGTTTCTGAATTTAATACAAAGCTAATGATGTTTCCTGTTTCACCAGCTACTTGAACACTGCGTGCTTGTTCAGCTAAGTGTTCTTCGCGACGTGCAATTACTTCTTTTAGCGCTGCAATTTCAGCTTGAAGTGTCTCTAATGTTTCTTGAGTTACTTCCATTTCTTTTACTAGTTTATCTGTTTTTTCTTCGTTCACTTTAATATCTGCTTGAAGTTTTTCTAATTTTTCAGAAATCTCATTTTCTTCTGATGCTAATTCTGAAATTAATGAATCGAATTCTGAAATTGTTGATGGTGCTGCCTCAACAGATACCACCGGTGCTGCAAATGTAGATAAACTTAATGCTCCTGCTAACGCTAATGTTAGTAATTTCTTTTTAGTCATGTTTTCCATTTCCTCCAATTAGTATACTTATTCGTTTTTGTGTCTTACTCGATTTATTTCATTGATTCTCTGTTTAATATTTTATGCTGTTAAGAAACGTCTCATTGAGAATGCTGAACCAACTGCTCCAATTGTTACTCCGATTGCCATTAATCCTAAGATTAATTGGTACATGAATGGATCAGGTGATAACAATGCGAATGTTGTACCAGATAAGAAACCTGATACTGTTCCGAAGATTGTGTCGTATAAGAACCACAATACAACTGATGGAATAACGGCTCCGATAAATCCGATTAATGCTCCTTCAATTAAGAAAGGCCAGCGGATAAACCAGTTTGTTGCTCCAACTAATTTCATAATTTCGATTTCTGTACTTCTTGAGAAGATTGTAATTCGAATGGTGTTTGAAATTAGGAATACTGCGGTAAAGATTAGCGCTGCGATAATAATTCCTCCGACATTACGTATTGTCGATGTCATTTTGAATAATTTATCGGCATCTGCTCCACCGTAGTTAACATCTGAAACATATTCCATACCTTCGATTTCAGCGGCTACTTCTGCTGTTACTTCTGGTGAAGTTGTATCAACGATGAAAACGTCATGTAGTGGGTTACGGTCACCCTCGAATAAATCAAAAGTGTCTCCGTAGCTTCCTTTTACGTTTTCTAATTCATCTTCACGACTTGAGAATGTTACATTTTCAACTTGTTCTAGTGCGACTAACTGATCTGCTAAGTTATCTTGAATTTCGTCTGTAGCAGCTAAGTCAACGTATACTCGAACACTTACGTCGTTTTCAATATCTGTAGCAAAGTTATTAATGTTTGATACGATACCGATTAAACTTCCGACTAAGAGTAATGTAATTGACACTGCACTGATTGCTGCGAAACTCATCCAACCGTTACGACCAATACTTTTAAATCCTTCTTTTACATGTCTTAAAAATGTTCTAAGCTTCAAAGTCGTAACCTCCTTGCTCTTCATCACGGGCAATTCGACCATCTTCAATTACAAGTACACGATGTTTTCTCTCGTTTACGATATCCGCATTATGTGTTGCCATAATAATCGTTGTGCCTTGTCGATTGATTTGTTCGATGATGTTCATAATCCCTTTTGAAGTCTCCGGATCTAAGTTTCCAGTAGGCTCATCCGCAATTAATACTCGCGGCATGTTTGCAATCGCTCTTGCGATGGCTACACGTTGTTGTTCCCCACCAGATAATTCATTTGGTAACATTTTTGCTTTATGTTCTAAACCAACTAGTTTCAATACTTCTTTTACTCTTGTTTCGATTTGTTTTGGACTCTTTTCCAGTACTTCCATTGCGTAAGCTACGTTTTCAAA
>CAZTXI010000073.1:0-7266 GCA_964617265.1 uncultured Carnobacteriaceae bacterium | reverse complement strand
TTATAATGAAGGAGTTGATTGCAGTGGAAAGTACTGCAGCTACAAAAAAGAAAGAGGATTTTACCAAAGAAGATCAAGAGAATATTAAAAAAGCAACACTCTTTTCGATCATTCCTGGTGGAGGACAATTCTTTAACAAACAAAATTTTAAAGGGATAGTTTTCTTAGCTATTTTTGCTGTGTTTCTATTTCAACTATTTAGTTGGGGAACAGGCGCGATTCATGGTCTGATAACATTGGGGACAACTCCAAGAGAAGATCATTCACTTTTCTTAATGATTGAGGGAGTTATACAACTTCTTGTTATTGTTGTATTTCTTTTCTTCTATGCCGTGCAACTTTACGATGCCAATCGAGTAGCTAAAATAAATGCGATTACACCAGATAAAGTTAATCGTTCGGTAAAAGATGTTCTTGTAAACGTATATGAGAATGGATTTCCATACCTGTTAACGATTCCTGCATATATCATTATGTTATTCGCAATTATTTTCCCAGTAGTTGTTACAATTCTAATTATGTTTACAAACTATGACTTCAACAATATTCCACCAGCATCACTTATTCAGTGGACTGGATTGGAAACATTCCAAAGCATTTTTGTATTAAGTACATACCGTGAAACGTTTATGTCTGTATTATCATGGACAATTATTTGGACACTAGCGGCTACAACTTTACAAATTGGTTTAGGAGTACTAACAGCAATGGTAATGAATCAACCATTCATCAAAGGGAAGCGTCTCTTTGGGGTTATTTTACTATTACCTTGGGCTGTACCGGCTTTTATTACAATCTTGACGTTTTCAAATATGTTTAACCCAAGTGCTGGAGCTATAAATACACAGGTTATTCCATTTCTTAACAACTTTATTCCATTCTTCGATATTCCATCTATTGCTTGGAAAATTGAACCATTCTGGACAAAGGTTGCCGTTATTGGTATTCAAGGTTGGTTAGGTTTCCCATATATTTATGTTTTAACAACATCGATTCTACAATCGATTCCATCTGAATGGTATGAAGCATCAGCTATTGATGGTGCGTCAACTATGCAAAAGTTCCGCTTTATTACATTCCCGCATATTTTATCAGTAGCAGCACCAATTTTTATTACGCAATATACTGGTAACTTTAATAACTTCTCTATGATCTACCTCTTTAATGAGGGTGGGCCAGGAAGTGTTGGAAATAATGCCGGTTCAACAGATATCCTAATTTCATGGGTTTATAAACTAACAACCGGTCAATCGCCACAATATAACATCTCAGCAGCGATTACGTTGATTATTTCAGCAATTGTTATTGTGATTTCTTTAATCATCTTTAACCGCTCGAGTGCATTTGAAATGGAGGATTGATGAGAATGCCAGAGAAAACAAAGAGAAGAAAAATTAAGAATTTTTGGCCGAAGTTTTTCACTTACGCATTTTTAATCATATTGAGCGCCATTATTATTTATCCGCTTCTAATCACGATTACATCTGCATTTAGATCCGGGAACTTAATGGCGTTTGATTTAAACTTTGAAGGTGAATTTACACTTAATAACTTTAGACGTCTATTTAGCGAGACATTGTATGGAACTTGGTATTTAAATACACTAAAGGTCGCTTTAACAGCGATGGTTATTCAGGTATCGATTATTACGCTTGCAGGATATGCTTACAGTCGTTATCGTTTCCTTGGTAAAAAATCAACATTAAAGTTCTTTATTGTTGTTCAAATGGTTCCAACTACTGCAGCTTTAACAGCATTTTACATTATGGCTTTATTAGTAGGTGGACTGGATACACACGCATTCTTGATTTTCATTTATGTCGGTGGATCAATTCCAATGAACACTTGGTTGATGAAAGGTTACTTTGATACTGTTCCAATTGATTTAGATGAATCAGCACGTTTAGATGGTGCAGGACACTTACGTACGTTCTGGCAAATTGTATTGCCGTTAGTTCGTCCAATGGTTGCTGTACAAGCACTATGGGCATTTATGACGCCATTTGGTGAATTCATGCTTGCACGCTTTATTTTAAGAACGCCAGCAAACTATACGGTTGCAATTGGATTACAACAATTTATTAACAATCCACGTGAACAACGTGTTACACTATTTGCAGCAGGGGCAATTTTAATTGCTTTACCGATTTCAATTCTGTTCTTCTTCTTACAAAAGAACTTTGTAACAGGTTTAACTGCTGGTGGTACAAAAGGATAATTTTATACTGTAGATGATGAGTAGGATAGGACGATGAGATTGAAAACTGATGTATTTCCCTTAAATTATATTAAAAGTATCTGGGCACCATTAACCGCTTTTAAAAACCGCTTTAAGTTAAATTGGCTGATGATCACTGTCGCCATATTATTTCTAAATGCGTTACTGGTTATTCCAGTTACATTGAATTATGCTGATATGGATTCATTTCCTTTAGATGAATATTATCCAAACGCAGTTCGACTCATTGATGATCAAGTCGTAAATGAGCTTCAGAATGTTGACGTTAATGAAGGCACCGTCTCTATTCCTGAACCATTTTATGTTGATAATGCACATGGTGAAATTATTGGTGGCTACTCAATGGAGGAGTTATCCAATCTTGTTTCTTCGCCAAACTTTATTGCATTTCAAGAAAATCAATTGGTTATAGGTGAAGAAGGCTTGCCGACAGCAACCGTGCTCTATACACGGGATGTTCATTTTGGTGAAATGGAAACAAAAGAGCAGGTAGTAGAGGAAATAAGTCGTCAGTGGTTCAATCAAAATCGTGTATTAATTGTTCTTGTATTCTCATTCTTAATTAGTTCGTTTTTACTGTTCATGTTGTTATTCCTAGTATTTGGATCAGCCTTCTTGCTGTACTTAACAAAAAAAGGACACCTAACAACGATAAAAACTTACAAAGAATCTGTGAATCTCATTTTAAACAGTTTAGGTGTACCAACCTTAGTAGCAATGATTTATGGTATTTTCCATTTTGATTTGTATATTATGGTGACGATTCAAACACTTGGATTGGTTGGATACCTAATTTATATCTGGTATAAAGTTCAATTCAATGATGATCGATTAAATAATTTAACAAGTTAAACGTTGTAGTGGAGCTGTTTTATAGCTCCGCTACTTTTTCTTAGAAATAAAATTTAAAATAACACTTGCAATAATGAAATCATAGTGATAGTATTATGAGCATAATTTAATGAACGAAACGGTAGAGAAGAGTAAGCCTACGAAAACTCACACAGAGAGCTCTTATTTGGTGAAAGAGAGCGGAGTGGAAGTAAGCTGAATATGGTCTCATGTTCCATGTATGTCGAATAATTTAAACATACACGTCTGCACACGTTACAGTGCCAGAGTATTAATGAACCATAGTTCGGCGTACTTGATGAGGTATAAATCGCGAGATTTATATAAATGTAGGGTGGTAACACGAAGCTTTCGTCCCTTTGTATAGAATACAAAGGGCGGAAGTTTTTTTGTTTTTCTCGAAAGAAATATTTTAATAAAAAATTGATAACATTACAGGAGGAAATTATGATGGCAGATTTAAAAGCAATTATTGATGGTGTAGTAGAAGAAAAGGTTAGCGTATATCAAGATTTAGCTTTACAAATTCATGGTAAGCCAGAAGTTAGTAACTACGAATTTTTTGCGAGTGAAACACTAAGTGAACAGCTGAAAAAAGAAGGCTTCGAAGTTAAGTTGGATGTAGCTGGTCACCGTACAGGTTTTGATGCACGTTATACGAGTCAAAAACCAGGACCAACAGTTGTTTTCTACGCTGAGTATGATGCCCTTGAAGGAATTGGTCATGCATGCGGTCATAACTTGTTTGGTGCTACATCTTCGCTTGGTGCAGTTGCTTTAAAAGAAGTCATCGATGAAGTAGGTGGCGAAATTCGTGTATATGGTACACCTGGTGAAGAAGGTGGGGAAAACGGAAGCGCGAAAGGAAGTTTTGTTCGCGAAGGCTTTATGGATGATGTGGATTTTGCATTAGGTGTTCACCCAAGCTCAGACCACGGTTTAACTTCTGCAAATCTTGCAGTAGCTCCAGTAGATGTTGAATTTTTTGGGAAATCATCACATGCGGCGGCAGCACCTGAATTAGGTATTAATGCTTTAGATGCCGTTCTACAAGTTTTTAATGCTGTAAACACATTAAGAGAGCACCTAACAGATGATGTTCGTATCCATGGAATTATTACGAATGGTGGCCAAGCTCCAAACGTTGTACCAGATTATGCAAGTGCAAGGTTCTACTTACGTGCTGCTTCAAAACCAGTATTAGATGATGTCTATCAAAAATTTGAAAACATCGTAAAAGGTGCCGCTCTTCAAACAGGTGCTGAATATAAATTTGGACTATTTCAAAATAGTGTTGATAATATCGTACCGACTCCACTATTTGATGAAGTTTACGAGAAAAACTTAAATCGACAAGGTGAAACCATTTTACCGAAAAAAGAAAAAGCTGGAAAAGGTTCCTCAGATGTTGGGAACTTGTCTCAAGTAGTTCCAACGATTCAGCCATACATTAAAATTAGTCATGATTACTTAGCAGGGCATAGTATTGAATTTAGAGAAGCAGCTAAGAGTGAAATGGGACTAAATTCGATTGAACTTGGTGCGAAAGTGTTAGCGGCAACAGCACTAGATGTGCTAGAAGATTCTGATTTACTCGAAAAAATTAAACAACAGCATCAAGAGAACGTACAAAATCAAAGCAAATAAAGAGGGATATCAATGATTGAATTAATTGACGTTTCAAAGACGTTCACATTAGATAATAAAGAAGTCCGAGCGGTTAAAGATGTGAATATAGACATCAAAAAAGGTGAAATATTTGGTGTCATTGGTTATAGTGGTGCTGGTAAAAGTACTTTAGTTCGTTGTATCAATATGTTGGAGCGACCAACTACAGGACAAGTTATCATAGATGATGTAGATTTAACGACTTTACGTGAAAAAGACTTAAGACTTCAAAGACAAAATATAGGAATGATTTTCCAACAGTTCAACCTATTGGCATCTCGTACAGCTTTTGAAAATGTGGCCTTTCCATTAAAAAATAGAGGCTATTCGAAACAAGCCATTAAAAGTAAAGTGGAGTCATTACTTGAATTAGTGGGTATTTCAGAAAAAGCGAATGCTTATCCGTCTGAATTGTCAGGGGGACAAAAGCAACGTGTAGCGATTGCTAGAGCATTAGCGACAGATCCAGCGATTTTACTATGTGATGAGGCAACTTCAGCATTGGATCCTCAAACCACTAAATCCATTTTAAAATTGTTAAAAGAAGTAAATCGTAAATTAGGGATAACAATCGTTATTATTACACATGAAATGAGTGTTATTAAAGAAATTTGTAATCGAGTGGCTGTTATGGAAGATGGAAAAGTAGTTGAACTAAATGATGTTGTATCAGTGTTCTCAAATCCAGAAGCACAAATTACGAAAGAATTTATTAGCTCAACTTCCAGCTTGTCACGTATAGATGAATTAATTGAAGAAAAAGCATCGATAGTAGAGTTAGAGGCTGGACAACAAATCTGGCGCTTAGACTTCTATGGAGCCAAAACGGAAGAAGCGATTGTAGCAGAGGTAACGAAAAAATTTGACATTAACCCAAGTATTATTTTTGCGAACGTTGAAGTGATTACGAATACGGTTCTAGGCTCATTAATCGTAGTATTAAACATATCAGGAGACTTAGAACAGGAAGTATTGGATTATTTAGAATCAAGAAGTATTAAAGTAGAGGTGATTAAACGTGCTTAATTCATTATTACAACTGGCAGATCAATATACACCAAACCTGGTCGTTTATTGGGATGACTTCTTACTCAGTATTGAAGAAACCCTAATTATGTTGTTTGGCTCAGGAATATTCACCTTTATTTTTGGTTTGATTCTAGGAACATTATTGGTCGTGACACGGGAAGGAAATATACTAGAAAATCGTTTCATCTATAGTTTTATTGATGGGATTACAAATATTTTCCGTTCGATACCCTTTGTTATTTTGATTACTGCTTTGATTCCATTAACAGCGATTGTAATGGGAACATTTATCGGAGTAAAGGGAGCCATATTCCCACTGATTATCGGATCAACACCATTCTTTATTCGTCAAGTGGATGCCGCATTATCAGATATTGATCAAGGCTTAATTGAAGCCGCTCAATCGATGGGATTATCACCATTAGCGATTATTTTCCGAGTGTATCTTCGTGAAAGTATTCCGGCTCTAGCGCGCTCAACGACAATTACAACGATTAGTTTACTTGGTTTAACGGCTATGGGTGGAGTAGTAGGTGGTGGAGGCATCGGAGCCTTTGTTATCCGCTATGGACATAACCGCTATATGACTGATATAACTTATGTTTCTGTGATTGTTATTTTAATTTTTGTTTTAATTATTGAAGGAATTGGAAATATTATTATTAAAAAAACAACCCATTAAAAGGAGAAGATTAACATGAAAAAAACATTACGTCTTATTACATTGGCTTTAGTTGCCCTCTTTATTTTAGTTGCTTGTGGAAATGAATCGGATTCTGCAGAAGAATCAAATGTTGTAAAAGTTGGAGTTATAGGAAGTGACTCAGTTGTTTGGAACCATGTTGCAGATAAAGCAGCAGAAGAAGGTATTGAAATTGAAGTAGTATACTTTGATTCATACCCTCTACCGAATGCGGCATTAGATGCTGGAGAGCTAGATTTAAACTCATTCCAACACTATATTTACTTAGAAACAGAAATCGATCAATTTGGCTATGATTTAGAAGTTATTGGTGAAACAAGTTATGCACCATTAGCTATTTATTCAAACCAATTAGAAGATGTAGCGGATGTAGCAGACGGTGCTCAAATTATTATCCCAGATGACGTAACAAACGGTGGCCGTGCGCTATTATTATTACAAGATGCGGGCCTGATCACGGTTGACCCTGAAGCAGGTTTAACACCAACTATTAAAGATATTGAAAACCCACGTGGATTTGATATTGTAGAATTAGCAGCAGCCAATATCCCAGCTTCTTTAGAAGAAGCGCCACTAGCTGTTATTAACTCAGGCATTGCTCGTGATGCAGGTCTTGTACCAACAGAAGACTCATTAGTTCTTGAAGAAATCGAACCAGGTGAAAAAACGTATATCAATATTATCGTTGCACAATCAGATCGAGCAGAGGACGAAGTATTGAACCGAATTGTTGAACTTTACCAAGAAGATGATACAAAAGAATTAATTATTGAAG
>CAZTXI010000072.1:2189-7280 GCA_964617265.1 uncultured Carnobacteriaceae bacterium | reverse complement strand
AACATTTACTTGAAGAAGTTTGGGATTTTGATTATTTAGGAGATGTTCGTACAGTTGATGTTACGATTCGTCGTCTGCGTGAAAAAGTAGAAGATAATCCTAGCCATCCAAATTATATTATTACTCGTCGTGGCGTTGGTTATTATTTAAGGAATCCAGATAAAATGGAGCACTAAAACAATATGAAAAAAACACGTTATATTGGCACAATTAATGCCAAAATTGTATTTATTATCGTAATGGTTATTGTATTCGCCCTGCAACTAATCGGGGCGAATTTTATTACTCAGACTGAAAGGCAACTTGTAGCGACTTTTCAGGAAAATCAACAGCTACAAGCTAATTTTTTAGAAAACTCAATTTTCCCTTATTTAGAAATGCATGAAAATTCAGAAAATACACCTGAAGATGTTGACCCGATGCAAGAAATTGATACGTTAATTTCAGATTTTTCAGGGACGGCTATCACAGGTATTTCTGTAGTTGATGCAGAATTTGTCGTCCTAGGTAACAGTGACGATACGCAGCAAATTATGGTTGGACAACTTTTAAATGATGAAGATGTTCGAACGGCTGTCCTACAAGGAACTTCTATTTCAAGACAAACTTACAATCCCACAATTAATGCTCGTCGATGGCGTATTGTTGAACCGGTTTATGATTCAGGTGAATCACAATCAGTGATCGGTGCCATAATAATCGAAAGTAATATTGAAGCGATATATGATCAAATTACGGATATTACGCTTATCTTTTTACGGGCTTCTTTATTAGCGATTATTTTATCATCCATCTTAGCTCACATGGTTTCAAAAGCTTTAACCGAACCTATCCGTGAAATGCAGACCAAAGCAAAAGCCATTGCTGAAGGTGACTATTCGGGAGAGGTAAAAGTTTATAGTGATGATGAATTAGGATTATTAGCTCAAAATATTAATCGCTTATCTCAAGAAGTTGAGAGTGGTCAGTTAAGAATCGAGGCGGAACGAAGACGTCTAGACAGTGTCTTAGGGAACATGACTGAAGGAGTTATTGCAACCAACCGTCGTGGTGAAATTGATATTGTTAATAATATGGCTGCTCAAATGTTAGGGTCTTCGAGTGATAATATTATCGGTCAAAATATTCTAACGTTATTAAAAGTAGAAGATCGTTATAGTCTACGAGGATTGATTGATCGAAATGAAGATATTACGATTGATTTCAGCACGGAGGAATTTCCTTCCATTCTACGCGTTTCGTTTTCGATTATTCAATCAGGTACTGGTTTTATAAGTGGTGTGGTTTGTGTGTTGAGAGATGTTACGGAAGAGGAGCGAATTGAAGAAGAACGTAAACAATTTGTTTCAAACGTTTCACATGAATTACGAACACCGTTAACAAGTATGCGTAGTTATATCGAAGCGTTAATTGATGGTGCATGGAAAGATGAAGAATTAGCGCCACGCTTCCTTGATGTAGCCCAGTCAGAGACGGATCGAATGATTCGAATGATCCAAGATTTACTTCATTTATCACGAATTGATTCAGGTAGAAGTGAGTTAAATAAAGAATTAATTGATATTACAGCGCTCTTTACACAAGTCTTAAACCGTTTTGATATGTTGCTTGATTCAGAAGAGTATCGAAACAACAATTATACAATTGAACGCGATTTAATTGATGAAGCGATATTTGTTGATATTGATCCGGATCGAATGGTTCAAGTGCTGGATAATGTTATGAATAATGCGATTAAGTATTCTCCGGATGGGGGAACTATTTCAGCAAAAATGGTTGTAACAGTCGATGCCGTTAAAATTATGATCAAAGACCAAGGAATTGGTATTCCAGAAGAAGATCTTGGTGACATATTCAAGCGATTCTATCGTGTTGACCGAGCTCGTTCGAGAGCTATGGGTGGTTCAGGACTTGGACTAGCGATTAGTCGTGAAGTGGTTGAGCAGCATGGCGGTAAAATTTGGGCAGAGAGTGTTGAGAGAAAAGGCACAACCTTCAATATTACACTTCCTTATATTCCGTTTGAAGAGGAGGATTGGGGATGGGAATAACACAAGAACGATTTCGTAATGGATTACTCGCTTGTCTCGTTATTTTAAGTTTTTTCTTATCTTATAAGTTATGGACTGCTGGCCGAAATATTGGTGAAGAGAGTACTAGTAGTCAAGTCACTCGTACGACTGCTTCTTCCGTTAATCATTATCAAAGTGATGTTTTTCGTCCTGTTGAGGTTGTATTACATGATGAAGAACGTCCAGGGACAGTTCTTACTAGTCACACTTATCCATTGAGAAATTTAATGCGTCAAACATTTGATACGATGATGTTCGATCAGATTATCCGATCAGAAATGAGAGGAATGAATGAGTATATTACTGAGCTTCAGACGGGTAAATGGTTAGAATTTGTTTATCTAGAAGAAGTCCCGCTAGGAATTATCGAACAAAATTTTGATGAAATGTCTAGAGATGCAGCTAATATATTTTACAATCGAATGCTTGTTAATCGAGATGATGATAGTCACGTTTATTTTTATAATACAAATACAGAAGTTTATCATGTTGCCTCAGTAATAGAAGGCCAAAATATGGGGATTACAGCCTTTTTGAATCAAGAAAATTTACCTTATGTAGAGGCACAACCTTATATTATTGAAAATGATATTCTCTATATAACGACGAATCCGGTTTCTATTTCAAATAAAAGTTATGTAATCGATCAGTTACCGAATACAACGTACATTAATAGTTTCTTCCCAGATACTTCTTTAGTGGATGTTCGTTCGAATGGCAATATTACTCGCTACATTGATTTAACAAAAGAAGTCAGTATAAATGAAAATATTGAAACGTTAAATTATTTGAGACAGATTACAGATGCGGGGGAAGTCGATCCAACGACACGTTATGTTCGAAGTTTTGACCAAGTGAATCGTTTTGAAAATTGGGCCGATACGTTTGTCTTATCGAACTATGATCGAACCGATCAAACGTTATCATTTAGACGTGAAATGGATGGCATTCTTGTATTCAGTTCATCGGATTATGAGAGCGTTACGGATATTTCAATTGTAGAAAGTGGTGTGACGAGACTAAAGCTACCGATTCGCTTTATTCGTACACCGATAGCGATTCCTGAATCTGATGAAGAAGGGGAACATAGAGAGTTAATAGCAGGTACACAATTGATGGAAGATATTCAAAAGAATGTATCCGCTGAGATTTATAAACAAATTGAAGATGTCACAATTGGCTATACTTGGATGGAAAGTGAAGAAAATAGTCAGGTCGTAAACTTTACGCCAGAATGGTATATTCAAGTGAATGGCAGATGGATGACTTATAACGATGTGTTAAAGCTACAGGAGGATGAAATGTATGGACTTTAAACGAATTGCTCGAATTTTCATCCTAGCTTTTGGCTTTCTAAACATCTATCTATTTATCGGTGTGGTAGAACGACAAGATACCCAAAATATCAGCTCACAACCGACGAGTGATATTCTAGCAAATATTGGTGATTCGAATATTGAATTACCTGGAAATTTATCTTCTACAGATGCAGATAACTTAGAGGTATATTCTTTACAAGTAAACGAAAATACGTTTCTAAGGGATGCTTTAAGAGCTTCTGAGACTCCTGTTGGAACTGTTAGTCAGTCAGGATCTTATTATCGAAGTTTTCCATCTAATCCAATTGTCTTAGAAGGTAATATAGAAGATGGTTTTACAGAGACGGATATCAATCAGTTAAATGATATTATGCAAACTGATTTCGTTATGTTTGGTGAAGAGTACGTATTCTATGATTTTGAAGAAGATAGTAATCGATTTGTATTTTATCAGGAAGTGGATGGCATCCCTATTGTCGATGGCTCCTCTGAAATTTCCTTTTTTATTAATGACCAAGGTAATGTGATCTCGTATGAACAAACTTATGCTGGTCCTGGAACAAGACAGGGTAATGAACTGCAATTAATTAGTGGAACTCGTGCGATAGAAATATTATTTTTAAATAATGAAATTCGTCAGGGTTCATCTGTCGAACAACCTGTTTTAACTTACCGTAGAGCGTTACATTTAGAAGATTTAAGCATGTATAGTCCGGCTTGGTTGATTACAGTAAACCATTCATCTGAAAGAAATACCTTTAGAGTTGATGCTGTAAATGGTACAATAATCAGGCAGCCAATCCCAGCTCCGTCTGATAACAACGGAAATGGAAATGGGAACGGAACAAATGGTACATCTCATCAAGACGATGACAAAAATGCTTAATAATAGGCTGTGGAAGGATTTTATAATTGAATTTACTTGAACAATCAAATCAAAATAATACAACAGATTTACAAATTAGTATTTTAGCGAGTGGTAGCTCAGGGAATGCTATTTATGTGGAATCCGATACAACTAAGTTGCTTGTAGATTGTGGTTTGACTGGAAAAAAAACAGAAGCGCTACTCAAGCAAATTAACCGAAGCCCAGAAGATTTAGATGCGATTTTAGTTAGCCATGAGCACTCAGATCATATTAAAGGTGTCGGCATTATGGCTCGAAAATACAATCTTGATATTTATGCGAATGAAAAAACATGGGATGCGATGACGCCCAAATTAGGCAAGCTAAAAACAGAACAAAAATATTTATTCAATGTAGAAGAAAATAAAACTATTGGAAATATCGATATCGTTAGTTTTGCTGTTTCACATGATGCTATTGATCCTCAATTCTACACATTTCAAAAAAATAATAAGCAATTTGTTATTTTAACCGATACGGGTTATGTGAACGATCGTATGCGTGGTATGTTGCGTAATGCAGATGCCTATTTAATGGAAAGTAATCATGACATTTCGATGTTGAGAATGGGACAATATCCATGGTCGCTGAAACAACGAATTTTAAGCGATAAAGGACATCTTTCTAACGAAGATGGTGCATTGGCTTTAACGGATATGATTGGTGATAAAACAAGACGAGTTTATCTAGGGCATTTAAGTAAAGAAAATAATATGAAAGAAATCGCTCATGAAACGGTTAAAGAAATTTTAATCCGTAAAGATATGGGTGTAGATGAACAATTTCATATATT
>CAZTXI010000072.1:0-2089 GCA_964617265.1 uncultured Carnobacteriaceae bacterium | reverse complement strand
TAGAAAGAGTTTATATAGGAGTGAATCAAATGAAAGTAAATCAAATAAAGAAATTTTTAACCGTATCCTTAGCCTCAATCGTTTTAGTAGGATGTGGTATTCAAACAGATGATACAGGTGTCGAAACAGATCCAGAAGAAGAACAAGTCGCAGAACCGGTGGAAGTCTCAAATGTAACCGTAAACGTAACGAGTGGTATTACAGAAGCCGTTGAAAAAGTAAATAATGGTGTTGTTTCGATTATTAACTTAAGAAAAAATGATTACCAATCATGGGCTAGTTTTTATGGTGCTCAAACAGAACAAGATGAATACTTACAAGCAGGTACAGGTAGTGGAGCGGTATACAAAGTTGATGGAGACCGTGCCTACGTCTTTACAAACAACCATGTCGTTGAAGGTTCAGACGCAGTAGATGTCTTATTACAAGATGGTACTCGAGTGCCCGCTGAGGTTGAAGGAGCGGACGTTTGGACAGATTTAGCTGTCTTATCGATTGACGCAGAATATGTAGACACTGTGTTAGAATTTGGTGATTCAGATAACTTGAAAGTTGGAGAACCAGCAATCGCAATCGGATCACCATTAGGAACAGAATTTGCATCATCAGTTACTTCAGGAATTATCTCTGGAGTAGGCCGTTCTGTACCAGTAGACACGAATTCAGATGGTCAATCCGATTGGGAAATGACCGCTATTCAAACAGATGCAGCGATTAACCCAGGAAACTCAGGTGGACCACTAGTAAATATTGCCGGTCAAGTAGTTGGGATTAACTCAATGAAGATTTCATCTGCAACAATTGAAGGAATGGGCTTTGCAATTCCGAGTAACGATGCTGTGAATATTATTAATCAATTAGAACAAAATGGTGAAGTCATTCGTCCTTACCTAGGTATTTCAATGATTGATTTATCATTAATTTCAAGAGCGCAACGAACAGAAGACCTAAACTTACCAGAAGATGTTAAAACAGGTATTTTAGTTTCACGTGTGGAAAACAATAGCCCAGCTGCAGAAGCCGGTATTCAACCGGGAGATGTTATCGTAAGCTTTGACGGTGAAGAAGTTGATAATACGGTTCAATTAAGACAAGTTCTTTACTCATCAGAAGTCGACACGACAGTGAATGTAGAATTATATCGTAACGGAGAACCGCGCGTAATCAACTTACCACTCCAAGCAGCTAATTAAATAATTTAAAATGAAAGGCAGTCACTTCTTTTTAGAGGAGCTGCCTTTTTTATTTTGTTATCCACAACTATGAAAAGAGAGTGATATCCTATAAAATGGAATAAATGACTTATTCACACTTTATTCCAACGGTTTTGTGGTTAACTTATACAGACCTGTGGATAAATATGTGGAAAGTGTATAAGTATAAGCTTTGTCAAAAATGATTATCCACAAGATAGATTTTTATGTGTGTAAAACTAGTAAGTATGAATAAAATTCAACCGAGTAACCTTGGTATGAAAGGGTTATTACATGGAAAACACTCCACAGTTTTCTGTGGATAAGTTGGGGATAACATTCTTAGAACACGTGTTTCATTTCTGTGAAACAGCTGATATTATCAAGTGGAACATAAAACAGGCTAAAAACCACTGTGGATTTGTGGATAAAACTGGGGACAACTTAGGAGGAAATATGAATATTACAATAATCGGTGTTGGAAAACTAAAAGAGAAATACTTAAAAGATGGAATAGCTGAATATGCAAAAAGAATGAAAAGTTATGCACCTGTGGAAATCGTAGAAGTACCGGATGAACCAGCTGCTAATGAATTGAGTGATGCTGAAGTATTACAAGTAAAGGAAAAAGAAGGCGATCGTATTTTAGAAAAAATACCAGAACGCGCGCATGTTATTGCACTTGATTTAAGAGGGAAGCAATTTACGTCAGAACAGTTCTCTGCTCATATTGAAGAAGAGATGACTTACGGAAGTAGCCACTTTGTTTTTATTATTGGTGGATCGCATGGATTGAGTCAATCTGTTTTACAGCGTGTGGATACGAAAATTTGTTTTGGAAAAATGACTTATCCACATCAACTAATGCGACTGATTTTAATTGAACAAATCTATCG
>CAZTXI010000071.1:0-7315 GCA_964617265.1 uncultured Carnobacteriaceae bacterium | reverse complement strand
CAATATGCCATTGATAACTTAGAATAATAACAAAAAACCACCACTCTCCCCTACCAAAGTTTGAGTGATGGTTTATGAACAAAACAACCCTGTAACAAGGGCTATTTGTATACAATTTTAACACATTAAAGGATGTGATGCCACACTCTCTTTTAAAGCCCCGCCCGGCAAATAAAAGGAGAATAAAATTGACTTATTATAAACGAAAAGAAAAAAACACCCTAATATATATGAATACGACACAAATAAAGGAAAACGATATGCAGTAAGAATCGGCTATACTCATCAAGGGAAAACCGAAGAATTTAATCAGATGGGGATAAAGACAATCGTAGCTGCAAAAAGTATTTTAAGAAATATCGAAGATAAGATAGAAAACTACGATACTGGTTTGATTGGAAATAAGAAAATTACAGTACGTGAATATTATCCTCTATTTGTAAAGGATAAATTGAATGCGAAAGCTTGGAATAAAACATCTAAACAAGCATATGACTCAATTTTTACGAACCATATTTTGCCGATTTATGGTGACACAAACATTATAAAAATAGATCGTATAAGTTACCAAGAGTTTATTAATAATAAACTTAATATTGATAAACTCAGTTATGAATCAGTACGTTCTATCAATAATTCTTTTATGGCTCTTTTAAATCATGCTGTTGATATTGGTGTTATTGAACGCAACCGCTTAAAACGAATCAATATTAATCCAGGTGAATATGCTGTAAGAAAGAAAAAACATTTAACAATTGAAGAATATCAATCATTCATGGAAGTAGCTGAGAAAGTTATAACGGATAAATATAAATATACTATGATTTATCTAACTACTTTTGGGTTACGCCGTGGCGAAATTATGGGACTAACATCTAGACATATTTCATTTAAAAATGGGTTAGCTTGGTTAGAAATTCAGCGAACACGCACCCAAAAATATCCAGATGGTAAAGGTCCTAAAACACCCTCTAGCGAGCGGACAATAGTAATTGACGAATTAGGTTCCGAACTAATCAAGTACACGCTAAACGAAGCAGCTGAAATAAAAAAAGACTACGGCGAAATACTTCATCAGGATGATTTCATTTTTATAGATCAAGCAACTGGCGAACCATTTCATATTGCTTATCTAAACGTATTAATGGAAAGAGTCTCTATCGCAAGCGGTATTAAGTGTTCACCTCACATGATGAGACATACGTTCGCTACAATGGCACGTATTGAAGATACCAACCCAAGACTTTTAGCTGACTTTTTAGGACACAAGACAACAGCAATGACAGATAAATACTCTCACAAGACAGCTGAGGGTATGGAGAAGATTGTAAATCTTTCAAACAGAAGATTAGATTAATCCAGACGGAGAATTTTTTATTTTAGAGTTTAACCTGCTACAAACGTTGATATGACGGTAAAAAACAAGACGGAGAATTTTTAAGAAAATCGCACACGATTTATGCAATTCTCCGTATTTTCTCCGTCTTACTATGATTATGAGTGATTTTATTTGATTATCTAAAAATAGAACATTCTTTTAAATGTTGATTTTAAAGCGTTTTAGAGTTACTGAAAGTCAAATAAATAATAACTTAGCGAACTAACTCATAAATCGACTCTGCATAGATTGCCATAGCGCGCATCAGGTCATCGATTGCCATGAACTCATTTGCTTGGTGCATGGTGTCGATACTGTCTGGGAACATTGCTCCAAACGCTACTCCTCGTTCTAATAAGCGTCCGTAAGTTCCTCCACCAATAATCATTTCATGAGCTTCTAAGCCTGTTTGTTTGTGGTAAACATTAAGTAATGTTTCAACTAGTGGATCATCTTTTGGTACATAGTGTGGTTCTTTTGATAATCCAACGATTTCAGCTGTTACTTCCTCATCTTTTAGTGCTTTTTGGAAACGAGCTAAAATTTCATCCCCATCGATACCTTGTGGGAAACGCATATTGGCATTAATTGTGTTCTCTTCACCTTCTGCAAAGTTAAAGATACCAAAGTTAGCTGTTAATTCACCCATTAACTCATCCGTATGATCAATCCCTAATTTTTTACCATCAGAGTTTTCATGTAAATAAGTTGCGGTAACGTTTAAGAATGCTTTTGCATCTTTTTCAAAATCAAAGCCATTTAAGAAAGCAGCTAAGTAAGTTGCAGCGTTAATACCATTTGCTGGTTGAGCACCGTGTGAAGCTTTTCCAACAACTGTAAATGTCACTTTACTTCCATCAATTGTTGCAGTTCCTGTTACAGGTTGAGATTCTAAATAAGCATTAAAAGCTTCAACTAGAGCTGTGCCGTCTTCTGTTTCAACAACCGCTTCAGCATCTTGAGGAACCATGTTTGGTCGTAAGCCTGAATCAAAAGATACTAAACGTGTTGACCCACCGTTCTCACCTTTAAAGTTTAATTGAACACTTACGTTCCCTTTTTCACCGTTAATAATTGGGAAATTTGCATCTGGAGAAAATCCAAAGTCTGGCGTTTCAGCTACTTTTAGGTAGTGATCCATACAACCCCAACCAGATTCTTCATCCGTACCAATAATGACACGAATACGTTTTGATACTGGTAATTTTAAATCACGAATCATTTTTAGCGCATAGTATGCGGCTACTGTGGGTCCTTTATCATCACTTGAACCTCTAGCATATACTCGATCATTTTTAATTACCGGTTCAAACGGATCTGTATCCCAACCCGTACCAACTGGAACAACATCCACGTGTCCTAAAATTCCGAGAAGTTCTTCGCCTTCTCCGTATTCAATATGACCCGCCCAGTTATCGAAGTTTTCAACTTCAAAGCCATCACGCTTTCCAATTTCTAAAAATGCGTCTAAAGCCTCTACTGGTCCAGGTCCAACTGGAAATTCATCCGTTGCTGCTTCATCATCGCGAACACTATCAATTCTTAATAACGTAAATAAGTCCTCTAGAAAATCTTCTTTATAATCTTGAACTAATTCTTTCCAATTTATTTCAGTCATATAAATCCTCCTTAATAATCAGTGTATTTATGATACCACTTTTTAAAGCATTTCAAAACTTCTTTCAACTATAACTCTTTCGATTTTTTGTTATAATTTAACTAACACTTAAGGAGTGACTAAAATGAAAACAATCCAAAGAAAAGACGTAGCGAATTGGATCCCAAGACGAGCAACAGATACTTACAAAAATAAACTCGGGCATATATTATGTATTGGTGGAGAAGCCAGTATGGGTGGAGCCATTATTCTTAGTGCAGCTGCGGCAGTCTACTCTGGAGCAGGTTTAGTCACAGTTGCGTCCGACCCATTGAATCGTTCGGCGCTACATGCTCGAGTTCCTGAAGCAATGTTTGTTGATTTTTCTGAAATGGAAAACCTTACTGCTGCGATTAAAAAAGCAGATGTTATCATTATTGGTCCCGGATTAGGTTTATCCAATCAAGCTGAACAGCTAATTAAAACTATTTTACAGATGATTTCTAAAACACAATGGCTTATCATTGACGGAGATGCATTAACACTCCTCTCGAGTAATAAATGGACTTTAGACCATAAGCAAACTGTCTTAACTCCTCACTTAGGTGAATGGCACTCTTTAACTACTATTGAGGCACCTGCAACTGAATATGCTAAAAATAAAGATGCGCAGGAGAAATTAAATGCGTATGTCGTTTTAAAGAAAGAAAAGTCAGAAGTTTACTTTGAGCATAAAATATGGCAAAATACAGCTGGTAACCCAAGTATGGCGACGGGTGGAATGGGTGATACTTTGACCGGTATAATCGCTAGTTTTTTAGGTCAATTTCAACATAAAAAACAAGCCATCTTAAGTGCAGTATATGTACATAGTGCTGTAGCAGATGATTTAGCTAAAACACATTATGTTACGCTCCCTTCCCGCATCATTGAAGAATTACCTATTTTTATAAACAAATTAAAAGACTAAAATATTCATGAAATGAGCACAAAATTAGCTTATGATAGAATAGTGAATAATTTATACAGAAAGAGTGAACGAGTCCGTATGGCTAAATCAAATATAATATTTGCAATTATTTCTCTATTACTGGGAATGGCATTAATGCACTTTTTACCACAAGTTTTCTTTGTAGGGATGCTAATCTTTTTTATCCTTATCGCATTTCAAACACCTTCAACCAAGTTTGATCCAACTGGTGAAGCAAATGATGCTAGTATCAATATGCTAAAAGTAATTGGATTAAATGCTTTATTATTTGTTGCTGGTGGTTATATAGCAGCTATTTTCTTCTAATCCAACCAAAAACGGATGCCAAAATAGGCACCCGTTTTTGTTTTATCCTTTTAGAATATTTAATTCTTCTTCTGTTAATCTTCTGTACTCACCTAATGCTAGACTTTCATCTAAATGTAATTCTTTCATGCGAATACGTTTCAGGTAAGTAACTTCTTTTCCAACTGCGCGGAACATCCGCTTCACTTGGTGGAACTTCCCTTCTTGAATTGTAACAGAAATAACCGAAGCATTATCTTCTTCAATAATTTCTAATATTTCAAGTTTAGCTGGTAATGTCGTAAAAGGCTCTTCTTCATCTTCAATTAAAAGCCCTTCTTTAAAGCTCACTACATCTTCTTCAGTCACAATTCCAGCAATCTCTGCATAGTATTCTTTATCGACTTCTTTTTTAGGTGACGTTAATTGATGCGTTAATTGTCCGTCATTTGTTAAAATCAATAAACCTTCTGTATCAATATCTAGTCGGCCAACTGGATGTGGCTCCTGGACTAAATCTGACGGATCTAACAAATCAAGTACCGTTTCATGCATATAATCTTCTGTTGCACTAATCACTCCTGCTGGCTTATGTAACATGTAATATACAAATTCTTCATAAAGAATCTGTGTCCCGCCAACACGTACATCATCTTTATCTGGATTTACTTTAAATCCAGCATCGGTGACAACTTTATCATTCACTGTAATATATTTATCTTTAATAATCTTTTTTACTTCTTTACGGGTTCCAAACCCAGTATGTGCTAGTAATTTATCTAGTCTCATTTTTTAAAACTCCTATTAGTTGATTCTCAATTTTTCTTTTAATCGTGTAGCCTGACTACCAATAACTTTTTCAGCCAATCCTGATTTCAATGCCAAGTAGCCGTAAATAGCTACACCCGCTACTCCAACAATCATTAAAGCAATTAGAGACTGTAATCGACTACTATCACTCACTACAAAACTGAGTAAGGCATTTACTGCTGCTGCCCCTATTCCCATAATAACTGATAGAATCGTAATCAATAAAACACGTCTCGTTAAAAATTTAATAGAGAAGCCGACATTTTTATACATAGCTGAAAACATGAAGTAAGAAGTTAAACCTAAACCAGCAATCGTCGAGAATAAGATACCACTCTCACCAATTATTCTGATAAATAATGGTTGTGTAACTAATTTTAGAGCTAAGCCTGCAAGTAAAGCATAGATTCCTAATCGTCTTAAATCAATAGCTTGTAAAATATTTCCTAATACCATATAAAGTCCCATTAATAAACTAGCTACTGCATAAACTTTCGTTACATAAAAACCAAACTCATCATAACCATAAAAGAATGTATAAAAACGTCCGGAAACAACAAACATCCCAATAATAGCTGGAATCATAATAAACATTAGCAATTGAATCGCTTGTTCAAATTGATAAGACACATCTTTCAATCTTCTTTTTGCCATTAAGTCACTCATAACTGGAACAGATGTAATCGCTAATGCCGCTCCAAATGACGTAATTATCGTACTTAGTTTATGAGCATTCCCACCCATTATTCCATAGCTTATTTGAATATGCTCTTGTGTAGCATCTTGGAAAAAGAATTGCATTAATGGTGCGTAGGTTTGTTGATCGATTTGTTGGAAAATCGTCAATCCTGTTGAAATGACAACAAATGGAATCGACGTTTTAATAATATCTTTCATTAAATCGGCTGTTGAAATAGTAAATTCGTTTAAACTATCTTCTGGTGCACGGTCTAAAGCGGTCGGTATTTGTCGAACACGAATAGCTAAGTAACCAATCGCAAATATCGCTCCGACAAAAGCAGCAAAGGTTGAGTACGTTACTGCCGTTACTATATCACCAGCTAGGATAATACGAATAATATAAGCAGATGCTAATATAAAAATAACTCGAGCTACTTGCTCAACTACTTGTGAAATAGCCGGTTCTCGCATACGATTATGTCCTTGAAATAATCCTCGCGTAACCGATAATGTCGGGATAATTAATAATGCCGGAACTAATGAACGAATTACTAGAGTCGCCGTCTCATTATCTGCTGGACTACTTGCAGCCATCACTGGTGCAAGAAAGTACATAATTAAGGCTGATACTACACCAGTAATAGCCATCAGTACCATACCATGTTTATAGATTTTTTTTGAAATTTCATACTCTTGAATCGCATTGAAATGGCTAATTTGTTTTGAAATCGCTGAAGGAACTCCAGCTGTCGCAAAAGCCAAGAATAAGGCATAAGGGTTATATCCTACTTGATATAAGGCGTGAGCCGCGTTCGCTTGGTCTTGCGTGCCCATCCAAGCCATCCAAGGAATAATATAGACAGCTCCTAATATTCTAGATAACATGCTCCCAAGGGTCATCCAAGATGATCCCGCAACGATACGATTATCTTTTTCAACTTTTTCTTCATGACTCATTGTTTAATATCCTACTTTCACAACGATATAATCTAATCTCATTTGATAAAAGAAAAAAGAGCTATACGCTCTTTTTTCACTTTCATCTATTTTACTTCTTTATGAACCGAATCGCAATCAATCTCAATACGATTCATGAAGGTTCTTCAAATCTTAATATATGAAATATTTTAGACTTATTTAGTTTGCAACAATATTAACCAGTTTACCTGGCACAACGATTACTTTACGTACCGTTAAACCTTCGATGTGTTCTTGGATATTTTTATTTTCTAAAGCAATTTTTTCTAGTTCTTCTTTTGAAATAGAACGTGATGTTTGTGCTTTTCCACGAACTTTACCGTTCACTTGGAATACCACTTCAATTTCATCTGAAACTAGCTTCGTTTCATCATATGTTGGCCATTCAACATATGAAATACCTTCTTCTGAATTAGTAATCAATTGCCATAATTCTTCACTCAAGTGAGGTACAACTGGGCTTAGTAATTGGATAAATCCTTTTACATAGTCTACTGGTAACCCATCTACTTTATAAGCATCATTAACAAATACCATTAATTGTGCAACGGCCGTGTTGAATTGTAAGTTTTCATAATCTTCTGTTACTTTTTTA
>CAZTXI010000070.1:0-7465 GCA_964617265.1 uncultured Carnobacteriaceae bacterium | reverse complement strand
TTGGAACAAGTTTTGATAAAATAAATGCTGTTTTAGATGAATTCGAAGAAGATAAGATTTTAGCTTTTTACGATTTAGGAAGCGCCAAAATGAACTTAGAAATGGCTATGGAGTATAGTGATAAAGAAATTATACTATATGAAACAGCTCTTATTGAAGGAGCATACGTGGCCGCTTCACTACTGCAAGCTGATGTTGATTTAGAGACAATCGAAGCTCAACTAGATCCATTAGTTATAAAAGAATAGATTAAGAGTTAAAGCTAGAACTGATTATAGTTCTAGCTTTTTTAGATACTCATTTTTAAAAATTAAAAACCGTAATGAATCAATCTAAAAATCGATTGAATTCATTACGGTTATTTATTTTAGACTAGTAATTCCCAGTTTTTTAAAATCTGACGATATAATTATGGAATTAATCCGTATAATACTGCTGCTACCACTCCACCGATAATTGGACCTACTACTGGAATCCATGAGTAACCCCAATCAGAGTCACCTTTTGTTGGAATTGGTAAAATCGCGTGCATGATACGTGGTCCAAGGTCACGAGCTGGGTTAATTGCATATCCAGTCGTTCCACCAAGTGACATACCGATTGAAACGATTAGCGCTCCAACAACAAGTGGATTTAAGCTTCCCGCAAATTCATGGCGTCCGAATGATAAAATACCAAACACTAACATGAAAGTACCGATTGCCTCACCAATTACACTATTTACAGTGTCACGAATACCAGGTGCTGTTGAGAATACTGCTAATACTGTACCTGGATCATCTGTTGCATCAAAGTATGGCTTGTAATGAACCCATACAACAGCTGCCCCAAGCATTGCACCACCCATTTGACCTAGAATGTATGGAAGTACTGCGCTCCAAGGCGTTGCGCCGTTCACTGCCATTGCGATTGTTACCGCAGGGTTTAGGTGAGCAGGTGACATGTAGCCTGAGACGAATACACCCATTGTTACCGCTAGACCCCAACCTAATGTAATGAGAACCCATCCTGTACCATTTGATTTTGTCTTTTTCAATACATCCGCTGCTACTACACCATCACCAAGAAGGATTAAAATAAAAGTACCAATAAATTCACCTAAAACTTGTATTCCTAAAGATGTTTCCATAAATACAACTCCTTATTTATCTAAATTTTTTTAGTTGTGTTTGTGTTATTGCATCATTCAGTTGTTTTGTCCATTTCTCTAATTCTTGGTTAGTCCATTTAAAATGTGTTGCCATATAATCAATAACAGGTTGTTTCCACTCTGCTATTTTTTCTGTATTAAATAACAGTATATCTGTCCGTCTTAAGAAGAAGTCAACTGGATTTATAACCATTTCATAGGTTAATGCATAAGCTAAAGATAAACCAATATCTAGTGGTAAATCCATTTCATCCGCTTGTTCTTTTAACCCAAAAACAGTCTCCACATTAGAACCATACCATTGAGCGAGTTGGCGAGCTTGTTTTTCTGTTAAACCAACTTTACTCCCTTTAGCGATCATATCCTCTACAAAAACGT
The DNA here is from genome assembly GCA_964617265.1 of uncultured Carnobacteriaceae bacterium. Taxonomy (GTDB): domain Bacteria; phylum Bacillota; class Bacilli; order Lactobacillales; family Carnobacteriaceae_A; genus Atopostipes. The sequence continues at coordinate 5,937 of CAZTXI010000070.1, read as the reverse complement.
CAAAATTCGTTCCTGCTGGTAATTCTCCTCCAGACAGAGCGATATCTCTTGTCTCTACTTTTTCGTGCTTAGAACCTGTTTTTTGTTCGAATTCCATTAAGATTTTATCGAAGGTGTCTTGAGCCATCAGTCTATAATCCGTTAGCTTTCCACCCGCAATCGTAACTAATCCTGCTTCTGACACGAAAACATCATGCGTTCGTGAAATGCTAGAAGGATCTGTTGCCCCTTTTTCTAAAAGCAATGGTCGTAAACCTGACCAACCAGATTCGATATTGTCAACTGTTAAATGCGCTTCTGGAAAGCGAGTATTCACAGCTTCAAGTAAATAATCAATATCTTCTTGTGTGATTAGCGGTTCTGTTAAATCACCATCATACGGTGTGTCCGTCGTACCAAAATATGTTTTGTCTCCACGCGGAATAATGAAAATCATTCGATCATCTTCTAATCCAGTATCCGTATAAACGGTATATTTAACGGGTAAATCAGCCGCATCAACAACAAAGTGAACACCCTTCGTTGGATACATTCGCTCCGGATCATCTGATTTTTGCTTGCCACGGATGGTATCTGACCATGGTCCTGTTGCATTTACAACAACATCCGCTTTGATTTCATACTGTTCGCCTGTTAAGACATCTTCGACTGTTACACCAGTGATTTGATCAGCTTCATCATATAAAAAACCAGTCGCTTTTACGTAATTGGCAAGTAATGTTCCTAAGTCAGCTGCTTTTTTCATAATTTCAATGGTTAATCTTGCGTCATCATTGAAATAATCTAAATATAAGCCACCTTTTAATAATCCATTCTCTTTCAAGGTTGGAATATTATCTAGAACCTCTTCTCGTGAAATAAGAGAATGGTGCCATTTCGGATCAACATCGGCTAGTCGATCATATAAATCTAATGCGACATCTGCCGAGAAATCTGTAAATGAAGCTCCAGGTTCATCATAGACTGGAAGCAACATCCATTCGGGTTTAACAATATGTGGTGCATTACTTGAAACAACTGCTCGTTCTTTCGTAATATCTGCTACTAGTTCAACTTCGAATTGTTTTAAATAACGTAAACCACCATGGACTAATTTTGTAGAACGACTAGATGTTCCAGCCGCAAAGTCTTGCATATCAATTAGACCCGTTTTTAAATTCTGAGCACCGGCTTGTAACGCCAAGCCAGCCCCAGTTATTCCGCCTCCAATAATCAGTAAATCCATTTTTTCAGTTGTTAGGGTTTCGATTGTCTGTTTTCGAGTTTCAAATGATAGTGTCATTTCAACAGTCACCCCTTGCATCAATATGCCTAAAATTTTATTTTTTGATTATTTTTCTTCGCGATTTGCACGAATTGGTTTATGTTTAAACACACGTGCTGCTTCTACAGCATTTTGCCATCCAGCATATAAGTCTTCTCTTTGGTCTTCAGACATTTCTGGATTGAATGTTTCATCTAATTCCCAATATTCTTGTACTTCACTAAAGTCTTTCCATACACCTACCGCGATTCCAGCTAAGTAAGCTGCACCTAAAGCAGTTGTTTCCATAACTTCTGCACGGTCAATTTGTGTATTTAATACGTCTGCCTGGAATTGCATTAAGAAATCGTTATTTGCTGCTCCACCATCTACACGCATGATTGGAATTTCAATTCCAGAGTCTTTGACCATCGTATCTAATACATCTCTTGTTTGATAAGCCATAGACTCAAGTGTTGCACGAATAAATTGTTCTTTAGATGTTCCTCTAGTTAAGCCAAATACTGCTCCACGAGCATTTTGATCCCAATATGGTGCACCTAAACCTGTAAAGGCTGGTACAACATACACACCATCTGTTGTATCCACACGTGTTGCGTAGTCTTCTGACATCGGTGATTGTGGGAACATACGTAATTCATCACGTAACCATTGGATTGATGATCCAGCAACGAAAATACTACCTTCTAAGGCATAAGTTACTTTTCCATCAATTCCATAAGCTAAAGAAGTTAGTAGTCCATTATCTGAGAAAATTGGCTCAGATCCCGTGTTCATAATGATAAATGCACCAGTTCCATAGGTATTTTTAACCATTCCTTCTTTAAACGCTGCTTGTCCAACTAACGCCGCTTGCTGGTCCCCTGCCATACCTGCGACTGGTACACTCACACCGTTTAAATGACTTGGTACAGTATGTCCATAAACCTCCGAAGAAGAGCGAACTTCTGGTAACATTGCTTTAGGAATATTCATAATCTCTAATAATTCTTCATCCCACTCTAAGTCAATAATGTTATACATCATCGTACGACTTGCGTTAGAATAATCTGTCGCATGAACTTCTCCACCGGTTAATTTCCATAATATCCAAGTGTCAATCGTTCCAAATAGTAGATCGCCATTTTCTGCTTTCTCTCGAGCACCCTCAATTTCATCTAATAACCACATAACTTTTGTTGCTGAGAAATATGAATCAATTACTAGACCAGTTTTCTTATGGAATAGTTCTTTGTGACCATCTTCAATTAGCTTGTCTGCCAGTCCTGATGTTTGCTTGGATTGCCACACAATCGCATTATGAATCGGTTCACCTGTATTTTTATCCCAAACCACTGTTGTTTCACGTTGGTTTGTGATACCAATTCCTTTAATTTCTTCTGCACTAATTCCTCCTTCAATTAGAGCACCTGTAACAACTTGGAGTGTTTTGATCCAGATTTCATTTGCATCGTGTTCTACCCAACCTGGTTCTGGATAATGCTGCGTAATATCTTGCTGAGCACTCCACTTTGGATGTCCTTCACGATCAAAAATAATCGCACGTGTACTAGTTGTACCTTGGTCAATCGACATGATATATTCTCCCATAGAATATGTCCTCCTATATAGTTAGTTTATTGATGAAAGGGGTTCCATCAATTCCATCATACTATAGTCTGATTACTAATAAAAGTATAATGAATGTTTTAACTAAATATTAACAAAGGAGCGTGCCATAAGGGTTTATATGAAATTAATTTCAATATACAGAGTAAATTTTCCTTAATAAAGGGTATAAAAAAAGCACTCTTAACCTACTGATCAAATAATGGGTTAAGAATGCTTCTGCTTAATTTAATTTTAGGTTACTCTTCTGAATCGTCGTCTTCTGCACGGTCTAATAAATCTTCCACTTCTGATGGTAATGCACCATCTTCTGTTTCAGCATCAGACAGCTCAGTTACATTATCCGTTTTGACTGTTTCTGTATCATCCGTTTCATCTTCATCTTCTGGTTGAACGATTGACATCGTTGAGATGAATTGATCTTCATCAAGACGCATGAGTCGTACCCCTTGTGTGTCTCGACCTGTGATTGAAATATTATCAGCGCTAAATCGAATGATGATTCCTTCATTTGTAATTAGGAGAACATCTTCATCACCGGTATAAGTACGCATTCCGACAAGTGAACCGTTCTTCTCCGTAATCTTAAAGGTCTTCACTCCTTTACCACCACGGCGACGGATACCATATTCTTCAGCTTTGGTTCCTTTACCGTAACCATTTTCTGAAATAGCTAAAACATAGCTATCTGGTTCTAGAATATCAGCACCTACTACTTCATCACCATCTCGTAGATTAATTCCACGAACTCCTGTAGCATTTCGACCCATTGAGCGAACATCTTCTTCATGGAAACTAGCGGCATAACCATCTTTTGTTCCAATTACGATATTCTGGTCTCCATTTGTAACTTTTACTGAAATTAGTTCATCGCCTTCATTCAGATTAATCGCGATTAAACCACTTTGACGAATATTTTGGAATTCAGTAACTGCTGTACGTTTAACTGTTCCAAGTTTCGTTGTAAAGAAGAATTGTTCGGTTTCATCTGGTGTTCCTCTAAAGGCAACCATTGCTTCAATATGCTCGTCATTATCGATACCTAAGAAGTTTAAGGCTGGGATTCCCTTAGCTGTTCGGCCATATTCTGGAATTTCATAAGCTTTTGCTTTATAAACTTTACCCGTATTCGTAAAGAATAAAATTAAATCATGGGTAGAAGTTGAAAGGATTGTTTCCACAAAGTCATCATCGTTTGTGCCCATTCCTTTAACACCACGTCCACCACGGTTTTGTGTTTTAAATTCCGTTATCGGCATACGTTTCATATAACCATTATGAGAAAGCGTGATGACAACCTCTTCAACTTCAATCAAGTCTTCATCTTCAATACTTAACGCTTCTCCAACCATTAATTCCGTACGACGGTCATCACCAAATTTATCCGCTAATTCAACCATCTCTTCTTCAATGATTGTATCAATACGTTCTGGATTCGCTAAAATATCCGCTAAATCAGCAATTAGAGTCATTAATTCTTGATACTCATCTTCAACTTTGTCACGTTCTAGTCCTGTTAAACGAACTAAACGCATATCTAAAATTGCCTGAGCTTGGCGTTCTGATAAACTATATTCGTTGATTAAACGTTCTTTTGCGATAGCACCAGTATCAGAATTTCGAATAATTGAAATAATCGCATCAATATGGTCTAACGCAATACGTAAACCTTCTAAAATGTGCGCTCTAGCTTCTGCTTTTTCTTTGTCGAATGCTGTTCTTCTACGAATAACATCACGTTGATGCGCCAAGTAGTATTCAATAATTTCTTTTAGGCTTAATGTGCGCGGTGTACCATTTACAATCGCAACCATGTTAAAACCAAATGACGTTTGAAGTTGTGTCATTTTAAATAAGTTATTTAAAATAACCGCTGCTGACGCATCACGACGTACTTCAATAACCATACGCATACCATCTCGGTCTGATTCATCTCGAACAGCTGTAATACCTTCAATTTTCTTATCTCGGGCTAGTTCTACAATTTTTTCATGTAATCTCGCTTTATTAACTAAGTAAGGTAGTTCATCAACGATAATCGTTTCGCGATTATTTTCTTCGATGATTCGAGTTTTTGCGCGAATCAGAATTGACCCACGACCCGTTTCATAACCTTTTCGGATACCTGATTTACCTAAGATGATACCACCTGTTGGGAAATCTGGCCCTGGTAATACTTCCATTAAATCAGCTGTTGTCGCATCTGGATTATGCATAACCACACGACATGCTTCGATTGTTTCACGCAAGTTGTGCGTTGGAATATTTGTCGCCATACCAACCGCAATCCCACTTGCTCCATTTACAAGTAAGTTCGGGAATTTTGATGGTAAAACAACGGGTTCCATTTCACTACCATCATAGTTTTCACGGTAATCTACCGTATTTTTATTAATATCTTGTAATAGTGCTAAAGCAATTTTACTCATACGAGCTTCGGTATAACGCATCGCAGCTGCTGAGTCTCCATCGACAGATCCAAAGTTCCCGTGTCCATCCACTAATGGATTACGGTAACTAAAATCTTGAGCCATACGAACCATTGCATCATAAATTGCCAAGTCCCCATGCGGGTGATATTTACCCATTACGTCCCCAACAATACGTGCAGATTTTTTATGTGCCTTGTCCGGTGTATTTCCTAGTTCGTTCATTCCGTGCAGTATACGACGGTGTACGGGTTTTAAACCGTCTCGAACATCTGGAAGTGCTCGCGCTACAATAACACTCATTGAATAATCTAAGAAAGATTTTTTCATTTCTTGGGCAAGTTGAATATTCTCAATTCCACTTCTATCTTCAGCCAATCTCTATTGCTCCTCCCATTTCAAAAACAGTCATTACTTTTTAAAGTGATTAAATATCAATATTTTCAACGTATCGAGCATTCTCTTCGATAAATTCACGACGTGGTGGAACTTTATCCCCCATTAACATTGTCATGACACGATCTGCTTCTTTTGCATCCTCTACTTCAACACGAGTTAGGCGTCTTGTATCTGGATCCATCGTTGTTTCCCATAATTGATCCGCATCCATCTCACCTAGTCCTTTATAACGTTGAA
>CAZTXI010000069.1:0-7574 GCA_964617265.1 uncultured Carnobacteriaceae bacterium | reverse complement strand
CAAGTATTATAGGAATCAACCAGAACTACCCTAATGTTGATGTATTAATCGACACTCGTCGATCTGAAAAAAGTGAGCTTTCTCTAGTTTCATATAACTTCGAAACGAAAAACATGACAGAAACTGTCTTATTTGAATCTCCAAATTATATTGAACCAGTCATCTATACAACGGCCCACAACAACGAATCGATACAAGCCTTCCGTTCTATTGATTCAGAAACAGATAAAGAAGTGATTTACTTAATTGATTATGACAAAGATGCCATAATTAAACGAGAAATCCCTGGTGAAAGATTAGTCGTTAGTGATGACAGCCGTTTATATAGTATCGTCGAAACAACTTTAGTCGAGTATGATAAAACAAGTCAAGAAAAAGTTGGTGAAGTTGATTTAGCAATGGACTTCAAAGAAAAGAAAAATATGGACTTCGCAATGAATGAGTTGTTTATTTTAGATGGTAAATTATTCGTCCTGAACAATAATGAAATGGATGAAGATGACTCAGAAACAAATCAAATTAAACCAACAGATCTCGTTGTTTATGATATTTCAACCGGTGAGATTTTAGTGGAAGCTCAATTCACTTATGATGGAACGGAGCAAGTAGGTGCGTGGGCTGCTAGTATTGATCAGATTAAACAAAGCCCAACTAAAGACTGATGCATGATGCTTGATGTCTTGTTAAAATAAGAGTAGGTTTAATAGACAGAGAGAGGTGTTCCCATGGATTTTATCTTATGGCTTATTGTATTACTTTTATTCGGACTTAGTTTTGTAGCCCTTATTTACCCAGTTTTACCAAGTGTAACCGCGGTATGAGCAGGATTTTTAATCTATCACTTTTTCATTAACTCCGGTGAGTTGACCACATTCTTTTGGATCGTGATGGTCATATTAACCATCATACTGACTTTGGCCGATATATTTGCCAGTTCCCTATCAGTGAAAAAATACGGTGGGAGTTCGGTCGGTGAAAAAGGAGCAGCTTTATCCGTTATCGTTGGGTCTTTTATCTTTCCACCTTTTGGAATTATTATCTTACCTTTTATCGTCGTGCTCATCCTTGAAATGCGACAAGGTCGATCAATCCAAGAGTCCTTACGTGCATCAATGGGCTCAGTGGCTGGGTTCCTAACGGGACAAATAGCAGAAGCAACTATACAACTCGCAATGATTATCTGGTTTTTCTTCACCATATGGTTTTAAAATATCCACCCAATATTACAAAGCAAAAAGCAGCCCGAGGCATGGGCTGCTTTTTTTCATATGGTGTAAATAGTGTTCGAGGATGATAGTCGGGAGGAATATCAGCACTATTTACAGGTTATAGATCAGAGAATCCGTAATATATTTTAAGGGTCGTTCATTTCAAGATACATTTATCCGCTATACACTAATAGATTACGTATTAACTTTTTAAAAAGTGGGGTATCTGCGAATGTTTTTTACAATATTTTTTATAATCTTACATTCATGAAAAAGAGTTTAGTGTTAAAATGACTAAAAGCCATTATGGAGGGTATAAATGAAACGAGACATGAAGGATTATATTATTTTATTTATGAGCATTTTAATTGTGGGCTTTGCGATTACTTTAATCACTAAAGCACAACTGGGCGCAACTGCCGTTACTAGCCTATCTTTCGTAATCAGTCAGCTATCCGGGTTAAGTTTCGGTCTGATGACCGGTGTATTTAATACCCTGTATGTTCTTTTACAGATTGTAATACAGAAAAAATCTTTCCCTAGAATTCAATTATTTCAGTTTTTTGTATCCTTTATCTTAGGATTCTCAGTTGAATTTTCAAATTTTCTTTTACGTAATTTATTCCCTAAAACCTATATTCAACAATTAAGTATATTATTTGCGGGTTGTATCATCATGGGATTCGGTGTATTCATGCAGTTAAAGGCTGCTAAAATATATAATCCTGCTGAAGGTATTGTTTATGCCATTTCAGATGCGATCAATCGCCCTTTTAGTTTTGTTAAAATTATATTTGATTTGACCCTTGTCACTTCGGCTGTTTTATTAGGTTTGGTGGTGACCGGCAGTATTATTGGTGTGCGTGAAGGAACAATTGTCTCTGCATTAATAATTGGTCCCATTATTGGATTGTTTCAAAGACTCTTCACTAAACCTTCAGAGGCGTAAGTCTATAAACGGCTTTGTTGCCTAAAAAGAATAGCATGTGGTATATTTTATAAGATAATCTATACCGTAAAAAAAAGAAAGTTGGCAAATTAAATGAAGAAAGCACTTTTTGTCTTATCGGAATTTATGTTTAAAAAATGTTATGACGAAGAAACTCTGAAGCTGATTCATACACATTTTGATGTTATTGATGAACCCATTACAAAAACAAATTACCAAAATAAACTTGAGTCCTTTAAGGATGTTGAAGTGATTTTCTCCGGGATGGGCTCTATCGAATATAGTGAAGAAATCATGGCCATTTCACCGAACTTAGAAGCAATTTTCTATGCTGCTGGATCGATGAAATCCTTACTAACAGATAAAGTTTGGGAGCAAGGCGTAACCATTTCAACAGCCAACAGCGCAAATGCGATTCCAGTTGCCGAGTTCACACTGAGTCAAATTCTATTCACTTTAAAAGATGGCTGGAAATTCGTTCGTGAAACGAAAGCAAACCTTGGTAAACCAGCAGGCGTGGTTGTTCACGAGACGCCGGGTGCCTACAAACAAACAGTGGGAATTATTTCATTGAGCCAAATCGGACGTAAAACAATTGAGCTATTGAAGCCTTTTGATTTAGATGTTATTGTGTACGATCCATTTGTGGAAGAATCTGAAGCGGCAGAATTAGGCGTTAAATTAGTTGAACTAGACGAATTATTCGAACAAGCAGATGTTGTGTCACTTCACGCACCTTGGTTACCAGAAACAGAAAATATGATTACTGGAGACCATTTCCGTAAAATGAAACACGGAACAAGTTTTATCAACACGGCTCGTGGAGCGATTGTAAACGAACCTGAAATGCTGGAAGTACTAAAAGAACGAACGGACATAACAGCTGTTTTAGATGTTGTTTACCCCGAACCACCTGCAAAAGATTCTCTGATTTTTGAGTTAGATAACGTTGTGTACACACCACATATTGCCGGAAGTACTGGAAAAGAATTGGCCCGTCTAGGTGCCTTAATGACGGACGAAGCGATGCGTTATATTAACGGTGAACCATTACAATATGAGATTACTAAAGAAAGCTACGAAATCATGGCTTAGGAGGCTGCAAAATTTATGCTTGGATTATGTTCAATAACATTTCGAGATAAAACGGTCGATGAAGTGATTGCTCTAGTTAAAGAAGCGGAATTAGATGCGATTGAATGGGGTAGTGATATTCATGTGCCCGAAACTAATCTAGCGAATGCGAAAAGAGTCGCTACGAAGATGGCAGACGCCGGTTTGACGTCCAGCTCTTATGGGACATATTATAAACTCGGAACATTTAAAGACTTCACACCTTTTCTAGAGGTTGCGAATGCTTTAGGTGTGCCAACGCTACGTGTGTGGGCTGGCGTAAAAGGTTCTTTGGATACCGATCAAGAAGCCCGCCAACAAATCGTGTTTGACGCTCAGCGAATAGCAAAAGATGCGGCTGAAGCAGGATTAACAATCAGCCTAGAGTACCACGCAAATACACTAACAGATACGCCCAAAAGTACGATAGCATTATTGCATGAAATTAATGCACCAAACGTACTCCTATACTGGCAACCTGCTGAGATTTTAAGTGTCGACGAACGGATTGAGAGCCTCCCTGAATTGGCACCTTATATATCAAATATCCATGTTTTTAATTGGGAGCACTACCGAAATCGATTCCCACTAGCGGATGCAGTGGAGAACTGGAAGCAATATATTGCTTTAATCCATAAGTACTCACCACATAACCAAACCTACTTATTAGAGTTTGCGCCTGGTGACGACCCGGTAGAAGGTTTTTTAGACAGTGCAGAGACTTTAAAGAGATTGGTCGAAGTAATCAAATAAGAATTAAAAAAGTGCGGACCATTCAAGGTCTGCACTTTTATGCTTTATTCTGACGCGTCTTTTTTATTTTCTTTGTCATTATCATCCACATAGACACCTTTTTCCTTCTCCAACTCATCAATATACCCTGCAGTTAAAATACTCGTTGGCAACGCGATAATTCCGACTCCTACTAAATAGGAAATAATGGATAATACTTGTCCAATATTCGAACTCGGATAATGATCAGAATAAGTTGCCGTAGTGAGAGACTCAGTCGACCAAAGTAATGCTTGTAAAAATGATGGGAACGTATCCGGTTCAAGGTTGAACACTAATAAAGCTGCAATAAAGATATATGACGATACGACGATACCCACTATGACTAGAGAATCTTTTTGTTTTCTTAAGGTTCGTTTCAAAATTCCGAAACTTTTTGAGTTTTGAAATAAGCGAAAGGCACGGAATACTCGAAGTGATCGAAATAAACGAAATACTCGGAAAAGTCTAAGAGTTTGATTAATTAATCCCAGAAATGGGAGAACTGCTAATAAATCAACTATCGCATAAAACGTAAAGGGATACGTAAAATAGGCAGCTACTGGATTTTTATCTTGCATCTCTTTATCTGCTGTAAACCATCGAAGTAAGTAATCAATTATGAAAAAAACAGCTGCAATCATTTCAATAGTCAATAAGGATTCAGACTGCCGATTAAACATTAACGGCACCAAACTAATCACCGTCATACCAATATTTAAATAATTATATAGTTTACTCGTTAAATCACTCGTATCTTCTACTTTTAAAATAGAATGTAATTTCTCTTTCAATGCATATCCCCCCTCTTATTTCAGTATAGCACAGGAAAAAGTCCTTCGTTAAGTAACACAAGTTGAAGAAATTAAAAAAGTGCAGACTTTTTATAGTCTACACTTTATTTTTAATCATCATAGTTTGAATCGTCGTAATCAGAGTCATCATCATAGTCCGTGTCATTGTCGTAATCCGTATCGTCGTCATCATAGTCGGTTTCATCATAATTTGTTTCTTCTACTTTCGGTTTAGGTGCTGGTGATTTTGGTTGCGGCTTTTCAACCGGCTCGCCATAATCAGATTCATCATAACCCGAATCATCATCTGACGGACTTTCTGGCGTTGGTGTGGGTGCTACCGGCGGAGGTGTTGTATTCCCTTTATTTTCAATATCTGTAATTTGAATAGTTATTGTTGTCCGTCCATCTAACTCACGTCGAAGCTCGATACCGTATTGTTCAAATAAATTTTGATCTGGCGTATCTATGGATATCGAAACTTGCCCACCTTCCGCTAAGAATCCCAATTCAATTGCTCGATCCACCAGCTCATTCAAGATAATCGTTTTATCTTTACTATTTGGTTTGTAGTCCTCTAGTAAAATATCCCCATCTTCGTTCGCGCCTTCTAAATCAATCACTTCACCGTTTCGGTTTAAAATCATTTCAACTTCTGGGTTAATCATCATAAAAATGGATGTATAAGGCGCATAGTTTTGTTGGTAAAAATTCACCCCTAAGAATAAAGCAACTATTGCGGCCACCATTAATATTCCGCCTGCAATTTTATTTGCTATTTTACGAGGGTTTTTTAATTTTTCAAGGGGGTTATCGCTCATTAATACAGGATTTTGAACCGTATCCCCTAACTCATAACCTAAGTTCGCACTTTTAACAAAACGGCCTTCTTCATCTAAAAGAACCGCATAACTATTAAATGTTTCCATCACTAAATATTTCATTCTGCGGTTCCTCCTCTCATTACTTCTGCTAAATGTCCGCGAATAATTTCATAACCGTTTGTATAAATAACGAGTAATCCAATAATATATTTCCGATGTCGCTCAATCGTTTTTCGAGACACTTTTGACTGTTCTGTTAATTGTTTTAAGGGCAATCGTTTCGTTCTGAAAAATTCTTCCATAATTTCCTTATTATCTTTAGCCGATGCGACGACTTTTCGACAAGCTGCTAAGGTCCGTTCTTGCTTTGGACTGTTGTCCGCGATATCGGTCAGCGAAATACCAAATGAGTTAATTTGTGTACTTAACTCGATAATTTCTTCCTTCGTCGCTTCTCGTATAACTAAATTTTCGGCATGGTTTGCATCATCTGTTATGGAATCTTCAATCGTTTGATCCCAGTCTGACGTCGGAGCGTTGATTGAAATGACTTGATTATGGCGATTGTTTTTCCGCCAAAAATCAATGATACGATTTCGCATCAGTAAGGCAGCATAACTTAAGAATGCGCCTCGAGATTTTGAATAGCCATTAACCGCTTCATGGAACGCAATCATTGCGATGCTGTATTCGTCATCTTGATGAATATCGACTGGGCGTTTCATAACTTTAGCTACTTGTGCTTTTATAAACGGCAAATAGTCTGATATCAATAAATCAGCGGCTACTGAATCGCTTTTCGCTGCATAGACCCGCTGAATAATAGCATGTTCATCACTCATCCAACCAACCCCCCTCATTATTAGCATACGTTTTATTTGTTTTAAAATCGGGGTAAGTAGACGAATTTGAATAATTTTTAAGTTTTTTCGCGAAAATTCGATTTTTTGGCAAATTATATATATAGGAGGTGTTTTCTTTGGAAAAAATATTTCACGAAAACTCACAAATACCAAGTCAATTTACATTTCTATCTGCTTTGAAGAAACGGAGTCCGGAGTTGTTTAGCGAATATGAATCCCTTTATCAAAATCTAACCATTGGTGAAATGGGAGAACAGGAAGTTTTGCGCTATTTTCGAGAATATGGCGAAGAACATTGGCAATATCTCACCAATTTTTGGACAAATACAAATGGTGTTTCAGAAAGTGATCTTATTGTTTTTACAAATAAGAGTTGTTATGTATTGGAAATTAAAAATTATATGGGGAAATTTGAGTATGCGGATGGGAGAACAGTAATAGATGGCTACGAATATAGCAGTGATTGCATTTTTCAAGCCCGTCGTTCTTTTAAAAACATTCGTAAAATACTAGCTCATCATATTCATCCAAACAATATTCATGGTGCTTTAATTTTTATTGGTGAACATAATGAAGTGGCTATACATTCGGATGTTAATGATATACAGATTATTCGTCGTAATCAGTTAAAAAATTATATTAAACATGTCGCTAATACGGAGCGGATTTCACAATCTGACTCTCTGGATTTTGCATCTGTTACTAGACAACTCAAAAAATTTCAGGTAGATAATCCTTTTGTGATTGAGCCATTGACGGATGCGCAGATGCTACTCGTAAAAACGGGGATAACATGTTTCAGGTGCAATCGTTTCAATATCGAAGTTGCTAGAAAATTTGTGCGCTGTACTTGTGGGCATACTGAGTTGCGTGAGTCCGCAACGCTTCGTATGATTTGCGACTATACCGTGCTTCGTTATCAAACGAAATTATGCCGTAAAGATTTGTTCCACTTTATGGGTGGACTTAACTCTAAATGGTATCTATCTCAAATCCTTTCACAGCATTTTACCTGCATAAGCAACGGAAGATATACTTATTATATAAAATAA
>CAZTXI010000068.1:0-7580 GCA_964617265.1 uncultured Carnobacteriaceae bacterium | reverse complement strand
TGCTAAAGACCATTTCACTTTCATCTTTGTCACCTCAAACTTGACTCAAGATTTTATTTTTGCGAATAGACAACATCAGTAATTATACTAGTCTGATAGCATTCTGTCAATCAATTTTTACAGGCTTTTGTCCAAAATCTTGTCGAGAAATCAGTTTACTATTTGCTAACCGGTAAATTTCACCAGCAGTAACATCAAATGGGACATAATCCTTCGTATTTTTATTGACATTTACAATCAACGGGACATTTATTTCATGTTTTATTTCTCTAAGATACGCTTGCCCAACTTTTGAAAAACCCAGTACTCGAATAGATTGGATTTTTGACATCTCAGCAAGTATTGCATCGTTTTTCCACTGCAACAAGACATAACATAATAATCGTTGCAGTCGTGTTTGAGTATAACGTTTTGTTTTAATTTTGTCCATAAATTCATTGAAATCATGCGAGTCATTTGCAGCTGATTTCAATCGATTTTCTAAACCTTCTGTCATTTGATAGATTTCCCGCAACTCTTCTTCGGATTGAACAAGTAATTGGTATTTTAATAATGGAAAAAGATCGTCCCATGTCACCAATTGATTTTGCTTATTTTCTAAATATGAATAAGCTTCTTTAGGTACATACTCTGAAATATCTTTTCCATCCATTAAACCTAATCGAATGGCTGTCGCACTAGCAATCGGGTTATCGACTTTCATATCCCGATCATGGTAACCGGCACTCTTTCGTTTTAATGGAAACAATTCAACTTTATCCGCTAATTCATTTCTGATTAATTCTTTTGTATACCCAAATCCGAGCTGATTGTTAGGTGAATTTAGTTTTAGTGGAAATTCGGGTGCTAATTCTGTAACAATCTGATCAATCTGTTCGGCATAAGTTAAGCCAGGTGTAGTTGAATTTTTAATCGCATCCGCTATAACATTTTCATGGTCCACCATCCACTGAGAAGCTTCTAAATAATCCGTTGCTTCCCCTTCCTCAACACCGAAACACAACGAATCAATCTTTAATGCACCAAGTGTTTGTATCGCACCTCTAGCAAAATAATCAGCAGGTTGCAAAGCAAAAACAGCGGGTAATTCTACAACTAAATCAACCCCACTAGCCAATGCCATTTGGGTTCGCGTCCATTTATCAACAATGGCCGGCTCTCCTCGTTGTAAAAAATTCCCGCTCATCACTGCAATCACAACATCCGCCTTTACATGTTGGCGGGCTTGTTCTACTTGATACTGATGTCCATTATGAAATGGATTATATTCAGCTACAATACCACAGCTTTTCATTTCATCCAGTCCTTACTTTTGTGCTTTAAAAAACCAACGAATATTCTCACCGGTAACAGCTTGATCGAAATCCGCATTGACTTCAATGTTAGTAAATCCGGCTTCTTTTAACATCGATAAATACGTATCAATCGGATAAGTCCGTTCCTGATGTAATTCCATTTCACGCGCATACGATCCATCTTCTTGTTCAATAAAGAAAGATAAATCGTGCTCGATTGAATGCTCAGACTCCCCATGGTAACTATCCCATACAAATAAAATGCCCGGCATTTCATCATGATAAGAGTACCCATCCAAACTCTCTATGTGCTCTGTTGTAAATACATCAAATAAAAATACGCCTTCTTCTTTTAAGTGTTCATAAGCTTCTTGAAATGTTCTCTTGAAATCGGCTGTTTTAGGTAAATAACAAAGTGAATCACAAAAACTGATTATCGCATCATATAAACCAAAACCCTCTAAATTGCGCATATCGCCTTGAATTAATGGAAATTGAACACCCACTTCTTCTTGCCGTACCTGTGCTAACGAGAGCATTTCTTCCGATAAGTCCAATCCTTCAATACCGTAACCAGCTTTTTTTAATAAAATGCCTAATTGTCCATTACCACAACCTAATTCTAAAATGGAAGACCCTTTTGGTAAATGCTTCTCAGTATAGTCTCGCCATTTTAAAAAGATTTCATCATCCATCAGCTCATTATAAACTTGGGCAAAGACTCCGTAAGTCATTTTACTCAACGATCCATTCTGAAACGTCGACAGTTTTAGCTTCAGCCCATAGACTTTCTAAACGGTAATGGCTACGTTCATCTTCATCAAATACGTGGAACACAACGTCTCCTAAGTCAATTAATACCCAGTTTCCGTCTTGCTTTCCTTCGATATTCATAACGTTTACGCCTGCTTTTTCTGCTGCATCAATTACACTTTCAGCAATGGCATTCACTAAACGTGAGTTTGAAGCATGTGTAATAACGTTAAAATCAGTTACGATTGATAAGCCACGCATATCAATTGCGACAATATCTTTTGCTTGGCGGTCATCCGCTGTTCTTACTACTAACTCTAATAATTCTTCTGGTGTTTTTGTCATTAAATTATTTCCTCCGATTACTTTAATATCCAAGCGTTATAAGAATCAATCGCTTTTGGATAGATTTTTTTATTCTGTTTGATTAAGTCAATAATGGTGCTCTTAAGTTTGTATTGGATAACTTCTTCAAGTGATTTTTCTGCTAATTTTCGGGCCTCTATAGCTTCTTCAAAATCACGACCTGGTTCAATATAGTCTGCGACAAAAATAACTTTTTCAACCGCAGTCATTTCTGGTGAACCAACCGTATGAAATATAATCGCATTGATAATTTCTTCATCTGTAATTTCAAAGTCTCGCTTAGCTTGAACCGCCCCAACTGGAGCATGCCAAATTTGATTTCCATATTGTAATAAATCCAGATCAAGATTTTCACTGATAACTAAATCACGCATTTCATTATCAGGCTCTTCTTTCGCTACATCATGCAATAAGGCAGCTATACTTACTTTTTCGGGATTCACATCGTATTGCTCTGCTAACTCGAGTGCAGTCTCTTCGACTCTAAGCACATGGTTAAAACGCTTTTTTGATAAGCGAGTTTCAACTTCTTCTATCAGTTCTTCACGAGTCATAGAGGTGTATTTACCTGTGTATTCAATGGGGTGTTTCGTCATCTTGATACAATCCTTCCAATACAATATAGTTACGGACATCTTCAGGGACTAAGTATTTTATTGAACAATTCATCGCAACTTTTTTGCGAATAGTTGATGAACTAATATCAATCATCGGTATATCCACCATAATAATTGGATAGTCTGTTTCAACAGAGTATCCTGGTCGGTTCACACCAACAAATTGAACTAATTCGATTAATTCATCGATGCGATACCAAGTTGGCATGTCTGCAATCATATCGCCACCTACAATAAAATAAAAGTCCACTGTGGGATACAGCTCAATTAAAGCTTTCATCGTATCATAAGTATAGTTTTTACCGCCTTTGTCGACTTCATAGCGTTCAATTTCAAAATCTGAATTGTCCATTGTGGCTAATTCTAGCATTTGCACACGTTTTTCAGAAGCAATGGTTGTTTTCGTGACAGATGAATGCGGTGGTTGCGCGGTTGGCATAAAGAAAATTTTATCTAAATCTAGTTGATCTTTTACTTGCTCTGCCATCATTAAGTGACCCATGTGTGGTGGATTAAACGTACCACCTAAAATACCCACTTTTTCACGCTTACTTGTCCGAATCTCTTCTATTAAAACTTCTGGTTCCTGCACAATTGATTTCCTACTCAAGTCTCCTTCGTCCCTTTCTTATATTATCTGTATACTTTATTCTTTTTCATAAACTACGGCATCGCCGGTAACCATAACATCAAAATAATTTTCCACCGTTTGAGCTGTGTAAGATAAATTAAATACTGCGTCAAATTTACCGGTCTCGATATCGTCTTTGATTTCATCTAAACAAGCATTATACGCTTTTAAATAACCAGCTTTAGCTGTTACGGTTTTAAATATACCTGGTCGGATGCTGTTCACATAAACAACTGGTTTATGGTAAACAAACCCTCTAGGTATCGGATGGTTACTAATAATCGGACCTTTAACATCAAATCGTTTATCAATCTTCGTTTTTTCGGTCTTCACTTCATCCGAATGAGCTGGTTCACTTGGCCAATGTTGCTCTGCTGGATATTGCTCTTTTCGTTCAGCAGGAAGGTGCTTCATCTCCTGCATTTCACCTTGTTTATTTTCTTCCATAAGAATATGCCCCCACTCTTGTTCAGCCTCTTCTATTGGTTCTAAATCGTCTTCTGCAGTTGGCGTTGGCTCAACTGTTGGCGTTACGATTGACTTTTTGTGATTATCACGTTCTGGCAACACTTCATAAAATAAAGCCACTGATTCACTATTTTTATCCAATAAGGCACTTAAGACTCGATAATCCTCTTCTAACGAATCGGATCCCACTCCCAATATAAACGTTTCATAAGGGATATTCATTTCTAACTGATTTTGATTTTTCGATAGTGAAAGTTGATTATCAAACGTCGCATAACCATATTGGATGCTCATCGGTGTACGATAGTCTTCTGTTGTAGAATAAGCTATAAAATTCGAATGAACAATCACCACGGCTGCTTGAGACTTCCCAAATAAGGTACCCCTTGCTTCTCCGATTATCACTGCCTGAAATTCTGGACTAAGTTTACCAAAATGGCTTTGCTCGTTTAAATAATCGAATAACTTTTTGGGTGGTTTTTTCATGAAAGCTTCGATGTACCCTTTTGCATAATCGACGTCTTTGTTTGGAAAGTCATTTACATAAAAATCATCACTATAAATTATTTTTTCCATCGATACCCCAACCTTTCATCGCTTAATCATCGATACTAGTTAGATTTTGGTAGTTCTGTTGAATATTTTTTATATTTATCTTCTGTTGCAGGTAAGTATAAGACCAATACTTTCCCGATTACTTGAACCACTGTGATATCTGAGTGCTCTTCAATAAATAGAGCAGCTTCTTTTGGCTCAATCGTAGCATTTTGTAAGATCTGAACTTTCATTAATTCACGTTTTGATAATGCATCTTCGTATTCCATTACGATATCTTCTGATAAATCATTTTTCCCAATTTGAAATACGGGATTCATATTATGTGCTTGTGCACGTAAAAATCGTTTTTGTTTTCCTGTTAATTTAGTCATACTAATCTCCTCTAGTTAAATAATTGCTTTTCGAATATATACGCCAATTTCTTCTGATGCCCACATCGATACATTGGCTGGTGTTTGATGAACCGATACCCATCCTAAACCAGAAACAACAATATCAGAAGGCTGTTTCACAGTGAATGAATGTTTGACTAATGTCGGTTTATGATCTTTATCCACTTCACTTGGTGGTGTTAATAACTCACCTACATGATTTTCATAAATCTCATCTGCTTTTTCTAATTTTGTACGGTGTAGTCCGATTTCATTTGATTTATAGAAAACAATTCCCTGCTTACCTGGACCTTTTTCATAATCAAAACGAGCTAACCCACCTAAAAATACAGTTTGTTTTTCTTCTAATTGATAAACTACGGGTTTAATTTCACGTCTAGGAATAACTTTTTTCAAATCTTGTTTTGATAAACTATTTGTCATATTAGAACGTAAAATAATTCCTGGTGTATCAATAATTGCTTGCCCATCATCTAAAGGAATTTCAATACTTCCTAGAGTAGTCCCTGGGAAATAAGAAGTTGTGATGACATCTGGAGAATCTGTTGCGATATTAATGATTTGATTAATAATCGTAGATTTTCCAACATTCGTTGAACCAACGATATAAACATCGCGGCCTTTTCGTAATTTCTCAATTTTAGTCATTAATTCCTGAACACTATCTTTGTTTAGTGCACTAGTTAAAATAACTTCAAGAGGTCTTAAACCAACTTCTTCAACTCGCTCAGTCATCCATTGACGAATACGCCCTTCACCGATAGCTTTAGGCAGTAGATCCGTTTTGTTTCCTACAATAATTAATGGATTTTTACCTGCAAAACGTTGCATTCCTGAAATTAAACTTCCGTTAAAATCTACAATATCAATTACATTGACAACCAATGCATCTTTTGAACTGATTTCATTTAACATAGTTAAAAAGTCATCGTCAGTTAATTCAACATCTGAAACTTCGTTATAATGACGCAAACGGAAGCATCGTTTACAATAAATATCTGTTAACTCTTCTGTTGGTTTATTTAATACCGATGACGGCACAAAACCAGCTTTGTCTTCAGTTTCAGATTGCAGCTCTGCACCACAACCGATACAATGTGCTACTTCATAATTATCTAATTGGCTCATCTAAAGAATCTCCCCATTTCATATTTGGAACGGATTGAATTAAAGCTTTCATGACTTTTAATTCAACAAATCGATTAAACTTAGTATTCCAAGCATCTGACGCTAATATTGGCTTCACTAAAATATTTCGAACGCCAAAACGATTAGCTGCTAAAACGTCGGTCATAATTTGATCTCCGACCATCACTATTTGTTCTTTTGGCAATCCTAATTTCTTTTGAGCTAAGCGGAAGCCGCGACGGGAAGGTTTTAGACTACGTGGAATGTAATCCAATCCTAAATGTTCTGCAACAACCTTTACACGCTGTCCTGAGTTATTCGATAAAATAATGACAGGAATTCCCGCTTTTTTCATGTTTTCAATCCAAAGAATCGATTCTTCGGTTGCTTCCGGATTATTCCATGCAATCAATGTATTATCTAAATCGGTCAGAACTGCTTTAATATTATTCTCTTCTAATTGTGCTGGTGTAATCGAATAAATCGAGTTAACCATCCACGTTGGTTTAAACCATTTTAACATAATCGTACCCTTTACTTTTCATATTTTTTATACCAAAAACAGAGAGCACTCTAAGTACTCTCTATCCTGACTAATCCTGCTCTGGTAAGACAGGCTGTGTTAATTCTAAAATTTCCATTGCGATAAAATCAATATTATCAAACTCTTGTTCATCTATTTCAATCGTAAGATCGTTCAAGATGAATACATTTCGGTCATGGTCATAAGTTACTTGAGCACGTTCTGCGCCATCTATTTCAAATCGACGCACCTGTAATTGTTCTGTCTTGTCTTCCATCATCGCCTCTAAACGACGAATAATCGAAACTAATCTTGACGGTTTCATTTTATTCAAACCTTTCTATACACTTTTTGTGTAATTCTTATTCCTTATTTTACCAAATTATGTATGAAATAACAGCCATTTCGTTCAAGAGATTGCAAAATAAAGGTTTTGGAAGGGTTTTAAATAACGATTCTCTTAAAATAACTTAGAAAAAGTTATTCTACAATTGATAAAGATCAAGCTATTTGATCAATTAATAGCTTTTTATGGTGCGCGATTGGGGTATTCACAGGTCATTCGGTGGGTGTTGAGTCGCTTATAGGCTGGCGTACAAGGTCACTAACCAATTTAGTGGTCTGTTTCCTACAAAATAATTAAGTTTATAGGTGCTATATACAAAATATCACCTATAAGGTTTAATTTTCATTCAATAAATTCAATATTCCACATATAAAAATGTCTTACCATTCAATAGATCAAATATTCCACCCATATTTAGTCTAGCTTAATAAATCCCCTTTGAAAAACCAAAAAACTACAGTCTATTTAACCGTAGTTTTGGCTGAATCATTTTTTTGTTTCTT